>JAGOCP010000151.1 GCA_017998715.1 Thermoanaerobaculia bacterium | reverse complement strand
CGGCCGCCGCGGCTCGCGCGTCCGGCCTGCAGGAGGACGCCCTGAGGCCATACAATCCGGCCATGGTGCCGCAGCTCTCCGTCGTCGTCCCCGCGTTCAACGAGGCTGCGCGGCTCGGCCCGACACTTGACCGGCTCGCCGTCTTCGCGCGCGAGCTTCCGGGCGGCGCGGAGGTCGTGGTCGTCGATGACGGCAGCACCGACGGCACGGGTGAGATCGCGGCGCTTCGCGATCTCCAGGGAGTGCCGTGGCTGCGCTGGATCCGCCTGCCGGCGAATCGCGGCAAGGGGGCGGCGCTGCGCGCCGGAGTCCTGGCCAGCCGTGGCGCCGAAGTGCTGCTGTGCGACGCCGACCTGTCGACCCCGATCGAGGAGTATGCACGCCTGCGGCCGCACCTGGCGGACGCCGCGCTGGTCCTCGGCAGCCGCGGCCTCGTCGACTCGAAGATCGAGCGGCGGCAGCCGCGCTATCGCGAGCTCATGGGTCGGATGTTCAACCTGGTGGTACGCGCGGTCGCCGTCGGCGGAATCCGCGACACCCAGTGCGGCTTCAAGCTCTTGCGCGGCGAGGTCGCGCGCCAGCTGTTCGGCCACCTGCGCGTCGACCGCTTCGCCTACGACGTCGAGCTCATCTGGCTCGCCCGCAGGCGTGGTTTCGCCGTCACGGAGGTCGGCGTGACCTGGATCGACTCGCCGGCGTCGAGCGTCCATGCGCTGCGCGACTCAGCGCGGATGCTCGCCGACATCCTGCGCATCCGCTGGATTCATCGCCGCGAGCCGGCCGGACACGGCCGGGTCTCTTGATCCACCAGCCGCTGCCCCCTGGCGCGACGAGCGCCGTCACCGCGGTGGGGACACTCGTCCTGGCGCCGCACTTCGACGACGAGGTTCTGGGCTGCGGCGGCCTGGTCTCGAAGCTGGCCGCGGCCGGAGCGCCGGTGCACGTGCTCTTTCTCACCGACGGCTCCGGCGGCATCGAGGAGATCGCCGATCGCGCGAGCTACGCCGCAAGGCGCCGCGACGAAGCGGAAGAGGTGGCGCGGCTCCTGGGCTGTGCCGGCACCGAGTTCGCCGGCCTTCGCGACGGAGCGCTCGTCGAAGGACGCAGCGCTGCCGCCGACGCCATCCGCCGGCAGTTGCTCGCCCGGCGTCCGGGCCTCGTGCTCGTGCCGTCGCCGCTCGAAGTCTCCGAAGACCACCGGGCTGCTTTCGCCGCGCTTCACGACGTGCTGTCGGCCCGCGACGCCGCGCTCGCCGGGGTGCGGCAAGGGCTCGAAGTCTGGCTCTACGAGGTCAACCACCCGGGCTACCCCGATCACCTCGTCGACGTCAGCGACTGCCGAGCGACCCTCGAGCGCGCGATGGCGATCTACGCTTCGCAGGAAGAGCGCCACCCCTACCTGCGCGCCGCTCTCGGCCTGCGCCAGTTCCGCACCCATACGCTGGCCCCCGAGGTCGAGCTGGCGGAGGGCTATCGCCGGTTGACGGCGGCCGATTTCGCGGCGCAGGACCTCGCGACCCTGGCGGCCGCGGTGGGAGGGAGCGTGCCGGAGCTCGTCGCGACCGTCCGCCGGACCTACGCCGAGATCGAGCGGCTGAACGGGCAGATCCGCGAGATGGAAGGGACGCGTGCCTGGCGGCTGCACCGCTGGGTCGAGCGCCTGCGCGGCAGACGGGACCAGGGCTGATCGATGGCCGCCGCGGCGCGCAAACTATCGATTCTCGTCGTGAGCTGGAACGGCAGGGAGCATCTCGAGACCTGCCTGCCCGCCGTCCAGGCGCAGCGCGATCCGGGCTGCCCCTGGGAGCTGCTGCTGCTCGACAACGGTTCGCGTGACGGCACCGCCGCCTGGGTGCGGGCCCGCCATCCCTGGGTCCGGCTGATCGAGAGCCCGACGAATCTCGGCTTCGCCGAAGCCAACAACCGGCTCGCGGCGCTCGCCGAGGGCGACGATCTCGTTCTGCTCAACAACGACACCCTGCCGGAGCCCGACTGGCTGGCGGCGTTCGCCGAGGCGGCTTCGTCCGCCGCTCCCGACGTCGCGGCGATCGCCGGGCGCCTGCTGGACTGGGAGGGCGAGCGGCTCGACTTCGGCTATGGAATCCGGACCTTCGACGGGCACGCCTTCCAGCTCGACCATCGCCGGCCGGTGGCGGCGGCGCGGATGCCGGCGACGGGCGAAGAGTTGCCGTTTGCCTGCGGCGCCAACATGCTGGTGCGGCGGCGCTCCTTTCTCGACGCCGGCGGTTTCGACGCGACATTCTTCGCTTACCTCGAGGATGTCGATCTCGGCTGGCGCCTGTGGGCCGGCGGCGAACGCATCGTGGCAGCTCCTGCCGCGGTGGCCCGCCACCGCGCCTCGGCCACCAGCGACCGCGTCGGACCGTTTCTGCGCGGCTCGCTCTTCGAGCGCAACGCTCTCCTCACCGCCTGGAAGAACCTCGACGACGAGCTCTGGCCGAAGCTCATGCCGGCGATCCTGGTCACCTTTCTGGCGCGCCTCGAAACGATCGTCGTCGCCGGCAACCCCGGCGCGGCGGAGCTCCTGCGGCACGATCCGTTCACCGGGCAGGTGGTCGGCCGCGACGGGTCGGGTGGCGCTGAGAATCGCGGCCAATCCTGGCTCGACAAATGGCGGCGCCTCGGGCCGGCAGAGTTCGTGCGCCGCGCCTGGCATCGGGTCTCGCGCCGGCTGCGCCGCATCGCCGCCGCAGGAGGATTCGCGGCCGCACACCCGCAGGCGCTCGCGCACCTGCGCGCCGCCAGCCACTTCCTCGGTCTGCTCGACGGCGCCGCGGCAGCGCGCGCCGCGGCGCGCCGGCGCCGGAAGCGCTCCGAGCGTGAGCTCTGCGAGCGTTTTCCGCTCTACCTGATTCCGACCTACCTCGGCGACGAGGCGCTGTTTTCCAGTCCCGGTTTCACCAGCCTCCTGCCCGAGAGTCCGGTGCTGACCCGCGCCACCCTTGCCGAAGTGATGGAGCTGCCCGCGGAGGGCCGCCGTTGACGCTCGAGTTCTCGGTCGTCATCCCGACGTTCAATCGACGCCGCGTCCTCGCCGAAGTGCTGGCGGCGCTCGACACACAGGAGGAGGCTCCGCCGTTCGAGATCGTGGTGGTAGACGACGGCTCGACCGACGGCACCTTCGAGTGGCTCGGCCAACGCACGGCTGGGCGCCCGTTGCGGCAGCTGCGGCAGCAGAATCGCGGTCCGGCAGCGGCGCGCAACCGCGGCGTCGAGGTGGCCGCCGGCGCCCGGATCGCTTTTCTCGGTGACGACACGGTACCGGAGGGCGATTGGCTCGCCCGCCATGCCGCCCGTCACCGCCAGTCGACGACTCCGGCAGACGGGGCCGGGGTGGCGGTGCTCGGTTACACCGCTTGGCATCCCCGGATGCGCCTGACGCCGTTCCTGCGCTACATCAACGAGTACGGCCTGCAGTTCGGCTACGCGCTCATCACCGACCCCGAGCGCGTTCCGTTCAACTTCTTCTACACCTCGAATCTCTCGCTGGCGCGGGAGTGGCTGCTCGCCGAGCCCTTCGACGAGAGCTTCCCGGACCCGGCATGGGAGGACATCGAAGCCTCGTACCGCCTCGAGCGGCGGGGTCTCCGCCTGGTCTACGAACCGCGGGCGCGTCTGCTGCACGACCATCCGACCGATTTTCGCCGCTTCGGGCAGCGCCAGGAGCGCGCCGGAGCGAGCGCCGTGCGTTTTGCGCGCAAGCATCCGGAGCTCGCCGGCTTCCTCGGACTCGGTCCGCAAGGCCCGCCGGCGCTGCCGCCCCGGCGTTCCCACCTCGCGCGGGAGTGCCTGGTCCGGGCTTTGCAGTTCTTTCCGGTGAGTCTGCCCGGAACCTGGGAAGAGGCTCTTCGCTATCACTACCTCCGGGGACTGCATCGCGCCTGGCGCGAAGAGCCGGCAGAAGAAATGGAGAGGATCGGATCATGAACAATCGAAACGGACGCAAGATCCTGGGGATGGCGCTGGTGGCGACGCTCGCGCTGTCGACGACGGCGCTGATGGCGCAGACGAGCGGTGGGCACGGCGGCGGCTCCGGAGGCTCCACTGGCTCCGGCCACCGCGGCGGTGGCGGGCACAGCGGTGGCGGCAGTTCGCACGGGCATGGCGGCAGTGGCTATCGTGGTCACTACCGCGGCCACTCCGGCGGCTATTACGGCGGCTACATCGGAGTCGGCGCCTACGGCTGGGGCTACCCCGGCTACGGTTACTACGGCGGCTCAGGCTGGTACGGCCCTCCGGCATGGGGTTACACCTCGGTCTATCCGGCCGCCGGGGCGGCCTACGGTGCGCTCGATCTCGACGTGAGCCCGGAAGGGGCGCAGATCTACGTCGACGGAAACCTGGTTGGTGTCGCAGACGATTTCGACGGCTATCCGAACTTCCTCTGGCTGGACAAGGGGACCTACGACGTCGTGATCTTCGCGCCGGGCTTCCAGACCATCTCCCGCCAGTACTCGATCTACGGCGGCCTGGTGATCGACGTCGAAGACTCGATGGTCCCGGGCAAGGAGACGCTGCCGCAGGACCTGGTCTCGAAGCAGAACGTGAATCGCGAGGAGCGCCTGCGCCGTGATCGCGAAAACGAGGCGGAGGCGCGGGCCTATGAGGAGGCGCAAGGTCGCGGTGCGGGTGCGCCGGATTCCGGCGCCGTGGCGGGCGAAGATGCGGACCCGGAGCGGCTCGACGCGCGCGGTGAACCGGGGAGCCTCAAGCTCGAGATCGAGCCGGGCGACGCCTCGGTCTACCTCGACGGGCGATTCCTCGGCACCGGCCGCGAGCTTGCCCGGCTGCGCTCGGGGCTGATCGTCGATCCCGGCCAGCACCGCATCGAGGTCGTCCGTCCGGGCCGACGCTCCGAGACGCAAACCTTCTCGGTGACCGCCGGCGAAGAGGTCAGCGTCGACATCGAGCTCGACGAGGAGTAGGCCGACCCGGTGCTACCCTGAAGGCGATGCCGCTCCAGGAAGTCGATGCCCGCGCCTGATCCGACGCCCGGCGCGCCCTCCTGGAGCCTCGCCGACGGCTTGGCTGCGACGCTGCCGTTCATGGTGCTCGGCGTTCGCCGCGCCGAAGTGCTCGGCACCGAGGAGCGCTACCGGCTGCGCAGCGCGGCGTATCCGGGTCGACGCTGGGTGCTCCTGGCGCTGGAGGTGGCGCGGTGAGGGTCCTGCACGTCGCCCGCCGCTTCACGCCGACCGCCTGGGGCGGGACCGAGGCGGTGGTGGCGGCGCTCGCCCGCGCCCAGCGCGCCGCCGGGCACGACGCGGAGCTGCTCGCCACGGCGGCCTTCTCGCGCCCGGGCCGCGACGAAGTGCTGGGCGTTCCGGTACGCCGATTCGGCTACACCTACGGTCGCTTTCCGCTGTCGCGCGCCGGCCGGCGGGCGCTCGACGCCAAGGGGGGAAATCCGCTCTCGCCGGGGCTCCTGCGCGCCATGCTCGCGGCGCCGCGACCGAACATCCTGCACTGTCACACCATGCAACGTCTGGCCGGGCAGGTGCGCTTCGCGGCGCGCCGCCTGGGGGTGCCGTACGTCGTCCAGCTGCACGGCGGCGCTTTCGACGCACCCGAGGCGGAGCTTCGCGAGATAAAGGCGCCGGCGCGGCGGACGCTCGACTGGGGCAAGGTCCCGGCGGCGCTCCTCGGCAGCCGCGGCTTCCTGCGTGACGCAGACCTCGTGCTGGTGCCGTCGGAGGCTGAACGTGTCCGGGCTGTGGCGGCTTTGCCGGGGACGCGCATCGAGCGTCTGCCGAACGGCGTCGACGCGGCGCGCTTCGCGGGCGGCGACCGCGCTCGCGGCCGGGCGCGGCTCGGCTTGACTGCCGACGAACCGCTGCTGCTTACCGTGGCGCGCGTCGACCCGCAGGAAGACCAGCTCGCGATTGTCGATCTGCTGGCGGCGCTGCCCGGAGCCCACGCTGCGCTCGCAGGTCCGGTCACCGTGCCGGGGTACGACGCCGAAATCGTGGCACGCGCCCACCTGCTGGGCGTCGCGGGCCGGTTGCATCTGCTCGGTTCAGTGGTCCCGGAGAGCCCCGAGCTCGCCGATCTGTATCGCGCCGCCGACGTCTTCGTGCTGCCCTCGCGTCACGAACCGTTCGGCATCGTGGTGCTAGAGGCCTGGTCCTGCGGTCTGCCGGTCGTCGCTTCGCGCGTCGGAGGTCTGGCCGAGCTCATCGCGCCGGAGCGCACGGGGATGCTGGTCACGCCGGGCGTTCCGGCGGAGCTCGCGCTCGCGGTGGGCCGCCTGGTTCGGGATGCGGGGAAGCGGCGCGAGCTCGCCGAGGCAGGCCGGGCCGAGGTCGACGTTCACTACTCCTGGAGCGCGATCGCCGCCCGTCTCGAAGAGCTGTACCACGCGATCGCCGGCGTACCAGGAAGGCGCGGATGAGACGCTGCGCTTGCTGGGAATCGCCGTCGTCGCGGCGCTCGCGGCGGGCGCGGATCGGCTGAAAGGAAGCGGCGGCACCGGGCCCGATCGGGCCGGAGGTCGTTCTAAAGCGTTTGACTGGAGCTCTCGCGCTCCATGCGCAGCAGCCAGCGCTTGCGCGAGGCGCCGCCGACCCAATTGCCGCTGCCCTCCTTGGTGGGGATGATGCGGTGGCAGGGGATGATCAGCGGGATCGGGTTGTCGAGCAGGATCGACAGCACCTGGCGATAGGCCTCCGGGCGCCCCGAGGCGTCGGCGATGTCCTTGTAGGTGCGGGTCTTGCCGTACGGCGTGCGCAGAGCCTCTTTGAGCACCCGGCGCGAGAACGAGTCGACCCCGGAGGGCGCGAGATCGAAGTCGAGCTCGAGCGCCCGCCGCGCGCCGGCGAAGTACTCCGACAGCCGTCCGAAGACCTCGTCGAGGAACTCCGAATCTTCGAAAGCCGCGAGGGGATGGAAGTTGCGGGCCGTGGCACTGTTCGGGGCCACCAGGATACGGCCGATCGCCAGGCCGTAGAACTCCACTCCGAGATGACCGATCTGCGACGGGACGAGCACGCGCACCGGCTCGACGGTCACCGGAAGAGAGGCGGCCTCCTTGGCCTCGACCTGCTCGCTGGGCATCGGCCTCAAGGTTACCATGCCCAAAACCGGAGGCAAGTCCCTCTTCGTCCCCCCTTCGTCGGCGGCGAACCCGGCCCGACAGCCGTCGACCGGGCGTCGGGCTAGTTGCTGTAGAGGGCGGCGTACTGGGAGCGGCTTTCGAGCACCCGGACGAGGTAGGCGCGGGTCTCGCGAAAGCCGACCTTCGCCAGGTACTCCTCGGGCTCTTCCGTCTGGCAGTAGCGCCGCCAGAGGGCTGCCTGGTCCTCACCGGCGTTGTACGCCGCGACGATCATCGGCCGGGCGTTGGCGCCGGCGCCGAAGCGGCGCTCGAGCTCGGTCAGGTAGGCCCCGCCGAGGGCGATCGAAATGTCGGGCCGGTGCAGGTCTTCGGCGCGGAGCCCCTTCCAGCCGAGGTTCGCGGCCAGGCGCCGGGCGGTCGGCAGAACGAGCTGCGCCAGACCGCGCGCCGCGGCGGCAGAGACCGCTTCCGGCTGGAAACGGCTCTCCTCCCGCATGACGGCGGCGAGGAGGAAGAGGTTGTCGGCCTCGCCGCCCACGACCTGGCGCAGGCGATCGCGATAGGGCAGCGGATAGAGCAACCGGCGCAAGGCGGGTGAGACCCAGTCGAACGGTATCCGGCTGGGACGGCCGGAGAACAGGCGTTCGGCGACGTCGATGGCGCGGTCGGTCGCGCCTGCGGACTCGAGCTCGTGCGCCAGGGTGAAGGCGAGAGGCTGTTGCTGCGCCGGGAAGTAGCGCGCCTGGACGGCGCCGCCCTCGCGCCATTGGCCGAGCGCGAGGAGGCGCTCTTCCGGCTGCAGAAGGGGGCCTGTCCAGAGCGGCCAGGAGGCGACCGGAACCGGTTGCCACTCGACCCAGGCGGCGAGCCCCGGCTGCGTCCGCAGCGCGGCGAGGCCTCGCTCCCGCGCCGCGGCCCCCGAGGACTGGTTCTCTCCCAGCAGGGCCCAGGCGGCCCACGCCTCGTCGAAGCTCCGGCCCGCCGCCCGCTGGCGGCCGATGCGCTCGGCTGCGGCCGCGAGCTCCGGTCGGCGGAGCCGGCCACGCGCTGCGCTGGCGAGCGGATGATGGGGCCGTTCGCGCAGCACCTGAAGGTAGAAGCCGACGGCTGCGCTGGCGTCGTTGCGCAGCTCGGCGAGCCGGCCGCGCCAGTAGGCGATCTCTTCGCTCGCCGCGGCTCCGGAGCGTTCGGCGGCGAGCAGACGCGCGGCCGGGCGCTCGCCGGTGTCGCCGCCTTCGATCTCGGAGACCGCAGCGAAAACCGCCGCGCGGGCGAAGGGGGTGCGCCAGAGGCGCGCCGTGGCGAGGCGCGCCAGGAGCTGCTCGGCGCCGACGCCGTCGCCGGCGAGCCAGCGCAGGCGAAAGGCGGCGAGCAGCGCGGCGCCCGACCACTCGCCGGTGGGCTCGGCACCAAACGCGCGCTCGAAGAGAACCTGCGCGCGGGCCCAGTCACCCGCGAGCTCGAGGCTGCGGCCCTGCTGATAGAGCGC
>JAGOCP010000150.1 GCA_017998715.1 Thermoanaerobaculia bacterium | reverse complement strand
CCAGCGGCGCGATGACCGACGCGGAGGCGCTCACCCGCGCCAGCGCCTTGCTCGTCGAGCGCGGCTTCGATCTGGCGAAATTCGCTGCCCCGGAAGTGCGCAACAAGGACCTCGATAACCGAACCGACCGGGTGGTGCGCTTCGCCGACCGCGAATCGGGACTGAGCAGCCGCCTGCGGTCCGGAATGGACGTCACTTTCGCCGGCGACGTGCTCGCCGGCGTCGGCTCGTTCGTCGAGGACGTCCACCCGGAGGAGATGACTCGCCTCCTGCAGCCGATCGGGCTGATGGGCAATGTGGCCTTCTTCTCGACCTTTCTCGTCCTGCCGCTGGTGGCGCCGATCTTCCTCAAGCGCTACCACGAGGGGGAGCTCGGAGTCCGCCGCGGACTCCAGATCCTGCTGCTCATTCTGGGTATGGCCGTGGTCTTCATGATGCAGGTGGCGGTCGGGGCGACCCAGGGGAACAACTTCGGCGTCCTGTCGCGACAGCAGACGACCTGGGTCTGGGGCGGCCAGATGGTCGTGCTGTTCTTCCTGCCGATGGCGATCGCCTCCCTGCTCTCCTGGTCGGTCGGCGAGTCGCTGTGCCGCGAGGGCTGGGGCGGGAAGCTTGCCGCCTTCGACGCTCTCTTTCAGCGCCAGTGGAAGAACCGAACGGTCGCGCTCGCCTCGTTGCGCGGCTATGCCTCCGGCTTCGCCATCGCCGGCGCCATCTTCGCCTGCCTCGTGCCGCTCGGCCGTTTCGGCGGCATCGCTCCGATCGCTTTCCAGTTCGGCCCGTTCTGGAATCACTCCCGCTGGCCGAGCCTGGCGATCATCCTCTTCCTCCTCATCTTCAGCCTCTACACGACCCTCTTCGGACGGCTGTTTCTCCTCCCCTGGCTCGTCCGCAAGCTCGGCAAAGCCGCCGGCGGGACGATCGCGGCGTTGGCGACGAGCTTTCTCTTCTTCTCACCGGTGATCGTGCTGCCGCTGTCGCTGGGGGCGCCGATCTGGATCCTCAACAGCGTGGCGACCGTCGTCCTCTTCCTGTGGACCGACCTGCTGACGACGATGCTCGCCTCGTTCACCTCGGCGGCGCTGCTCTCCATCTTCCCGTTCGTCTTCGCCACCGACCCGCAGCTGCAGCTGCACGGCTGGATCGGAGTCCTGGCGGGCGCCGTGCCGCTGCTGCTGACGGCGCGCTACCTGGTGTCGGACCAGGTCTTCGTCTATCGCTACGAAGACGTGCCGCCGCACGTCCGCCGGATCGCCCAGCGCGAACGCCAGCGGGTGGAGCTCGAAACGGCGCGCAACATCCAGAACTCGATCCTGCCGCAGCTGCCGCCGCAACTGAACGGCGTCGAGCTCTCGCACGTCTACTTGCCGGCGACCGAGGTGGGCGGCGACTTCTACGACGTCCTGGCGCTCGAGGACGGACGTCTCGCGGTGGCGGTCGGCGACGTTGCCGGCCACGGCGTCTCCTCGGGCCTGGTGATGTCGATGGCGAAATCGGCGCTCGCCGTGCAGGTCACCTTCGACCCGGAGGTCGCGGCAGTCTTCGCGCAGCTCAACCGCATGGTCTTCCAGAGCGCGCGCAAGCGCCTCCTGGCGACGCTCTGCTACGCACTGATCGATCCGGTGCGACGCGAGATGCGCTTCGCCAGCGCCGGCCATCTCTTCCCTTACCGCATCTCCCGGCTCGGCAAAGTGGAGAGTCTCGAGTCGGTGGCCTATCCCCTGGGCGTCCGCGAGGCGCTCGATATCGACTCCCATACCGCCAAGCTCGAGCCCGGGGACATCATCTTCCTGTGCAGTGACGGCGTCGTCGAAGCCCGCAAGGAGGGCTCGGACGAGCATTTCGGCTTCGACCGGCTCGAGGAGGTCCTCGGCAAGTTCGGCGGGCACGGCGCGAGCGTGGTGCGCGACAAGGTGCTCGCGGCCCTCGATACTTTCACCCAGGGCGCCGAACGCGAAGACGATCTGACCGTGCTCGTCCTGCGCATGCCCTGACCGTTGGGGTGGCCGTTGGGAGGGCGGGCGGTGGGATAGAATCGCCTCGCTGTTCAGCAGTTTCCCAGAGGAGCCCAACGTGAAGATCCACGAGTATCAGGCGAAGGAGATCCTCCGCCGCTACGGTGTCGCGACGCCGCGCGGGAAGGTGATCGATGATCCGGCAGACGCCAAGGCGATCTGCGAGGAGATGGGCGGCAAGTGCGTCGTCAAGGCGCAGATTCACGCCGGAGGGCGTGGCAAGGGCGGCGGGGTGAAGGTCGCCAAGAGCCCTGCCGAGGCGACCGAGGCCGCGAACCGCATCCTCGGCATGCAGCTCGTCACCCACCAGACCGGGCCGGAAGGCCAGAAGGTCCGCAAAGTCCTCGTCGAAGAGGCGGCCGACATCGCCCAGGAGCTCTACGTCGCGGTCACCCTCGATCGCCAGTCGGGCCAGCCGGTGGTGATCTCGTCGCGCTTCGGCGGCATGGACATCGAAGAGGTCGCCCACAAGGATCCGCAGGCGATCCATCGCGAAGCGGTCGATCCGCAGATCGGCCTGGTGCCGTTTCAGGCGCGCCGCATCGCCCGCGGTCTGGGCCTCAAAGGCGACGTGGCGGCGCGCGCCGCGAAGCTGGTGGGGGCGCTCGTCGCCGCCTACCTCGACACCGACGCCTCGCTCGCCGAGATCAACCCGCTGATGATCACCGGCCAGGGCGAGGTCATGGCGCTCGACGCCAAGATGAACTTCGACGACAACGCCCTCTTCCGCCACAAGGACATCGTCGCCATGCGCGACCTCGCCGAGGAGAACGCTCTCGAGGTCGAGGCGTCGAAGTTCAATCTCAACTACATCAAGCTCGACGGCGAGATCGGCTGCATGGTGAACGGCGCCGGTCTGGCGATGGCGACCATGGACATCATCCAGCTCGAGGGCTCCTCGCCGGCGAACTTCCTCGACGTCGGCGGCTCGGCCTCGCAGGAGGCGGTGGCCAACGCTTTCCGCATTCTGATCGCCGACCCCGACACCAAGGCGGTGCTGATCAACATCTTCGGCGGCATCGCGCGCACCGACCGGATCGCCAGCGGCGTCGTCGAGGCGCTGCGCAGTCTCGGTGGCGTCAAGATTCCGGTGGTCGTGCGCCTCGAGGGCACCAACGTCGAGCAGGGCAGGGCGATTCTGCGGGAGAGTGAATTCCACTTCCTGGTCGCCGATACGATGGCCGACGCGGCGAAGAAGGTCGTCGCGTCGATTCAGGGAGGTGCGTGATGGCGATCTGGCTCAACAAGGAAACGCGCCTCGTCGTTCAGGGGATCACCGGCAAGGAGGGCAAGTTCCACGCCCTCGGCTGCCGCGACTACGGCACGCAGGTCGTCGCCGGCGTCACCCCCGGCAAGGGCGGGGAGACGGTCGAGGGCATCCCGGTGTTCGACTCCGTGGAGGAGGCCCGGGCGGCGACCGGCGCCAACGCCTCGATGGTCTTCGTGCCGCCGCCGTTCGCCGCCGACGCCATCATGGAAGCGGCCGACGCCGGCATCGAGCTCGTGGTGGCGATCACCGAGGGCATCCCGGTCAACGACATGATCCGCGCCAAGGCCTTCCTCACCGGCAAGCCCAAGACCCGGCTCATCGGTCCGAACTGCCCCGGCATCATCAGCCCCGGGCAGGCGAAGATCGGCATCATGCCGGGGCACATCCACCGCCCGGGCCGAGTGGGCGTGGTATCGCGCTCCGGCACGCTCACCTACGAAGCGGTCTGGCAGCTGACCGGTCTGGGGCTCGGCCAGTCGACCTGCGTCGGCATCGGCGGCGATCCGATCAACGGTACGAACTTCCTCGACGTCATGAAGGCGTTCCGCGACGACAAGGAGACCGACGCCGTGATTCTGATCGGCGAGATCGGCGGCAGTGCCGAAGAGGAGGCCGCGGCCTGGATCCAGGCCAACTACGACCGCCCGGTCGTCGGCTTCATCGCCGGCCGGACGGCGCCGCCGGGACGCCGGATGGGTCATGCCGGAGCGATCGTCGCCGGGGGCAAGGGCACCGCCGCCGCCAAGATGGAGGCGATGACCGCCGCCGGCATCCATGTCTGCGAGTCGCCGGCCGACCTCGGCGCCACGGTGGCGCGAGCGCTCGGGAAGTCCTGACCGGCATGAGGGGGCGCCGCAGGTGAGTGGAAGGTGAACGGCTGGCTGGCGCTCCTCGGCGGGGGAGAGTTCACCTTCGGCGAGACCGAAGAGGTCGATCGCGCCTGGCTCGAGAGGTGTCCGGCCGGGCCGATCGGCTTCGTGCCGGCGGCCTCCGGTTCGATCGACTACGGCAAGCACTTCACCGCCTACATGAAGGAGGCGTTCGAGCGCGAAGTGGAGATCGTGCCGATCTACCGCGATCGCGACGCGCGCCGCGGCAGGAACTGCGAACGGATCCGTGACTGCGCCGCGGTCTATCTGGGCGGCGGCGTGGCGGATCATCTGATCGAGGCACTCGCCGGCTCGCCGGCGGTGGAGGCCCTGCAAGAGAAGCTCGCGGGCGGCGGCGTGGTGGTCGCGATCGCCGCCGCCGCGCAGGCCTGCGGCGCCGAGGTGCGCAGCGTCTTCGGCGGCCGGCTGATCCCCGGCCTCGGTCTGCTGCCGGGAGCGGTGATCGAAACCAACTTCGACCCCGGACATGACCGCAGGCTGCGCAAGCTCCTCGAAGGGGCGACGGGATCCTTCGGACTCGGCATTCCGGCGGAGGGCGCGATCCTCCTCGGCCCGGAAGGAACGTTCGAGGCGGTCGGAACCGTGTTCCGGCTCTCCGGGCCGGAGGCGGACCTCGAGCCGCTGGTCGACGATCCCACGGGCTCGGATGACCCCGGGCCGGACGCCTGACGCTGCCTCATCCTGCGCCGGCCCGGCCAGCGTAGAGTGACCCAGAGGAGAACGCCATGAAGCAGACGACGACGGGCATAGCGGCAGCATTTGCGATGGGAGGACTCATGTTCTTCAACTTCGGCGCCAAGGCCGACGAGCTCGCCCTGGGGGCGAAGCTCCCGGCGGTGACGGTCAACGATCAGGACGGCCGCGCGGTCGATCCCGCAGCCGAGGGCAGCCAGGGTTGGACCCTGGTCTACTTCTATCCCAAGGCCGACACGCCGGGCTGCACCAAGCAGGCCTGCAGCCTTCGCGACTCCTACGCCTCGCTCACCGGCAAGGGCATTCGCGTCTACGGCGTCTCGACCGACGACGAGAAGGCGCAGAAGGCGTTCCAGGAGAAGTACAAACTGCCCTTCACGCTGCTCGCCGACAAGGACAAGAAGGTGCTCGCGGCGTTCGGCGTGCCGGCGACGATGGGCTTCGCCAAGCGCCAGGCCTACCTGTTCCACGACGGACTCCTGGTCTGGCGCGATCTCGAGGCCGCGACC
The DNA here is from genome assembly GCA_017998715.1 of Thermoanaerobaculia bacterium. Lineage (GTDB taxonomy): Bacteria > Acidobacteriota > Thermoanaerobaculia > Multivoradales > JAGPDF01 > JAGPDF01. The sequence goes on along the minus strand of JAGOCP010000150.1, from coordinate 3,201 downwards.
TCCGAACAGGCCGCCGAGGTGCTTTCTGCGATGCAGGAGATCGAGTCCCAGGCAAAGAAGAGTTAGCCCCGCTTCCGCAGGCAGGCAGCGGGTGTTCGACGACAACGCAGTCCTTTCACTCTGGAGGCAGTACGCATGAACATGACGCTCGCCATTCTCAAACCCGACACCGTCGCTGCCGGCAACGCCGGCAAGGTGCTCGCCCATCTCGAAGCCAAGGGCTTCACCATCCGCGGGCTGCGGGTGCTGCATCTGACGCAGGCGCAGGCGGAGGCGTTCTACGCCGTGCACCGCGAGCGCCCGTTCTTCGGCAGTCTCGTCACCTTCATGACCGAAGGTCCGGTCATCCCGGTGGCGCTCGAGCGCGCCGACGGCGCCGATCCGGTGCCCGCCCTGCGCGAAGTCATGGGCGCGACTGACGTCGCCAAGGCCGCCGACGGAACCGTCCGCAAGCTCTTCGGTACGTCGATCGAACGCAATGCCATCCACGGTTCGGATTCGGCGGAGAACGCGAAGATCGAGCTCGGCTTCTTCTTCCCGCACGCCGATCTGGTCGCCGCCCGCTAGCCGACCAGCGCGGAGCGGCGCCCCCGCTGCACTTGGCACGCGGGCGCCGTTCCGTTACGCTCTCATCCGATGAGCCAGCACAATCCTGCCTGGGCCCCTGCCTCGACGCTGCCGGCGGAACGCCGCGGCGGCGTGGTGGGACGATTCTGTCGCGACTGTTCGAGTTTCTATCCGCTGCACGCCGGCCGTCACAAGGGGAAGCCGTCCTTTGGGCGCGACCATGTGGCCGCGCCGTGCAGAGAGGAAGGCCGGGCGTTCGACGAAGGGGCGACCTGGTGGGAGCCCGCTGTCGCCGTCCTCGCTCCGGCCCCAACCGCGACCGCTCAGGCCTGACCGCATCCGGCGTTCCGGCGGGCGTTCGACCCGCGCCGCGCAGGGCTACTCGCGCAGCGCTCGCTCGAGCTCCTGCGCCACGGCTGCGAGCTCGAGCTTCGACGCCAGATGCCAGCCGGAACGGAAGCGCTCTCGCAGCAGGCGGTTGACCGCCTCGAGCTCGAGATCGCGCGTCGCTTCGCCCAGCACCTCCCAATCGGCCGCCAGCTCCTCGACGTCGTCGAGGTCGGCTTCGCCGATGAAGGAATAGGCCGCCTGGGCGGCCGAGCCGAAGTCGAGTTGCCAGTCCTCGTGCAGATAGCCGCCGAGAAAACCGGCCAGACTCGGCAGGTCGTCCGCATTCACCCGCGCGAGGAGCTCCCGGCGCGCGGCGGAGTCGGTGGGGTCGAACCCTTCGAGGTGGCGGCTCACGGTTCCACCGGGTAGGCGGTCAGGACGAAGAAGCGCGCGCCGCGTTTGCGCAGCACGACGCGCGCGTCCGTCGCCGCGAGCGCCGCGGCGTCGCCGCGCCGCAACACCCGGCCGATCGTCCGGCCGGCGTCGCCGCGATAGTCGAGAGTGAGGTTCTCCTTGTCGTGGCGCATCCAGGTGGCGATGCGCTCGCGCTCGCGCTCGAGCGTCGCCGCGATCACCGCCTCGGCGGTGGCGCGATCGTCGAAGCTCGAGGCCGCGGCGATGCCGGCCTCGCGTTCGAGGCGGCGGACGAGCTCGCTCTCGCTGCGGCCGACATGGCGGTGAAGAGTATGGCCGCCCTGGCGCTCGTCCCAGTCGAGGTCGCGCTTCCCGCCGTCGGTCGAGGCCGAGATCCCGGCCGGCGCGGAACCGGAGTGGGCCGTCGGGCGGGTCGACTTCAGCAGGTGCGTGCGCCAGAGGACGATCAGCCCGATGGCCACCAGGGCGAAGAGCGAGAGATAGCGGCTGCCGGAGCGGTTGCGCATCGCCGAAGATTCTAGTGCGAACGCCGGTCCGCGGCGGCCTGGTCCACCGCCGCCTCATCGCCGAAGCGCACGCCGATGCTGCGCAGGAAGGGGAAGGGCGGCTCGCCGCCGATCAGGACGAAGACGTCGTCGTTGGCGAGCGTGATTTCGCCTTCGGCCGTGCGCAGGCGCACGCGGTCGACGTCGATCTCGAGCACCTCGGAGCCGAGGAGCGGGCGGATCTTGCCGCGCCGCACGAGCTTTTCGAGGGTCTCGAGGTTCTTGGCCTTGACGCGATTGAACGAGTCGCCGCGATAGGAGAGGGTGATCTGGTTGCCGGCCTGGCGGGCGAGGCCCATGGCGGCCTCGACAGCGCTGTCGCCGCCGCCGACGCAGAGGATCTGGCGGCCGCGGTACTCCTCGGCGTCGCGCACCTGGTACATCACCTTGGCGAGCTCTTCGCCGGGGACGCCGAGCTTGCGCGGTGTGCCGCGGCGGCCGAGCGCAAGCAGCACCCGGCGGGCGCGCCAGGCGCCGGAGACCGTCAGGATGTGAAAGAGGCCGCCCTCCGGAATGACCTGCAGCACCTTCTGGCCGAACAGGACCTGGAGGCGGTGCTTCTCCAGCAGGCCGCGGAAGAGCTCGAGCAGTTCTTCCTTGCTGTACTCCTCCTTGCGCAACGGCCCGTAGAGCGGCAACACGACCTCTTCCGTGTGCGCCAGCTTGCGGCGCGGGAAGTTGTAGATCGTGCCGCCGAGGTCGGTCTGCTGCTCGAAGACCGCGTAGCGGAGGCCGCTCTCGACCGCGGTGAGCGCGGCGGCGAGCCCCGCAGGACCGGCGCCGATGACGGCGAGGTCGAGCACCTCGGCGTCCGGGTGCTGCCCGCGGTCGGCTCCGGCGAGCTCGCGGGCGATCGCCTGGACGGTCTCCTTGCCTTGGCGCACGGCGTTGCGGATCAGGGCCAGGCCGCCCAGCTCTCCGGCCACGAAAATGCCGGGGACGTTGGTCTCGCGGTGCTCGTTCATCCACGGCACGTCGGCGCGGCCGCGCAGGTCGCCGAGGGCGATCTCGATCGCCTGCACCGGACAGGCCTTGGCGCAGGCGGCGATGCCGACGCAGCGATTGCCCTGGACGGCCACCGCCAGACCGCCGACGATGCCGAGGACCTTCTCCGGACAGGCCGCCACGCAGCCGCCGCAGCCGATGCAGACGGCAGGGTCGATATAGGGGAAGGCTCCCATCGGTGCCTGTGCGCCGTGCAGCTGGGCGGCACCGGCGCGTTCGCGGTCGCGCCGGTTACGCCGCCTGAAGGCGATCAGATAGCTCAGCACGATCGCCAGCGCCAGGGCGGATGCAGCGGCCCAGATGAGCGTCTCGATGGGAA
>JAGOCP010000149.1 GCA_017998715.1 Thermoanaerobaculia bacterium | reverse complement strand
CGGGATCGAGCCCGGAGAGCCGCGCCAGAGCGGCGGGCGCCTCAGCGCCCTGCGGTGAAAGCGCGACGCCGTCGACGTAGGCCGCCACGCCCTCGCCGTACCAGAGCTCCATCCAGTCGTCAGCGGTCGGCAACGGCTGAGCAAAGATCCGGCTCTCCGGTTGGACACCGGTAAGTGCGACCGCCGCGCGCTTGACCAGAAAGGCATACTGCCGGGCGTCCACCGGCAACACGCCGTCACCGCCCCAGACGATCTCGTAGGACGTCGTCGCAGGCGCGAGACGGGCCAGCTCGACGGCGGCGTCGAGCTCGCGCTGCAGCGCGTCGACGTGCTCGAGGAGCGGCGAAGGGGTGGCGAACTGCAGCCTGATCCACGGTTGCGCACCCGCCGCGATGACGAGGTGGGCGCCTGCCGGAGAGGCCGAGCCATCGAGCGCGGCGTTCCAGGCGACGAAGAGCCGGGCGCCCTTCTCGAGCCGGGGAGGAGTCTCGAGGGCGGCGATGATCGCGAACGGGTCGTCGACGGTGACACCGGGGCAGGCGAGACAGGGTGCATCGGCGGCGAAGACGGCACCGCTGCCGCCGCCCACAAGGGTCCAGGCGAGTGCAGCAGGAGCCAGTTTCCAGAATCGTATGCGGCGCATGAGGATCTTTCCTCTCCGGTTGGGTTGAGAAGCGGGAGAGTGCAGGTAACATACCAGCCCTCCACCATGGAATTCTCCGGCCGCCTGGCCTCGTTCCCGATCGGCGACATCCTGCAGTGGGCGCAGAACGACCAGCGCTCGGGGGCGCTCGTGGTCCGGCGCAGCGGGTCGGAGAAGCGGATCTTTCTGCGCGACGGCGAGGTCGTCGCCTGCTTCTCGGACGATCCGGCGGAGTTTTTCGGCCAGCATCTGCTGGTCAACGGCCTGCTCGACGAGGCCGGCCTCATCCGCGCCCTCAAACACTGCCAACGGACCGGGCAGAAGCTCGGCGACGCCCTGCAGACGATGGGTCTCCTGCCGGCCGACAAGGTGCAGGAGGCGCTGCGCCAGCACGTCGAGAACCAGGTCTGCGACATCTTCCTCTGGCGCTCGGGGATCTTCTACTTCGCCGCCGAGTCGCTCGCCAGCGAGCTCGAGCTCAAGGCACCGATCCCTGCGGTCGCCCTCGCCATGGAGGGCAGTCGCTGGTCGGACGAGGCTCAGCGGGTGCGCCGGATCTTCGTCCACGACAACGTCGTGCTGCAGCGCGGGCGGAAGGCTCCGCAGGGCCTGCTGACGCCGCTCGAGCGCCGGATCTACCGCTCGGTCGACGGCAAGTTGACGCTCGCCGAGCTCTACATCGAGGTCCGCGGTTCCTATTACCGGTTTCTGCAGGCAGCGTATCGCCTGGCGGTGATCGAGGCGCTCGACATCGAATCGGTCGGCGACCACTCCGACTCCGGTTCGACCGAGTTGCACCTCGCGGACCTGCTGATCGAACAGGTTACCGAGGAGCAGGCCGTCTTCCTGCGCCACCACCTGGCGCTGCCTTTCGACGCGGTCGAGCACTACGTGCCGATCTGGCTGCACCCCCCGTCGGGCGAGGAAGAGTCGCGCATGTCCGAGCCGGTCCTGGCGTTCTACCGCTCGATCGACGGCCGCTCCGAGCTCGGCGCCCTGCTCTCAGGCACCGCCATCGAAGAACGAGCACGCCGGCTGGACTGGTTGATCCTGCAACTGCGCAAGAAGGCGCTGGCTCTCCTGCCCATGTCGGTGGACGAGTTGGAGAACGCCAGCGGCTCGGCCGAAGCGCTGGCCGGCCGTGACCGCTGGTGGCGCCGCTTGCTGCCGCAGCGCGGTTGACGCGGCAGCCGCCAGTCGAGATCCACCGCCGGGGGCCCCGGCCGGAATCAGCCGGAAGCCGGTCGCCGGCGCCGCCCGAGCAGCACCAGCGCGCCGCCTGCCAGCGCCGCGAGCAGCGCCCACACGAGCCACGACCAGGGCAAAACCCGGAACTCGGCGGTCGCGACTTCCGTTCCCGATCTCGCCATCAAGACATGCTTGCCAGGTTCGAGCGGGGGCAGCGCCACACTCGCCTGGGTGCGGTCGCCCTGCGTCGTGATCCGTTCGAACTGGTTCTGATCGACGAACAGGTAGACCGCGAGGCGGCGTTGCGCGAGGACGCCAGCCTGATCGACCGTCAGCGGCAGCGGGCGGCCCGGAAAGACCCAGGATCGGACATGGAGCGACAGCGCCGTTCGCCCCGGCGCATCGCCCTGCGCGGCGGCCGGAGTGTCCGCCCCGGCCACCAGCAGGGATCCGGCGGAAAACAGCGCCAGCAGCGCCCGGCGCATGCTCACTTGGCGACCGCTGCCTCCTCGGCCACCTTCATGGGTGGCAGCGAGAGCGCCGCCCGGAGCTTGGCCTCGAGCTCGTTGGCGAGCTCCGGATTGTCGCGCAGGAACTGCTTCGAGTTCTCGCGTCCCTGGCCGAGCCGGATGTCGCCGTAGTTGAACCAGGCGCCGCTCTTTTGCACCAGCTTGTTCTCGACGCCCATGTCGACCAGCTCGCCCGGGCGTGAGATGCCCTCGCCGTAGTCGATGTCGAACTCGGCCTGGCGGAAGGGGGCCGCGACCTTGTTCTTGACGATCTTCACCTTGGCGCGGCTGCCGGTGACGGTCTCGCCCTCCTTGATCGCCGAGATGCGCCGGATGTCGACCCGGACGGAGGAGTAGAACTTGAGCGCCCGGCCGCCAGTGGTGGTCTCGGGGCTGCCGAACATGACGCCGATCTTCTCGCGGATCTGGTTGATGAAGACCATGCAGGTGTTCGACTTGGCGACGATGGCGGTGAGCTTGCGCAGGGCCTGCGACATCAAGCGGGCCTGCAGGCCGACGTGGCTGTCGCCCATCTCGCCCTCGAGCTCGGCGCGCGGCACGAGTGCCGCCACCGAGTCGACGACGACGATGTCGACCGCGTTCGAGCGCACCAGCATCTCGGCGATCTCGAGCGCCTGCTCGCCGTTGTCGGGCTGGGACACCAGAAGGTTGTCGATATCCACCCCGAGCTTCTTGGCGTACTCGGCGTCGAGCGCATGCTCGGCGTCGATGAAGGCGGCGACGCCGCCGCGCTTCTGCGCCTGGCCGATCACCGACAGGGCGAGCGTCGTCTTGCCCGAAGACTCCGGGCCGAAGACCTCGACCACCCGGCCGCGCGGGAAGCCGCCGATGCCGATGGCCGCGTCGATCGCCAGCGATCCGGTCGGGATGAAGTCCATCGGCTGGATCTCGCGCGCTCCGAGGCGCATGATCGAGCCCTTGCCGAACTGCCGTTCGATTTGTGCCAGGGCGCCCTCGACCGCCTTGCCCTTTTCCACCTTCGGATCTGCTGCCATCGTTGTCACTCCCTCGCTCGTCGCTGTGATCGGCCGGACGCCGTTTGCCCGCCGCATTTCCGCCTCTATACTACCCGGAGGCCGGCGGTCGAGAAAGCGACGAATCGACCGCCTTTCTGCTAGGGAAAGGACGGAAACCGGTGGCGCCTTCTGGCGGAACGGACGAAAAAGTGCTCTGGCTCCAGGCGATTCCGGGTCTCGGGGTCCAGCCGGGGAAGCCCCTCGCCCGTCTGTCGACGCTGCGGATCGGCGGCCCGGCGGAGCTCTTCGTCGAGGTCGGCTCGGAGCGCGCCCTGGTCGCCCTGCTGCAGGAGGTCGCCCGCCGGAAGCAGCCGTTCCAACTCCTCGGTCTGGGCTCGAACGTGCTCGTTCCGGATGCCGGGCTCCCGGGGATCGTGGCCCGCCTGGGCGGCGATCTCAAGCGGATCCGGATTCGCGGGCGCCGTTTGAGCGCCGGTGCCGGCGCGCCGCTCGCCCTGGCGGCACGCCGGGCAGCGACCGCCGGCCTTGCCGGCCTCGAGGCACTCTCCGGCTTTCCGTCGACCGTCGGCGGGGCGGTGTTCATGAACGCCGGCTGCTACGGCACCGAGATCAAAGACGTTCTTCGGTCAGCGCGGCTCGTCGAGCTCGACGGCCGCCGGCACCGGATCGGCGTCGAAGATCTCGGGGCGACCTATCGGTCCACCCGGCTCAAACAGAGCCGATCGATCGTGACCCGTGCGCTCTTCGATCTGGCGCCCGGCGACCCGAAAGCGTTGCTCGACCGCATCGCGGAGTTGAACGCGCGGCGCTGGGCGAGCCTCCCCTCCGGGCAGGCCAACGCCGGCTCGATCTTCAAGAACCCGCCAGGGGACTCGGCCGGACGCCTTCTCGACGTTGCCGGTCTCAAAGAGACGAGCGTCGGCGGCGCGCTGGTCAGCCCGAAGCACGCCAATGTGATCGTCAACACCGGAGGAGCGACCGCCGCGGATGTCGTCGCCCTGATGCGCAGCATGCGCGACCGCGCCGCCGAGCGCTTCGGGGTCTCTCTCGAACCGGAGATCGTCCTGCTCGGCGATCTCGCCGAGCGCTTCCGCGATTGAGTCCTAGGGGGAGACGGTCGACCACTGCGACGGCGTGCCGGCCTCGAAGCCGTCGCTCCACAGATGCGGCGTCGCGCCGGAGTCGGCAGCAAGCTGCAGGCCCGAGACGTCGACGACTTCGAAGGCGCTGCCGGGGATGTCGTTGATGATGGAGAGCTCGTCGTCGTCCCAGCGCGGGTCGGGAACGCCGTTCAGGTACCAGTCGGTGCCGTTGTCGGCGACCATCATGCCGTAGCGCTTGAGCGCCGCGAGGATCGTGCGCACGCGCGGCGTCGCTCCCGGCAGGACGTAGCCGGGCTTCATCCGCAGGCGCAATCCCATCGGCGGGGCGTTGACGTTACTGGTGGAGCCGGACTGATGGCGCGCCGGCCAGACCCAGCTCGTGCGCGAGATGTCGACCGTGAAGCGCAGGGCATGGCGGATCTCGCCCGTCTCGACCTCGTCGTAGCGCACCAGGCCGGGGAAGATCGGCAGACCGGCGGCGTCGGCCGAGGTCCAGCTGTCGGGCCGCAAATCGTTCGAGGCGAGGTTGTAGACAGCGCCCGACAGGCCGCACCAGCCGGGCGTCGTTCCCGGAACGGCGCAGGTGAAGTCGCCATTGAAGTCCCCCTCCTTCCACGAGTGGTAGAGCTCGTAGAGGACGCAGGCTCCCTGGCGGACGGTCAGGATGTGGCGGTCGCCGCGGTTCAAGGGGTCGTCGCCGCCCTCGATCGGCGGGTTCGGCGGAATCGGGTAGGGCCCGGCGTCGCTCTCCTCAGGCCAGCCGTCGAGCGACGCGAAGTCGATCGGCAACAGCGCCTGGCCGTTGGGGACGACGACGTAAGGGATGCCGATCGGCGCCCCCTCCCAGACGGTGCCGAAGTCGGGATGCATCAGGTCGGCCGCGCCGATGTGGTTGATGATCGCGGCGGAGTTGGCCGCCACCGGCAGGCTCGCCACCGGCGTGTTCCAGATGTTGTCGGTCGGCAGGACCTGGCAGCCGCCGACGGTCTGCTGGGCTGCGAGCGCCGGTGCCAGCAGCAGGCCGAAGGCGAAAAGACCAGTAAAAGGGGTGCTGAGTCGGGCCCGCACTGGATCGGTGGACATGGGTTTCCGGCGGGGAAGCTACCAGCGGCTGAAGACTCCGGCTGTGAACTGAATTGCAGCCGAAGCCGCTGTCGCTGCCCGCAGGTGTGGGCCCGAGCGGCGTCAGAACAGGTATTCGTACTGACCGCTGTCGCGGAGGTTCTTGCCGACGAGGCGGGCGCCGGCTTCGGTCCAGTGGTTGGAGTCCCAGTAGAGGAGCTCGCCGCTTTCGAGGAAGAGCGGGCAGTACCAGCCCTTCCGCAGGGGCTCGCAGGTGAGCGGACGGAGGTCGATGAAGTCCACCTTCTGCCGCTCGGCGATCTCGGAGAGGCGGGCGATCTCCTGCTTCATCCCGAACTTGCCCTTGGCGGCGTCGAAGCGCTCATTGGCTTCGTCGACGGTTGTCGCCTGAATGAGCAGGGCGCTCAACTCGGTGAAGGCGAAGCGCCCGCCGACGATCACGATCCGGGCGCGGTAGCGCGACTTCAGGTAGTCGATGGTCGCCGGCAGCCCGGCCATTCCATAGTCGATCCACGAGCTTGCGATGACGATGAGATCGGCCGCTTCCAGCACGGGGTTGTCCCGCAGCACTTCGGCTTTACGCGCGCACTCCTCGGCGTATTCGCGGGAGCGGATCGGCGTGCCCTCGCCGTAGGGGCGCGGGCCGAGGATCGGCTGGCAGTCCCAGAAAATGTGGAGGAAGCGGAAGTTCACCTGCGACTTGGTACCCAGCAGCGCGGTCAGCAGGTCGGCGCCATGGCTGTCGCCGACGATGACCGCGTTGCGCCGACTCGGCGCCGGAAAGGGCACGCGGTCCTGGGCGTTGGCAGCGTCGAAGTGATGGTCCTTCATTCCCGCGAGGCCGGCGGCCGCGGCGCGCAGGCCGGACGGTACCCGGCCCGGCCAGCCGCGGGCCGCGATGGCGGAGACGGCAGGCAGGATGAGGGCGCAGGCGAGGCCGGCACAAGCCAGGCCGAAGGCCGGATCGGAGAGCCGCAGTCGTTCCCGTCGCCGGCGGCGGAAGGGCTGCTCGACCAGGAAGTACATCGCCGTCGCGAGCCCGGTGGCGGCGGCGATGAGGGTCACCTTCTCGAGCGACGTCGAGTCGCTGGCGCGGCCGTATCGCACCAGCACGAAGAGCGGCCAGTGCACGAGATAGAGCGAATAGGAAATCAGGCCGAGACCGACCGCCAGGCGATTGGCCAACAGCGCGCCGGCGACCCGCCCGCGGCCGCCGACGATGACCAGGGCGGCTCCGCCGCACGGCACCATGGCCGCGAGGCCGGGGAAGCGGTGCCCTTCGCCGTACGCGTGCGTCGCGTAGGCGATCAGGGCGAGGCCGAGCAGAGTGAGCAGCTCGCGCCGCCAGGACCGGATCGCGGTCGAGCGCTCGAGCCAGAGGCAGAGCCCACCGAGCGCCAGCTCGCACATGCGGAACGGGGTCAGGAAGAAGGCGGCGTCGGGCGCGCGGCCGGCGGCAATCTCCGCCGCGACCAGACTTGCGAGGCCAACGGCCACGATCAGGACGAGCACCCCGCGGTGGCGAAGCCAACGGTAGGCGAGATAGACCGAGATCGGCCAGACCAGGTAAAACTGCTCTTCGACACCGAGTGACCATGTGTGGAGCAGAGGCTTCGCAGCCGACGCGCTGTCGAAATACCCGGAGAGGCTCCAGAAGAGGACATTCGACACCGAGAGCAGGGCGTGGATCAGGGAGAGGCTCGCCTCTTCGAGGTGAGGCGGCGAGAGGATGAACAGGCTGGCGACGAAGGTCGCGGCCAGCGTCGCGAACATCGCCGGGAAGAGTCGGCGCGCGCGCCGGCCATAGAAACGGGCGAAAGAGAAGCGCTCTCCGTCGAGCTCGCCGAGAATCAGTCGGGTGATGAGGTAGCCACTGATGACGAAGAACACGTCGACGCCGACGAATCCGCCGCGAAATCCGGGCACGCCGGCGTGGAAGAGCACGACGGCGAGCACCGCGACGGCGCGCAGGCCGTCCACTTCGGGCCGGTAGGCTTCGCCCGGGGCCGCAGGCGCAGGTGCGACGGGCGAAGCGGAAAGCGGCGGCATCGACCGCGGGATGATACCCGACCGGGTCGCCTGTGAAAGGATCCTTGCCTTCACTGCCCGCGCAGCGGCGGACACCGGAAATCTGAATCGCATGCCTCCTGCCCGTTCCGGTCCCGTCACCCTGATCGCTGTGCTGCTGGGTCTCGCGTTCTCGGCCTTCTATGCCGGCACCAGCCGCGGCATTTTCATCTTCGGCGACGACATTCTGATGTACCAGGTGACCGAAGCGATCTGGGAGCGCGGCGAGGTCGCGGTCACCTCCGAAGCCACTCGCAAGGATGTCGCCTATCCTGTCAGGGGCAGCGACGGCCGGAGCTACGCCAAGTACGGCCTCGGTCCGTCGCTCGTCGCGCTGCCGTTCTACGGCGCCAGCCACCGCCTCTTCGACCGCCTGGAGCTCCCCGAAACCGCCGACGGCTTCGGCAATCTGCGCACGGGCGCAACGGTCTTCGGTACGAGCCTCGCCAATGCCCTCACCGGCGGTGCGACGGTCGCCGTCACCTTCTTGGTTGCTGTAGAACTCGGTTACCCGCTGCTGGTCGCGCTGGCGACTGCGATCGCCCTCGGATCCGCGACCCTGCTGCCGCACTACGCCAGCACTTTTCTTTCCGAACCTCTCTCCGCGCTGTGCCTGGCGGTCGCCGTGCTTGGACTTCTCAAGGCGAAAAGCAAAGGCCCGGTAAAGGGGGTGCTTGCGATCCGCTGGTGGCTGGCGATCTCCGGCCTTGCCGCCGGGCTGGCGGTCGCAACCAAGGTCGCGCATGTCGTCGTCGTTGTGCCGTTGTTTTTCTGGGTTGCCGTCCTCGGCTGGCGCCGAGCTCGCCGACGCGGACTCGCCGTAGACACCCTTTACTGGAGCTTTTTTCTTTCCGTATGGCTGGCCGTGATCGCTGCGTATAACTGGAGTCGTTTCGGCGGTCTTTTCGAGACCGGCTACGGCAAAGAGGCAGGCAACTTTACAGCGGCGTTCGCCGTCGGTTTCTCCGGGCTGTTGGCCTCTCCGGCGAAGGGAGTTCTCTGGTACTGCCCGGTGTTGGTGCTCTCCCTGCTGGGGGCGCGGGCCTTCTGGCGGCGCGATCGGATCTGCGCGCTGGCGCTCCTGGCAGCGAGTGTCGCCTGGTTGCTGCTGATCTCGCGCTACTACCAGT
>JAGOCP010000009.1 GCA_017998715.1 Thermoanaerobaculia bacterium | reverse complement strand
TGCTCGGCGGAAAGACGGGGGCCGGCCCTACCAGCCCAGCCAGGCCCCGGTGTTTCCCGCTTCGAAGCCGTCGCCGAAGATCTGGTGCATCCAGTATCGGGCCACGATGTCGTAGTCGTCTGCGCCGGCAGCGGAGGATCCTCCGACGTGGAGCATGCCGCCCGAGAAAGCCAGGGCCTCGGCGCTTCGAAAGTCGATGCCGGGCAGCGGATCTTCGAACTGGACGAAGCCGTCGCCGTTGAATCCGGTGTCGAGGACGCCGGCGCCGGTGAGCGCCCCGATCCAGTCCAGATGGGTCAGATAATAGATGCGGTTCGAAGGCGGACCTGCCACGGCGATGCCGCTCACTCCGCTGCGGGAGTCGTCCGGCGCGTATCGGCCGCTGGATGCGAACGACCCCGGCGCGGAATCGAGTCTGCCGTTCGACAACAGTCGGGCGATGGCGGTGAGGTAGTTTTCGTCGGAGTCCTCGGCATCTCCCCCGACGACGATGCGCCCGCGGGCGTCGAGCGCCACCGAGTAGCCGCCTTCGAATTCGCCGCCCTGGTCGAAGGCGACGCGGGATAGGCCGTCTCCGCTCACCAGATCGGAAAAGGAGGGATCGAGCGTGCTGTCCGGCAGCAGGCGTGCAATCGCGAAATCGATGTCGCCGGCGGCATATCGGGTGCTGCCCGCGACGACGATCTTGCCGTCGGGCTGCACCAGGACGGAGTAGGCACAGTCGAAGTTGTCGCCGCCGAGGTTGAATCCGAAGATCCGGATGCCGTCGCCGGCGAAGGTGGTGTCGAGAATGCCTGCCGCCGTGTAGCGCAGGACGAAGATTTCGAAGCCGAGGGAGCCCCCCGTCTGGAGGCAGCCGGTGACGACGATCTTGTCGTCGGGAGCGATGGCGACGGCCCGGCTCGAAATGTCCCCGGAGTAGTTGTAGTTGTCCTTGCCGTTCGCGGAGAAGGAAGCGTCGGGCACGAAGATCGAGCTGTAGCGCACGACCGCGGCCTGGAGGCGGTCGCCGACGGTTGCCGAGTCCGTCGCGAAGCCCACCTGGATGACCTTGCCGTCGCGCTGCACGGCGGTCGCGTAGGGATGGTCATCGAGGCTGTCGCCGAGATCGAAATGGGTGCCGAAATCCCCCTCGAAGGAGCCGTCCGAGCCGTACCTCGAACCGGAGAAGTCCTCGTCGGGGACGCGGCGGCCCGCAGCGAGCGCGCAGAGGCCGGTCGGTCCGCAAGCCAGGGCTACCGGAGGGTCGTAGAAGGCGCGATTGCGCTCGGGTGACCGGGCGACGCCGCCCACGCCGTAGCGGAGATCCAGGTCGCCGTCGACAGGAAGCGCGAAGGCGGCGCCGGCGAGGCCGCCGATTCCCAGAAGGACGGCAAGACCCACGAGACGGAGGGCGGACAGCGAGGGGCGAGAAGACATGGCGGTGGATCTCCTTGCCCCTCCATTCGGAATCGGGCGCAGGATCCGGCCATGGCCGGCGGAAAGACCGCGGGACGAACCTACCAGCCCAGCCAGGCTCCGGTATTGCCCGCTTCGAAGCCGTCGCCGAAGATCTGGTGCATCCAGTACCGGGCCACGATGTTGTAGTCGTCATCGCCGACGTAGGAGTGGCCTCCAACTTGAAGCATGCCGCCGGCGAAGGCCAGGCCGTCGGCGCTTTGGGAGGTGCCTGGCAGCGGATCGTCAAGGCGGACGAAGCCGTCGCCTTGGAATCCGGTGTCGAGGACGCCGGCGCCGGTGAGCGCTCCGATCCAGTCAGAGAAAGTCAGATAGTAGATGTGGTTCGAAGGGGGCCCTGCGACGGCGATGCCCATGACCCCGAGGCGGGAGTCGTCTGGCGCATATTTGCCGCCGGTTCCGAACGACCCCGGCGCCGTGTCGAGTGTGCCATCCGGCAACAGACGGGCGATCGCCGTGCGAATGTTGATGACAGAGTCTTCAGCCTGTCCGCCCACGACGATCCGGCCACGGTCGTCGAGCGCCACAGATCTGGCGGCTTCGTAAGGACCGCCGAGGTCGAAGGCGACACGGGATCGGCCGGCCCCGCTCAGGAAGTCGGAAAAGGAGGGATCGAACGCGCCGTCCGGCAGCAGGCGGACGATCGCGAAGTCGTCGTCGTTATCGGCATACTGGACGGTTCCAGCGACGACGATCTTGCCGTCGGGCTGCACCAGGACGGCGTAGGCGCAGTCGAAGTTTGCGCCGCCGAGGTCGAAGCCGAAGATCCGGATGCCATCGCCGTCGAAGGTGTTGTCGAGAACGCCGGCCGAGGTGTAGCGCAGAACGAAGATGTCGGAGCCGGCGGAGCCCCCCGTCTGGTAGCAGCCGGTGACGACGATCTTGTCGTCGGGAGCGATGGCGACGGCGTAGCTCCGGGCGTCCCCGACGAAGTTGGTGTTGTCCTTGCCGTTGGCCGAGAAGGAGGGGTCGGGCACGAGGGCCGTGGAGTAGCGCACGATCGCCGCCTGAAAGGCGTTGCCGGAGGTTTCCGAGTCCTGCGCGTGGCCCACCTGGATAACCTTGCCGTCGCGCTGCACGGCGGTCGCGTAGGTACGGTCGTCGAGGTTCCCCCCGAGATCGAAGTGGGTGCCGAAGTTTTCCGTGTGGATGCCATTCGTATTGAACTTCATTCCCAGGAAGTCCCGGTCGGGGGCGTAGCGACTCGCAGCGAGTGAGCACTCGCCAGAGGCGCCGCAGGCCAGGGAGCTCGGAATGGCGTAGACGCTGCGATCCAGCTCGGGTGACCGGGCGACGCCGCCCACCCCGTAGCGGAGATCCAGGTCGCCGTCCGCAGGGAGGGCGAAGGAGGCGCCGGCGAGGCCGCCGATTCCCAGAAGGACGGCAAGACCCACGAGGCGGAGGGCGGACAGCTTGGGGTGAGAAAGCATGGCGGTAGATCTCCTTGCCCCTCCATTCGGATTCGGGCGCAGGATCCGGCCATGGTCGGCGGAAAGATGGGGGGCGACCCGCTCGATAGAATGCACGCTCTTTCCCGGGAGATGCCCATGCGCATGATTCGTTCCTGCCGTTTCGCTGTCGGTCTCGCCGCAGCACTGTCCCTGTTCCTGCCCAATGCCACCTTTGCCGGCACCGCCGAAAAGACGGTGACGCTGAAGCTCGGCGAGTGGGTCGAGTTGGCCTCGACCGACGGGCCGGTGACGCTGCACCGGATCCGCCTGGTGCGCGAGGGCGGGATCACCAAGTCGTCGTTCATGCGCCCCGGCAACAGCCAGTATCTCGCCGATGTGCAGATCCAGCTCGAGTTCACCAACGACTCGACCAACGACTGGGAGGCGAAGTTCGACCTCGAGTGGCTGGACTCGGCCGGTGTCGCGATCGACGGCTACCGCGGCCAGGAGGGGCTCGACAGCGAAAAGCGCCACGACGAGCAGACGGTGACGCTGTCGACCCTCAAGTACGGCATCGACCGGGCGAAGAAGCTCCGCATCCGTATCGACTTTCAGCCCGACTGAGGCGCGAGCGGCGTGGCGCCGGCGAAGTCGGTCCGGGCCGGGGGACGCTAAGATCGGGGCGATGCCCAGGATCCACTCCCCGCGGCCCGGCCTGGCCATCGCCGACGCCGTCGCGATCGCGCACACGCGCTTCGGCGTCGCCGGCGAGACCACCGCTCTCGCGGGCGAGAACGACCTCAACTTCCGCATCGATACGCCGGCAGGAAGCTACGTCCTCAAGATCGCCCACGCCGGCGAGAGGCGCGAGCACCTCGAGCTGCAGCATGCGGCGCTCGCCCATCTTGCGCGGCGCGAGCCCGGACTGGCGCTGCAGAAGGTAATTCCGGCGCTCGATGGCGCCGACCTGCTGACGATCGCCGGGCCCGACGGGGAGCACCACTGGGTCCGTCTGCTGACCTTCCTGCCGGGTCGGCTCTGGTCGGAGGTCTGCACCGTCCGCCGTCCGCCGCCTGCGCTGCTCGAGAGCCTCGGCGCGACGCTCGGCACGCTCGACCGCGGCCTCGCCGAATTCGACTCGCCAGCTGCTCACCGCGAGCTCAAGTGGGATCTGCGCCAGGCGGGCTGGATCCGGGACTACCTGCACTACATCGAGGATGGCCGCCGGCGCGCGCTGGTCGAACGCTGGCTCGCCGACTTCGACCAGCGCGTGCGGCCGGCGCTCGACCGGTTGCGCCTGGGGGTGATCTACAACGACGCCAACGACAACAACATCGTCGTGACCGGTTTCGGTTCCGGTCCCGGATCCGCCGCGGTCGTCGCCGGCGTCATCGACTTCGGCGACCTCTGCCATTCGAACGTGGTCTGCGAAGCGGCGACCGCCGCGGCCTACGCCGCGATGGGCCTCGGCGATCCGGTCGCCGGCATCGGCCACCTGCTCGCCGGCTACCACGCCGCGCATCCGCTGCAGGAGGCCGAGCTCGAGCTCATGCAGGCGCTCGTCTGCCTGCGGCTCTGTGTCAGTGTCACCAACTCGGCCTACCAGCGCACCGTCGAACCGGACAACGACTACCTGACGGTGAGCGAGCGGCCGGCCTGGGCGCTGCTCGAGGCACTCTCCGAGGCGCACCCGCGCCGCACGCTCTACGCCTGGAGGGCGGCGTGCGGCTACCCGGCGCAACCTGACGCGCCGCGCGTCGTCGCCTGGCTCGAGCGACATCGTGCGGAGCTCGCGCCGATCTTCGAGCCGGACATCTCGAGCGGTCTCGAGCGGGTGCCGCTCGTCTACGCCGACTGGAGCGCCGGCAGCACGGAGCTCGGCTCGCCCGCCGAGCGCGCGGACGTCGCGGCGTGGACGGAGCGCGTCTTCGCGCGCATTCGATCGGCTGGGGCGGTCGCCGCCATCGGTGGCTACGACGAGGCGCGGCCGGTCTACTCGAGCGAGGCCTACCGCCACCGCGGCGACGAGCGCGACGAGTGGCGGACGGTTCACCTCGGACTCGATATTTTTCTCTCCGCCGGCACGCCGGTCGCAGCACCGCTCGAGGGAATCGTCCACAGCTTCGCCGACAACGCCGCGCCGTTCGACTACGGCCCGTGCATCGTGCTCGAGCACCGCGTCGAAGACGAGCGCGGTCCGTTCACCTTCCATACCCTCTACGGCCATCTCTCGCGCGAGTCGCTCGCCGGTCTCGAACCGGGCGCGATCGTCCGCAGGGGAGAGCGGCTCGCCAGCCTCGGCGACTTTCCGGTCAACGGCAACTGGCCGCCGCACCTGCATCTGCAGCTCGTCGTCGACATGCTCGACGGCCGCGGCGACTTCATCGGCTCCTGCCGGCCCTCGGAGCGGCCGCTCTGGCTCTCGCTCTGCCCGGATCCGAATCTCGTCGCGCGGGTGCCGGCGGAGCTCTTCCCGCCCGCGCGGCCCGACCGCAGCGCGCTCCTCGCAGAGCGCCGGCAACGCCTCGGGGCGAATCTCAGCCTGTCGTACGCCGAGCCGCTGGCGATCGTGCGCGGCTTCGGCGCCGAGCTCTGGGACATCGACGGGCAGCGCTACCTCGACGCCT
Source organism: Thermoanaerobaculia bacterium (assembly GCA_017998715.1). GTDB lineage: Bacteria > Acidobacteriota > Thermoanaerobaculia > Multivoradales > JAGPDF01 > JAGPDF01. The sequence goes on along the minus strand of JAGOCP010000009.1, from coordinate 27,495 downwards.
ACAACAACGTGCCGCATGTCGGCCACAGCCATCCGAAGGTGGTGCAGGCGGTCACGGCGCAGCTCGCGCTGCTCAACACCAACACGCGCTACCTGCACCCGACGATCCTCGAATACTCCCGCCGCCTGACGGCAAAGTTCCCGGCCGCACTTTCGGTCTGCTACTTCACCGCCAGCGGCAGCGAGGCGAACGAGCTCGCGCTGCGTCTGGCGCGCGCGGCGACCGGGCGGCGCGACATGCTGGTCATGGCGGGGGCGTATCACGGTCACACGACGACGCTGATCGATCTCTCCCCCTACAAGCACGACGGGCCGGGCGGAGAGGGGAGACCCGACTGGGTGCACCTCGTGCCGGTGCCGGACACCTATCGCGGCGAGTTCCGCGCCGCCGACCCCGCCGACCCCGCCGATCGCGAAGCCGGTACGCGCTACGCCGGGCGGGTCGCCGAGGCGATCGCCGGCGCGCAGGCGCGCGGCCGCGAGATCGCCGCTTTCCTCGCCGAGACCCTGCCCTCGGTCGGCGGGCAGATCCTCCCGCCGCGCGACTTCTATGCCGCGGCCTACGCCGCGGTGCGCGAGGCTGGCGGCCTGTGCATCGCCGACGAGGTGCAGACCGGCTTCGGGCGCACGGGGGAGAGCTTCTGGGCGTTCGAGCGCTACGGCGTGGTACCGGACATCGTCGTTCTCGGCAAGCCGATCGCCAACGGCTATCCGATGGGGGCGGTCGTGACGACGCCGGCGATCGCGGCGGCGTTCGCCAATGGCATGGAGTTCTTCTCCACCTTCGGCGGCTCGACGGCGGCCTGCGCTGCCGCGCTCGCCACGCTCGAGGTCGTCGAAGAGGAGGGGTTGCAGGCGAACGCTGCCGCGGTCGGCGCGACCCTCCTCGCCGGGCTGCGCCGGCTGGCGGAGCGTCACGAGCTCATCGGTGACGTGCGCGGCGCCGGTCTCTTCCTCGGCGTCGAGCTGGTGCGCGACCGCGCGACGCTCGAGCCGGCGGGAGCGGAGGCGGAGGAGGTTGCCCTTCGCATGCGCCGCCGCGGCGTGCTCATCGGCACCGACGGGCCGCACCACAACGTGCTGAAGATCCGTCCGCCGCTGTGTTTCAGCGCCGCGGACGCCGAATTGTTGCTCGCCGCGCTCGCGACCGCCCTGGAAGAGGTTGCGGCCGGCTGACGCCGGCCAGCCGCAACCCCGCGCCAGGCGGAACGATCAGGCGAGGTCGAAGCGATCGAGCCGCATGACCTTGTCCCACGCGGCGACGAAGTCACGCACGAACTTCGGCTGCGCGTCGTCGCTCGCGTAGACCTCGGCGAGCGCCCGCAGCTGGGAGTTCGAGCCGAAGACCAGATCTGCGCGGCTCGCCGTCCACTTGCGTTCGCCGGTGGCGCGCGTGCGACCTTCGAAGGTCGCCTCCTCTTCGGAGGTCGCCTGCCACTTCGTCTCCGGGTCGAGGAGATGGACGAAGAAATCGTTCGTCAACGCCTCGGGCCGCTGGGTAAGGACGCCGAGGGCCGACTGCTGGAAGTTCGCTCCGAGGACGCGCAGGCCGCCGACCAGCACGGTCATCTCGGGGGCGGAGAGCGTCAGCAGCTGCGAGCGTTCGACCAGCAGGGCTTCCGCGGGCCGCGTCTGTTCCTTGCCGAGGAAGTTGCGGAAACCGTCCGCCCGCGGCTCGAGCACGGCGAACGACTCGACGTCGGTCTGCTCCTGCGAGGCATCCGTGCGCCCGGGTGCGAACGGCACCGCGATTTCGCAACCGGCGTTCTTCGCCGCCTGCTCCACCGCCGCACAGCCGCCGAGAACGATGAGATCGGCGAGCGAGACCTGCATGCCGCCGGCGTGAGCGGCGTTCCACTCGCCCTGGATCTTCTCGAGCGCGGCCAGAGCCTTGGCGAGCGCGACCGGTTCGTTGACCTCCCAGCCCTTCTGCGGCGCGAGACGAATTCGGGCGCCGTTCGCCCCGCCGCGCTTGTCGGTGCCGCGGAAGGTCGTAGCGGAAGCCCAAGCGGTCGCGACCAGCTGCGAGATCGACAGGCCGGAGGCGAGGAGCCGGTTCTTGAGGGTGGCGATCTCCGCCTCGCCGATGAGCGGGTGTGTCACCCTGGGGACGGGATCCTGGAACAACAGCTGCTCGGCCGGAACCAGTGCGCCGAGGTAGCGCGCGATCGGCCCCATGTCGCGGTGGGTGAGCTTGAACCAGGCGCGGGCGAAGGCGTCGGCGAACTCTTCCGGGTGGGCGAGGAAGTGGCGCGAGATCGGCTCGTAGACCGGATCCATGCGCAGCGCCAGGTCGGTCGTCAGCATCACCGGCGCGTGGCGCTTCGTCGGATCGTGCGCATCGGGCACGGCGGTCGCCGCGGCCGGGTCGGTCGGCACCCATTGGAACGCTCCGGCGGGGCTCTTGGTCAGATCCCACTCGTAGCCGAAGAGGGTCTCGAAGAAGCTGTTGTCCCAGGTCTTCGGCGTGGGTGTCCAGGCGCCTTCGAGGCCGCTGCTGATGGTGTCGCCGCCGCAGCCGGAGCCGAAGTTGTTGCTCCAGCCGAGACCCATCTCCTGGAGAGGCGACGCTTCGGGCTCGGGGCCGACGTGACCGACCGGTACCGCCGCACCGTGCGTCTTGCCGAAGGTGTGTCCGCCGGCGATGAGCGCCACCGTCTCCTTGTCGTCCATCGCCATGCGGCGAAAGGTCTCGCGGATGTCCTTCGCCGCGGCGAGCGCGCTGGGCACGCCGTTGGGGCCTTCCGGATTGACGTAGATGAGACCCATCTGCACCGCTGCCAGCGGATTGGCGAGCTCACGGTCGCCGGTGTAGCGCTTGTCCTCGAGCCAGGTGTGCTCGGTTCCCCAATCGATCTCTTCCGGCTCCCAGACGTCCTCGCGACCGCCGGCGAAGCCGAAGGTCTTGAACCCCATCGACTCGAGGGCGCAGTTGCCGGCGAAGACCATCAGGTCGGCCCACGAGATCTTGCGGCCGTACTTCTTCTTCACCGGCCAGAGCAGCCGCCGCGCCTTGTCCAGGTTGACGTTGTCCGGCCAGCTGTTGAGCGGTGCGAAGCGCTGCTCGCCGGAGCCTGCGCCGCCGCGGCCGTCGTGGATCCGGTAGGTGCCGGCGCTGTGCCACGCCATGCGGATGAAGAGCGGACCGTAGTGGCCGTAGTCGGCGGGCCACCAGTCCTGCGAGGTCGTCATCACCGCTTCGATGTCCTGCTTCAGGGCGGCGAGATCGAGGGTCTCGAACTCCGCGGCGTAGTCGAACTCCGCCCCCATGGGATCGGCCTGCGGCGGGTTGCGGTGGAGGACCGAAAGGTCCAGCTGATTCGGCCACCAGTCGCGATTCGTCTTCGACCTCTCGGCCGCGCCGGTGAACGGGCACTTGCTCTTGCTTTCCACGATGTCCTCTCCTTCAGTTGCAGCCGGGTTGTCGGGCAGGGAATCCCTCAGGGGTCCGGCAGATCATGTGGGGGTGAAACCCTGGGTCGTGCGCAGTGGAGCACGCCAGACGCGGACGCACGAGTCGAGAGTAGACGCAACTTCCGGAGTCGGTCAAGAGCGCCGACGGTCGTCACCCGGTTGGCTGCAATCCAGCCGCAGATCGGCCGAAAAACTACCCTCTTGGGCAGTCTCCGGCTCTGTTCAACGCCGGTGACGGCGGGTAGAATGTGCCGCGGCGCGGCACATTCTTGCAGCCGCGTCCAAGCGGCGAGAGGCGGTCAGTGATGAGCACGGCGAAACTGGTTCTGGATGGCAAGGAGCACGAGCTGCCGGTGGTCGTGGGCAGCGAAGGTGAAGTCGGGATCGATATCTCGAAACTGCGCGACAAGTCGGGAGCGATTACGCTCGACGACGGCTACGGCAACACCGGCTCCTGCAAGAGCGCGATCACCTTCATCGACGGCGACAAGGGGATCCTGCGCTATCGCGGCTATCCGATCGAGGACCTCGAGCAGGCGCGCTTCACCGAGGTCGCCTTCCTGCTCATCTACGGTCACCTGCCGAACGCCAAGGAGCTCGCGGCCTGGCGCGAGAAGCTGACGCGCCACAGCCTCATCCACGAGGACATGAAGAAGTTCTTCGAGGGCTTCTCGCCGAACGCGCATCCGATGGCGATCCTCTCGGCGATGGTGGCCTCGTTCTCGACCTACTACTCCGAGGCTGACGACGTCGATCTGAACATCGTGCGCCTGCTGGCGAAGGCGAAGACGGTGGCGGCGTTCTCCTACAAGAAGTCGATCGGGCAGCCGTTCATGTACCCGATCAACGAGCTCTCCTACACCGAGAACTTCCTGCACATGATGTTCGCCGTGCCGGCCGAGCCGTTCGTGGTCTCGCCGACGCTCGACAAGGCGCTGAACCTCCTGCTCATCCTGCACGCCGACCACGAGCAGAACTGCTCGACGTCGACGGTGCGCATGGTGGGTTCGTCGGGGGCCAACATCTTCGCTTCGATGTCGTCCGGCATCTGCGCCCTCTGGGGCCCGCTCCACGGCGGCGCCAACCAGGCGGTCATCGAGATGCTCGAGCACATCCAGAAGGACGGCGGCGACTACAAGAAGTACGTCGACATGGCGAAGGACAAGAACTCGAACTTCCGCCTGATGGGCTTCGGTCACCGGGTCTACAAGAACTTCGATCCGCGCTCGCGCATCCTCAAGAACGCCGCCGACGCCGTGCTCGCCGAGTTGGGCATCAACGATCCGATGCTCGAGATCGCCATGAAGCTCGAGGAGGTCGCGCTCAAGGACGATTACTTCGTCGAACGCAAGCTCTACCCGAACGTCGACTTCTACAGCGGCATCCTCTATCGCGCGATGGGCATCCCGACCGACATGTTCACGGTGATGTTCGCGCTCGGCAGGCTCCCCGGCTGGATCGCCCACTGGAAGGAGATGCGCGACCAGGGTGCGCGCATCAACCGCCCGCGGCAGATCTACACCGGCGCCACCGAACGCGCCTACGTCCCGGTCGACAAGCGCTGAACCCCAGCAGTTCTCTCGCCTGAAGGCGCCCGCCTCCTCCGGCAACCCGTCAGGGTGCGCCGGGCGGGGGGGGACCGTCTTTGCCGGCGGCGGGTTTCGCACCGCCGCTCGCCTTGTGCAGCCGGAGGTGGATCTTGCGGCGCAACTTCTCGAGGCGTTTCCAGATCCGCGGCCAGCGGCCCATGAAGCTGCGGAACCAGAGATGGATCGTCTGGCTGCCGATCGACAGCAGGGCGAAGCCGAGCGCCAGCATCAGGCCGCCCTGCAGGATCGGCAGGAAGAGCCCGAGGATGCCGAGCAGAATCAGCACCCAACCGACGGTGAGGACCGAGAGCCGCAGCCATGTAGGAAGCGGCAGGCGCTGGAAGCGCAGCCGATGGTGGCGCGGCAGGCGGATCTTCGAGGTCATCGTTCAGGGAGTCTACGCGCGCCGCCCGGATGGGGTTTGACAATGAGGACTGAACTCGTCCAGAATCTTTCCTGCTTGTTGAGAAAGAGTCTCAATTCCATGAATCCGACGCCTGAAGAGGAACAGTTTCTGGGCTTCTTGCGCTCCCGCGGCTTGCGAGCCACGGCCGAACGGCGGGCGCTCATTCGCGAAATCTTCGCACAGCACGGGCATATCGACGCCGACTCGATTCTCACCGCGATGCACCAGCGCGGACTCGCCATCTCACGCGCCACCGTCTACCGCAATCTCGAGCTCCTCGTGCAGGCCGGGCTGGCGCACAAGGTGCGGCTCTCCGGCCGCAGCTATCTCTACGAGCACCTGCATTCCGGCCAGCGCCACGACCACATGGCGTGCCGTTGCTGCGGCCGGATGGTCGAGTTCGTGAGCCCGGGCATCACCGCCTTGCTGGGCGAGATCTGCCGCGCGCACGGCTTCGAGGGCCGCCTGAACCAGTTGCAGATCCTCGGCGTCTGCCGCGGCTGCGCCGACGACGAGCGGGCGGCGGCCGCGCCGGTCCAGCAGGCCGCCAAACCGGTCACCGGAGCCCATCTTCATGTCTGAAACGAACGGCAAACTCCCGGCCCGTCTGCCGGTCCTGCAGCGCCTCGCCGACCTGCCGGTGGGCAGCGTCGCGCGGCTGTCGTGCGAAGAGCTGTCGGAGGGCGAAGCCTGCCTGCTCGCGGCCATGGGCATGACCGAAGGGTGCCGCCTGCGGGTGCGCACCAGCGGCGATCCGTGCATCGTCGAGGTGCGCTCGACCCGCATCGGGCTCGCCAGGAGCGTCGCGGTGCGGCTGGTGGTGGCGAGCGAGACGGCTGCGGACGCGAGCGCGCCCAAGCCGGAATGAGCGTCGCGGGCCCGGTATCGACGACCCGCGCCGGGGCGAATCGGAGCGTGCCGCTCAGGCGCCTGCTCCTACTGGGCAATCCCAACACCGGCAAGACGACCCTGTTCAACCGCCTGTGCGGGATGCGCGCCAAGACGGCGAACTTCCCCGGTACGACCACCGACCTGCGCGTCGGCCGGCTCCAGTTGCCGCTCGCCTCCGGCGCCAGCGAAGCGTTCGACGTCGTCGACCTTCCGGGTCTCTACAGCCTCAAGCTCGATCTGCCGGAATCGACGGTCGCCGTGCGGGCGCTCGCCGGCAGCGACGGGGCGAAGCCGGCGGCGGCGATCGTCGTTGCCGATGCGACGAACCTCTCGCGGCATCTCATGCTGGTGGGCGAGCTGGCGCGCGAGGGGGTGCCGTTCGTCGTCGCGCTCAACATGATCGACCTGGCGCACCGGCGCGGCCTCTCCTTCGATCTGGCGAAGATGTCGCGCGCTATCGGCGCGCCGGTGATCCCGATCGCCGCGCGCAGCGGCAAGGGGATCGACGAGCTGCTGGCGGCGCTGGCGCCGGTGTGCGCCGCGGACGCCGCGCGCGCGCCCGAGCCCGGCCGCGCTGCGATATCGGCGACCGAGCTCGAGCTCTGGGCCGAGACGGTGGTCGGCGAGAGCGTCGGTGGCGCCCACGCCCTGGGGAGTGGCAGCGACACGCTGCTCGATCGCATCGACGAGACCTTCACCCATCCGATCCTCGGGTTGGTCATCTTCCACCTGGTGATGGCCGGCCTGTTCTGGGCCATCTTCGCCGTCGCCAGCGTGCCGATGGACATGATCGAGGCGATCTTCTCCAACCTGGGCGGCTTCCTCGAGGCGCGCATGCCGGCCGGCGCGGTGCGTGACCTCCTCGTCGGCGGACTCATCGGCGGCGTCTCCGGTACGGTCGTCTTCCTGCCGCAGATCTGCCTGCTCTTCTTCCTGATCACGATTCTCGAAGACACCGGCTACCTGGCGCGTGCGGCGTTCGTCATGGACCGCCTGCTCTGCCGCTTCGGCCTGCCCGGCTACGCCTTCGTGCCGCTGCTCTCGTCGCACGCCTGCGCCATCCCCGGGATTCTCGCGACTCGGCTCATCCCCGATCGCCACGATCGCTTCGCGACCATCCTCGTGGCGCCGTTCATGAGCTGCTCGGCGCGGCTGCCGGTCTACGTCCTGCTCACCAACTTCCTGTTCGCCGACCGCCCGCTCCTTGCCGGCGTGGCCTTCGCCGGCTGCTACCTCCTCGGGGCGCTCGCGGCGATGAGCAGCGCCTTTCTGGTGCGTCGGACGCTCCTGCCGGGCAAGTCGCGGCCGATGGTGCTCGAGCTGCCGACCTACAAGTGGCCGTCGCTCCGCGTCGCTTTCGCCAACGCCTTCGAGCAGGGCTGGTCGTTCCTGCGCACGGTGGGCACGGTCATCCTCGCCATCTGTTTCGTCATGTGGTGGCTCTCGGCCTATCCGAAGGTGGAGCCGCCGGCGGCGGCAGTCGCGCTCACCGCCCAGGCCGAGACGCTCGCGGCAACCGAGCCCAACGCCGCCGAGCGCCTTGCCGCCGAAGCGGCCGGCCTCACCCTGTCGCATCAGCAGGAGGCGAGCTTCGCCGGCAAGCTGGGCCGCGCGGTCGAACCGCTGTTCGCGCCGCTCGGCTACGACTGGCGCCTGACGATGGGCGTCCTCACCGCCTTCGCCGCGCGCGAGGTCTTCGTCTCGACGCTTGCCGTGCTGGTAGGTGCCCCGGACGAAGAGGACGCCGGCATCCTCGATCGCATCCATCGCGCGAAACGCGACGACGGCACGCCTCTCCTGACCACGGCGACGGCCGTCTCGCTGCTCGTCTTTTTCGTCCTGGCGATGCAATGCCTGGCGACGGTGGTCACCGTGCGCCGCGAGATGAAGAGCTGGAAATGGGCGATGCTGCAGTTCTGCTGGATGACCGGTGTCGCCTGGATCGGCGCCTTCGTCGCCTTCCACGGTCTGCGGCTGGCCGGAGTCTCCTGAGATGTCGCTGCCCGTCGCCGACCCGCAGTTCTGGATCGTCACCGCCGCCGCCGCGGTGGCGCTCGCGCTGACGCTCCGCCGGCTCCTGCGCCGGCCGAAAGCGAGCTCCGCCAACTCCCTGCCCTGCGCCCGCTGTGCACAGGCTGGTGAAATCGGCCATCCGCCGACTCCGCGCCGCCGCGGTGGGCGAGCGGTCCTCCTGGCGCTGGCCGTTGCGGGAGCGCAGCCGGTGAGCGCCGCGATCGTCGAGCGCGATGTCGCCGCCATGGGATCCGCTCTCCGGCTCTCGATCGAAGCGGTCGACCGACCGACTGGCCTCGCGGTGAGCAACGCCATCGTCGCCGCCGTCGAAGATGCCGAGCGCCGTCTCTCGACCTGGTTGAAGGCGAGCGAGTTGGTCAGCTACAACGCCGCGCCGTCCGGTGCGAAGGTGGCGTTCTCGCCGCTCGCCTGGCACGCCGTCGAGACAGCGATCGCTTGCTGGCGAGAGACTGGCGGGGCCTTCGACCCGACCGTCGCGCCGCTCGTCGAGGCCTGGGGGCTGCGCAGCGGCGGCCGCCTGCCGGTCGCGAGCGAGATCGAAACGGCGCGGCGGCTGGTCGACGCCGGGCGACTCGAGCTCGACCGCGAGCACCGGAGGGTCGGACAACCCGGTGGGGCGCGCATCGAGGAGGGCGGCTTCGGCAAAGGAGCGGGTCTCGACGCAGCGCTCGCTGCAGCGCGAGCCATGGCGCCGGGAGCTCACATCGAGCTCGACTTCGGCGGTCAACTCGCCTGGACGGGGCGCAGGGCCCCGGTCGAGGTCGCGGTGGCCGATCCCCGCGACCGCTCGCGGGCGGTGCTCGCCCTGACCCTCGATGCCGCCGCCGGCTCGCTCTCGACCTCCGGCAACTCGGAGCACCCGACCGTCGTCGACGGCGTGCGGATCGGGCACCTGCTCGACCCGCGCACCGGCCGTCCGGCACGCGAGATCGGCAGCGCGACCGTTCTCGCGACCGAGGCTACGGCCGCCGACTGCAGGTCGACGGGACTGTACGTGCTCGGGGAGGCGGAGGGAGTGGCGCTGATGTCGCGCTGGAGCCGCGAACGGCGGGCCGAAGCGGTGCTGCTGCTGATCGAAGCACAGGGCCTGCGCGCGCTCGTCAGTCCCGGCTTCGCCGGGCGGGTTCGAGCCCTCGTCCCTGAGCTGCGCATCCAGACGATCGGAGGATTTTCGTAGAAGCGAGGGCGCGCGGCCTGGCCTCGCAAAAGTTCCTGGCCGCCGCCCTCTCGGTTCCACTGCCCCCGGCACTTCTGCCGCGGGCCATGAAACAAGAGGAGTCTAGTCGATGCACCTCCAGTTGAGGTCTCGTGTCTGGAAGCGGCTCGCCGTCGCGCTCACCCTGTCGATACCGCTCTCGTCCGTCGCCTCCCCGGGTGGCGCTCAAGCCGCGGCGGCGGACGCCACTCTGAACAGCGAGACGGAGCTGCGCCGCCTCGCCGCCGAGGTCGCCGAGCTCAAAGCGGCGCTCGCGGCGCTGCAGGCGAAGGCCGCCCCGCCCCCTCCGTCGGCACCTCCGGCGCCCGAGCTCGCCGAGCTGGCGCGGCGGATCGATCTGCTGGCCGCGGACCTCGAGCAGATGCGCCTCGGCGAAAGCGCGCCGGCGGCGGTCGCGGATGCCGGCACCGCCGGCTTCGGCCCGGCGGCGTCGAAGGTCTACGCCGTCGAGCAGGGGCTCTCGATCGGCGGCTACGGCGAGATGCTCTACCAGGGCTTCGCCGGGCAGCGCGACGACGGCGCCGCTTCGGGCCGCAAGGACGAGCTCGATTTCCTCCGCGCCGTCCTCTACTTCGGCTACAAATGGAACGACGACTGGCTGTTCAACTCGGAGATCGAGTGGGAGCATGCCAAGGCGGGCGAGGGGCAGCGCGGCGAGGTGGCGGTCGAGTTCGCCTACCTCGAGCGCCGCATCCGCCCCGAGGTGAACGCCCGCGCCGGCCTCCTCCTGGTGCCGATGGGCTTCATCAACGAGCTCCACGAGCCGACGACCTATCTCGGCGCGCGCCGCCCGGGCATCGAGCAGGCGATCCTGCCGACCACCTGGCGCGAGAATGGCGTCGGGATCTTCGGTGAGCTCGGTCCGATTACCTATCGCACCTACCTCATGAATGGCCTGGAGGCCGAGCGCTTTGCCGCTTCCGGCGTGCGCTCGGCGCGACAGAACGGCGCGAAGGCGGTGGCGGAGAATCTGGCCTGGGTTGGGCGGATCGACTGGACCGCGATTCCGGGCTTCGTCGCCGGCGTCTCGGGGTACGTGGGCGACTCGGCGCAGGGCCTGGCTGATGCGACGGGCGAGTTGAGCGTCGGCACACAGCTGCTCGAAGCGCATGCCGAGTGGCGCAGCGGTGGCCTCGAGCTGCGCGGCCTCTGGGTCGAAGGAGACCTCGACGGCGTCGCCCGGCTGAACGGCAAGCTCGGTCTCACCGGCAACCGTTCGGTGGGGGAGGAGCTGTCCGGCTACTACGTCGAAGCCGGCTACGACGTTCTCGCGCTCGTCGCCGGCAGCCGCCAATCGCTGGTTCCGTTCGCGCGCTGGGAGAGCTACGACACCCAGGCGGCGGTGCCGGCGGGATTCGCGCGCAACCCGGCCAACGAGATCGAGACGCTGACCGTCGGCATCAACTGGAAACCGATCGAGCAACTCATCTTCAAGGCGGACTGGCAGGACGTCGACAACGGCGCCGGCACCGGCGTCGATCAGTTCAATCTCGCACTGGGCTATATCTTCTGAGACGGTGAGAGGAAAGACCTTCGCTCCGCTGGCGCTCGCCTTCGGGCTCGCAGTCGCCGTCGTGCTGACCGCGGCGCCGGCGGCGGCGAAGGTCCTGCTTTCCGTCGAAGAAGCGCTGGCTCTCGTCTTTCCGGGTTGCACGATCGAACGCGGCTCGGTTTACCTCACGGCGGCAGAGGTCGAGCGCGCCCGCGAGCTCGCCGGCACCGAACCCGCCTCGGCCGTCGTTCATCCCTACCGCGCGGTGCGACCGGATGCACGTTCCCCTCTCTGCGGCACCGCCTATCTCGACAGCCATCGCGTGCGCACCCTCGCCGAGACGGTGATGGTGGCGATCGATCCGGCGGGTGCGATCGTGCGCGTCGAGGTGCTGTCGTTCGACGAACCGCCCGACTACCTGCCGCGCCGGCAGTGGTACGCGCAGTTCGACGGCCGGGCGCTCGCCGCCGAAACGGAGCTCGGCCGGGCGATCCGGCCGGTGACCGGCGCGACGCTCACCGCCCGCGCCACCACGGATGCAGCGCGTCGCGCGTTGGCACTCCATCGCCTGCTCGCGGAGCGCGCCGGTGCCGTAGCACCTGCCGCCCCGGCAGCGCCTGCGGCCCCTGCGGAACCGAAGCCATGACGCGCCTCGAGGCCTGGTTCCTTCACGTCGCGACGATTCTGGTGGGCGGCGGCGGGCTGGTCTACGCCTGGATGCGCTACTTCGTCCGACCGGACGATCCGTTCGCAGTGGTGAATCATCCCTGGCAGCCAGACGTGCAACACCTGCACGTGGTCGCGGCGCCTCTCCTGGTCTTTGCGCTCGGTCTGATCTGGCAGAGCCACGTCCGGGCGAGCCTCCGCCTGGGCATCGCCGCACGGCGCCGCAGCGGCTGGGCGCTCGCGGCGACTGCGGCGCCGATGGTCGCTTCGGGCTACCTCCTGCAGACAGCGACCGCACCCGGCTGGCGGCAGGCATGGCTCGCGCTGCACCTCGCGGCCTCGACGCTCTGGCTCGGCGGCTACCTCGCGCACCAGCTCTCCAGCCGCCTCTCGCGGCGCGCGCCGCCCGCCCGCCGCCCGCCGCGGTAACCTTCCCCCGCTGCCGCGGTAGTTCCGGGCAGCATGAGCTCCGGAACCGCCGCTGTGACCGCCCCCATCCCCGACCCCGAGATTGCATCCGCGCCCGCGGACAGCCAGCTCATGGGCCGGGTGCGCGACGGCGACGTGGCCCTTCTCGGCGAGCTCTTCGAACGCCATCACCAGCGGCTGTTTCACTTCTTCCTGCGCCTCGCCAGGAGCCGCCAGGCCGCCGAGGACCTGGTGCAGGAGGTCTTCGTGCGCATGCTCAAGTACCGCCACACCTTTCGCAGCGAATCCGAATTCGTCCCCTGGATGTTCACTCTGGCGAGGAACGCCGCCACCGATCTCTATCGCGCGCGGCCGAAGGAGCTCCCGCAGGAGCCGGACGCGCCGGAGCCGGAGGCGCCGCTCCAACACCCGATCGCCGGCCTCGAGCGCGCCGAGCAGGAGGGCAGGCTCCGGCGGGCGCTCGCCCGGCTCGATCCTGCCAAGCGCGAGATTCTGCTGCTGGCGCGCTTCTCGGAGTTGAAGTACGAGCGGATCGCCGAGCAGTACGGCATTTCGGAGGGGGCGGTGAAGGTCAGGGTCCACCGGGCGATGAAGGAGCTCAAGGCGGCGTTTCTCGCCGACGGAGCCGCGCCGGAGCCAGAGAGCAGGGAGGCACGATGAACCGCGTAGCGACGATTTGCGCAACGATGCAGGAGCGCCTGACAGCCCGCCTCCACGACGACCTCGCACCCGCCGAGCGCGCGGAGCTCGAGGCTCACCTCGCCGGTTGCGCCGCTTGCGCCGCCGAGGCGGCGGATCTCGAAGCGCTCTGGCAGGGCCTGACGGAATCTGGCGAAACCGTGCCGACCGCCCGGATGCGCGCCCGCCTCGATGCGGCCATCGCGGCGGAGCTCGCGGCGGAAAGCCGCGGAGTCGCCAAGGCGCCGCTCGCCTTTCGCGGCGCGCGTGCCAGCGGACCTTTCGACAGCCGGCTCTTCGCCCTCGCGGCGATGCTGCTCGTCGGCCTCGGCCTGGGCTACTTCCTGTTCGGCCGCAGCGGCTACGACGTCGCGACCCTGCGACGCGAAGTCGGCGACCTGCATACGATGGTGGCGCTCTCCCTGCTCGAGAAGAGCTCGGTTTCCGACCGCCTGCAGGGCGTTGCCTACAGCCGCGAGGTCGGCCTGAACCGCGACTTCGGCATCGCCCAGGCGCGCGGCGGCGAGGAGAATCCGCGTGGCGCAGGCGAGCCGAACGCTCGCGCCGCGGCGGCCGATCAGCGCGAGCAGGTCGCGGCGGCACTCTTCACCCGGCTGCTGGAGGATCCCAACGTCAACGTCCGGCTCGCGGCGCTCGAAGCCCTGCGCCCGCTCGCCACGCGCGGCGACCGCCGCGGCGATTTCGTGGCGGCGGTCGCGCGGCAGGAGTCGCCGCTGGTCGCGCTGTCGCTCATCGATCTGCTGCTCGAATCCGGCGAGCCCGCCGCGCGCCGCGATCTCGAGCAGCTGCTCGACAACCCGCAACTCGACCCGGTGGTGCGCGGCTACCTGCGCGACCGCCTCGGAAGGAGCGCCTGATGAATCCCGACCGCCGCTGGCGTCCGTCGCTGCACTCCGCCGTCGCCGTCATCGCCCTCGCCGGAGCGGTTCCGGCAGCGCTCGCCGCCCTCGAACAGAGCGCAACCGTCACCCGAAGCTTCACGCTTTCCGCCGTCGACGGACAGCGGACCCTCGTCATCGAGAACTTGAACGGAGCGATCGAGATCGAGGGCGGCAGCGGCGACACCGTCGAGCTCACGCTCACCCAGACCTTCGAGGCGAGGAGCGCCGCCGACCTGGCGCTCGCCCGGCAGGAGGTCACGCTCGAAGTGAGCGAGCAGCCTGGGCGGCTCGAGCTCGTCCAGCACGGACCCTGGAGCTGCAGAGGCCGCGAGCACAAGCGGCGCGGAGACTGCTGCTGCGATCACGAAGAACGGGACTACGAAGTGACTTTCGACTGGAAGCTCAAGGTCCCGCGCCAGATCGATCTCGACGTGAGCGACGTCAACGAGGGTGCGATCCGCATCACTGGCATTAGCGGGCGCCTCGAGGTGGACCATGTCAACGACGACGTCACCCTGGTGCGGGTCTCCGGGATCGTCGATGCGAATACCGTCAACGGCGAGCTCAAGGTCGATTTCGCCGCGCTGCCAACCGGCGACTGCAGCTTCGCGACGGTGAACGGCGATATCGATCTGGCTTTTCCGAAGGGGCTCGGCGCCGAGCTCTCCTTCGCGACGATGAACGGCGAGGTCTACACCGACTACCCGTTCGAGCTGGCGAAACTCCCGCCGACGAGCTCGCGCTCGCGGTCCGGCGGGCGGCAGCATCACGAAGTGGGCGGGAGATCCGCCGCCACCCTCGGCGGCGGCGGGATCGGCCTCGCCTGTCAGACCTTGAACGGCGACATCACGATTCGTGAGCGTTCCTGACGCTCGCGTGGGGAGAGATGCGATGAACATGGAAGCGAAGTTCCGGAAAGCCACTCTCGGTAGGGCACTGCTCGCGGTCGCCTTCGCCTGGACGATGAACGCGGCGCCCGCCGCCGCCGAGCACCTCGTGGTGCCGCTCTCCGATCCAGCGAAGCCGGCGGAGCTCGAGGTCTCGCTGGTCATGGGCTCGATCAAGGTGACCGGCGGGACGGGCCGCGAGGTGGTCGTCGAAGCGCAGTCGCGGGCGGAGGACGAGGACGACAAGCGCAAGGGGCGGGACCTTCCCGGCGATCGCGCCGGCATGCGCCGGATTCCCAATACCGCGATCGGGCTCGAGGCTGAAGAGGCGGGGAACAAGGTGTCGATCTCGGCCGAATCCTGGGCGCGCGCCGTCGATCTGGAGATTCAGGTTCCGGCCGGCAGCTCGATCGCGCTCTCGACCGTGAACGATGGCGACATCGAGGTCGTGGGTATCGACGGCGAGGTCGAGGTCAGCAACACCAACGGCGAGATCCGGGTGACCAACGTGCGCGGACCGGTCTCCGCCAACACCGTCAACGGCGACGTGACGGTGGTCTTCTCCGCCGCCATGGCGGCGGCGCCGATGGCCTTCTCGACGCTCAACGGCGATGTCGACGTGACCTTCCCGCCCGGCCTCAAGGCGACCGTGCGGTTGCAGTCGGACAACGGCGAGATCTACTCCGATTTCGATGTCGCGGTTTCGACCGAGACGCTGAAGGGGCCGGAGACGAAGAAGGAGAAGGGTCGCTACCACGTCGTCGTATCGCGCGAGATGATCGGCACCATCAACGGCGGCGGTCCCGAGATCCTGTTCAAGACTTTCAACGGCGACGTTCTCCTGCGGCGCGCCAAGAACTAGCCGCCGCCGGCTGCCGCCCACCGATCGTTGCCGGGGGGCGCTGCACGACGAGGGACTCTGCTCCGCAGCTGGAGTAGAGTCCCTTTTCATGTCCGAGCGGGAAGAAGAAGACGTCGGACCGTCCGACGTCACGACGCTGATCGCTGCGGCGAGGAGCGGCGAGCGCAGCGCCTCCGAAGCGCTCTATGACCGCGTCTACTCGGAGCTGAAGCGCCTGGCTCACGTGCAACTTTCGGTGCACGGCCGCCCTGGGCAGACGCTCGACACCACCGCCCTGGTGCACGAGACCTTCCTCCGCCTCGCCGGCCCGGCCGGCGCGGCGCCCGCCGACCGCGCGCACTTCTTCAATCTCGCGGCGCGCGTCATGCGCCACGTCATCGTCGATTTTGCCCGCCGCCGGGACGCCGAGAAGCGCGGTGGCGGCGTCGTGCCGATCGAGCTCGAAGAGGCGGCGCATCGCCTGGCCGATCCCGGCGGAACGCTGTCGATCGAAATGCTCGCCCTCGACCGTGCCCTTGGCGAGCTCGAGCGCGCCAGCCCAGATCTCGCCCGGCTGGTCGAGCTGCGTTTCTTCGCCGGCCTGTCGCTCGAAGAGATCGCGCCGATCGTCGAGCGCAGCGAGCGGTCGCTCAAGAGGGACTGGCGGCGGGCGCAGGCCTTCCTGCGCGCCGCCCTCGAAGGGAAGGCGATCGCACCCGAACCGGCGTCATGAAGGGGGGACGGTCGTCGCCGATGTCCCCGCGCGCCTCCCGCCTGCGCTTCCACCGACGGGGAGTCTCGGTCCACGAATGAGTCAGCGCTGGGAAGCGATTTTCGACGAACTGGTAGAGGAGAGCGCCGACGTCCGGGCCGCCCGCCTCGCGACACTCGCCACGAGCGATCCGGAATTGGCGCGCTTCCTCACCGAGCTCCTCGCTGCCGACCGCACCGAAGAGGAGCTCATCGGCGCGCCGCTTCTGGCCCGGGCGCCTGTGTTCGTCGCCTCGGCCCTCGAGTCGGGGGTCGCGCGTCTCGAGGAGGACCAGGCTGGCGGAGACGGTGCTGTCGCCCTGCCGGTCGACGAGGCGGAGACCATCGGCCCCTATCGCCTGGTGCGCTGTCTCGGCGAGGGCGGCATGGGCGAGGTCTTCCTCGCCGAGCGCTCCGACGGCGAGTTCGAGCAGCGCGTCGCGCTGAAGCGCATCCGCGCCGGTCTCGAATCGCAGGCGATCGCCGATCGCTTTCTGCGCGAGCGCCAGATTCTCGCCCGGCTCGACCACCCGGGCATCGCTCACCTCCTCGACGGCGGCTCGACCGACGACGGCGACCCGTATTTCGTCCTCGAGCACATCGAAGGCGTGCCGATCACCGCCTGGTGCGAGCAACGCGCGGCGCCGCTCGAGGAGCGGATCCGCCTGATGATCGAGGTGGCGGAAGCGGTCGACGCGGCCCATCGCCAGCTGGTGGTGCACCGCGACCTCAAGCCCACCAACATCCTGGTGACCGCGAGCGGGCGAGTGAAGCTCCTCGACTTCGGCATCGCCAAGCTCCTGCAGGCGGAGGCCTTCGACGAGCGCCAGACGCAGGTCGGCGGGCAGCCGCTCACTCCCGCCTATGCCGCGCCCGAGCAGATCCTCGGCGAGGCGGTGACCACCGCCACCGACGTCTACTCGATGGGCGCGCTGCTCTTCGAGCTGCTCACCGGCCGCCCGCCCTTCGACCGCGCGGGGCGGCCGTTGCCGGCGCTCGTGCGCGCGGTCGACTCCGAGACCCTCGAGCGCCCGTCGGTGGTCGCCGCCGGCGCCGACGACCGCGAGCCGGAGCGCGAGATCGTGCGCAGCTTTGCGCCGCGCCTCGAAGGCGATCTCGACTCGATCGCCCTCAAGGCGCTGAACCGCGATCCGGCGCGGCGTTACCCGTCGGCCGCCGCTTTCGGCGATGACCTGCGGCGCTTTCTCGCCGGCCGGCCGGTGAAGGCGCGGCCGGACAGCGCGGGCTATCGCCTGCGCAAGTTCGTCGGCCGCCACAGTCTCGGGGTGGCGGCCGGGATCGTCGCCTTTGCCGCGCTCGTCGCCGGCATCGGCGCCGTTTTCTGGCAGGCCGGCGTCGCCCGCGGCGAGGCTCGGCGCGCCGACCGGGTCAAGACGTTTCTGATCGACCTGTTCCGCGAGGCCGACCCGTCGCAGACCCTGGGCGAGACGATTACGGCGCGCGAGATTCTCGAGAAGGGGGCGCTGCGGCTCGACGAGCAGCTGGTCGAGGAGCCGGCGGTGCGCGCCGAGCTCCTCGACGCGATCGCTCAGGTGGAGCGCAATCTCGGCCTGATCGAACCGGCCGCCCGGCGGGCCGACGCCGTCGTCGCCCTGCGCCGGGCAGCCTCGGGCGGGGCGCCGCGGGAGCTCGCCGCAAGCCTCGTGACGCGCGCCGAGATTCACTTCGACGCCGGCGAGCTCGCGCCGGCGCTGACGCTGCTCGACGAAGCGCGGCGCCTCGTGCCGGAGCTCGACTCGCTGGCGACGCCGCTCGGTGTGCGCTGGTGCGAGTCGCGCTTCTCGATCCTCGGGCAGCAGCTCGAGGTTGCCGAGGCCGAGGCGCTGGCGCGGCGGGCGCTCGCCGAGGTCGCGGCGCGGGCGGCGCCGGACGAGCTCGAGCTCGCCCACTGGCGCCTCGGGCTCGCCGGTCTCTTGATCGACGCCAGCCGGATCGCCGAGATCGAGCCGCTGGTGCGCGAGACGCTGCCGATGCTGGCGGAGACCAAGGGGCGGAACCCCCTTCGTCTCGCCTCGGCGCGTCTCCAGGCGGGCGAAATGCTCGATGTTCTCGGCGACGACGAGGAGGCCGAACGCTGGTTGATGTCGGGGCTCGAGCTCGATCGCGAAGCACTCGGCCCGGATCATCCCGAGGTCGCTCTCTGGGAGATCAAGCTCGGCTTCCACTGGAGCGAGCGCCGCCGCTACGACGACGCCGAGCGGGTGCTGCGGCACGCTGCCAAAGTGCTCGCGGGAATCGGTCACTACGACGCCGGTTCGGCGCTGCGCTACCTCGGCTTCGTCGAGATGGGCCGCGAGCAGTTCGACCGCGCCTACGACCAGTTCGTCGAGGCCGAGCGCCTCTTTCGCGCGGCGCTGGGCGACGAGGGTCCGTTGCAGCACGCGGCGCGCCTGTCGCAGGGCTGGGCGTTGGTCAAGGCGCGCCGCTATGCGGAGGCGAAGCCGCTGCTCGAGCGCCTGGCGGCCGAGATGGAGAAGGTCGACGGGCCGCAGAGCCTGCCGCTGCGCACAGCGCTCAAGTACCTGGGGGAGGTCGAGCGCGAGCAGGGTGACGCCGCCGCGGCCCTCGACTACCACCGACGCGCGCTAGAGATCGAGCGACGCGCTTACGGCAAGGACGAGCACCTGGCCGTCGCCGCCTCGCGCTACCAGATCGCCCTGGATCTGCTGGCGTCAGGCGACGCGGCAGCCTGGACGAGCGCCGCCGAGGAGATCGCCACCGCCATCGCGGTGGTGCGCAAGCTCGACCCGGAGGCCCCCCGGCTCGACGATTTCCTGCAGGCCTCGGCGCGCATTGCCCGCCAGCGCGGCGATTTCGAAAGCGCCGAGCGCGACCTCACCGAAGCGGTCGCCCGCTTCCGCTCCCACGACGGCCCCACCCATCCCCGCACCCTCGCCGCCGAGCGCGACCTCGCGGCGCTGGCGAAGGCCGACCGCACCTTCCACAACCTCCAGCGCGTCGGCCCCTCGCCCGACTGAGCGGTCAGGGAGGAAATTTTGAGACGATCCGCAAGAGCGATGAGGAGCGGTTTCGGTGGCGCGATCTTCGTGACGGTGGCGATGGCCACGGCAGGGTGGGCGGGAGAGGAACCGGCCGCCGGCGCGACCGTGCTTCCAGAAGACGTGATCGAACAGCTTCTCGAGCAGTCCTCGCAGACCTCTGCCAGGTACTTCGCCGCCGAGGTCGACCTCGACGCGCAGGGAGCGCTCGAGCTCGTGGTTCATCTGGTGGGCGGAGGCTGGTGCGGAACAGGTGGCTGTACGACGTTCGTCTTCCGCGCGCAAGGCGGACGCCACGTAGAGGTCGACCGGATTCCGCTGAGCCGTCCACCGATCCGGGTCGGCGCGCGCTCGGCCAGCGGCTGGCGAACGCTGATCGTCGGTGTCGGCGGCGGGGGAGTCGCCTACGGGGACCTCGAGCTTTCCTACGACGGCGTCACTTACGGCAGCCCTGCTCGACAACCGGCCGACGACGAGCTCGCCTCAGCAGCCCTGCTCATCGATCGATTCGACTCCTGGTCCGAAGGCCGCGAGCTCGCGTTGCCGAAGCGCTAGACTCGCCGCGAGGGCCAGAGGAGAGCGACATGCTGGAGCTTCGACCGGGCTGCGAGTGCTGCGATTGCGATCTGCCGCCGGACTCGAACGAGGCGCTCATCTGCTCGTTCGAATGCACCTACTGCGCGTCGTGTGCCGCGACGAAGCTGGGCGGCATCTGTCCCAACTGCGGCGGCGAGCTCGTGCCGCGGCCGCGCCGCCCAGCGGACAAGCTGGCCCGCTACCCCGCCACCGCCGTGCGCACCGTGAAGCCTCACGGCTGTGCGCCCCCGGCCTGAGGCGAGCGCCCTCGGCCGCATCGCCGGGCTGCTGCTCTCGTGCTGTTGGGCGTCGGCGGGTTGCGATCGGCTGCCCGCGACCTGGGTGGAGCCGCACACCGGGCTGCGGCTGGTGCGGATTGCGGCCGGCGAGTTCGAGATGGGAAGCCCGGCCGACGAGGCCGGCCGCGAGGCGCAGGAGGTCCTGCACCGCGTCCGGATCACCCATCCGTACTATCTAGGTGCCACCGAGGTGACACAGGCGCAGTGGGCCGCCGTTGTCGGAACCCGGCCGAGCTCCTTCGCGACCTGCGGCGGCGACTGTCCGGTGGAGCGCGTGAGTTGGAATGACGTGCAGGTCTTCCTCCGCGAGCTCGGCCGGATTTCCGGCATGCCGTTTCGCCTGCCGACCGAGGCGGAGTGGGAGTACGCCTGCCGTGCCGGCAGCCAGGAGGCTTTTCACACTGGCGCCAGTCTTCAGCCGACGCAGGCGAACATCGACGGCGACGGCGAGGCCGACTCCGGCCCGCCGCACCGCGCCGGCAGCGCGCCCACTCCGGTGGCCGCCTTCGCGCCCAACGCCTTCGGCCTCTTCGACATGCACGGCAACGTCTGGGAGTGGACCGCGGACGATCACTGCCCCTACCCGGCGGCGCCGGTGCGCGACCCGGTCGGAGAGTGCGCGACCGAGCTCAAAGTCATCCGCGGCGGCAGCTGGCACTACGACGCGTCGAGCGCCCGCTGCGCCCTGCGCTACACCCACCGGCCGCAAGACTCCGGCTTCAGCCTCGGCTTCCGCGTCGCGCTCCCCGCCGCCGCCTTGCGTCGAGCCACTTAGCGAAGGGGAGAACCCGGCGGTGATGAACGCCTGAGGCGCCATCGCGCCGGCCGCTCGGTTCCTAGCTCTGCTTGCGGGAGTGCAGATAGGCGACGAATGCGGCGATGGCGCCCATCCCTGCGGCGGCGGCGGCCAGGTCGAAGGCGGCGGTGAAACTGCCGGCCTCTCCTCCTACGGCGCGGTGGGCCCAGGCGCCGGCGACGGGGCCCAAGGCGAAGCCGAGCGAGCCCGCGACGTTGAAGCCGGCGAGCGCGCTGGCGCGGGTCTCGGGGGCGGTCCACTCGGCGGTGAGCGCGAGGGTCGGCGGGAAGATCAGCGCCGCGAGCGCTCCGAGGGTCATCAGAATCGGGTAGTAGGGCCCCTCGCCGACGCGGCCGAGGGCGGCGAAGGCGGCACCGTAGCCGGCGCAGCCTGCGGCGAGCAGCGCGTAGGGGCCGAAGCGCTGCACCAGGCGGTACGTCCCCAGTTGCAGGAAGGCGAACGGCAGCAGGAAAGCGGCGAGCGCCCGGCCGCGCGCCGCCGGATCGGCGCCGTGCTGCGCCAGTAGCCAGAGCGGGAAGACGATCACGAACAGACCGACGGTGAAACGCTCCATGCCGTAGAGCGCCCACGGCAGGAGGAGCCGCGGTCGCGCGGCGAGGGCGCGGCCGATGTCGCCGAGGCGCGGCCGCGAGCGCTGGGAAGTCGCCTCGTGCAGGGCGAGCGCTGCCAGGGCGAGAAGGAGAAAGAGCGCCCCGGCCAGAGCGAGCGGAGCTCGCCCTCCCCAATGCTGCGTCACCAGCCCGCCGATGGGAGCGCCGAGGCCGACGCCGAGGATCAGCGAGGCGCCGGCGAAACCGGCGAGACGCGGCCGGTTGGCCTCGTCGGCGCCGTCGAAAAGCAGCGCCATCGTCGTCGACCAGCCGGCGATGGCGGCGCCCCCCTGCAGGAAGCGCAGCGCCAGCAGCAGCGGAATCGAGTCGATCCAGAGATAGGCAAAGTACAGCAGCCCGCTCGCCGCGAAGCCGCCGACGATGAACGGTATGCGCTGGCCGAAGCGATCCGAGAGCGCCCCCCAGAGCGGCGCGAAGAGCAGATAAGCGACCATTTCGACGGTGAAGAAGAGCGCCGCGTCGGCGACCGAGCCGCCGAGATCGTCGACCACCAGCTCTTTCAAGCCCGCCACGACCAGTGTCAGGTTCAGCATGGCGACGAACAGACAGGCGCAGGCGAGGCCGATAGCGTGCCTGGGGGCGGACGCTGGAGCGGGCGCGATCGGCCCGGCGAAGGAGCGGTTGGGGGGTGTCATTCCGGAGGTCGCGCCCCCAATCGGGGTGGCGCGAGATTCTGCCATGCGGCGGCAAGGGCCCGCCCAAACTTCTCACCAGACTTCTACTGCGGCGACGCATCTGCCGGCGCCTGCTGCGTTGCGCTCGGTCGGCGTGCTCGACGGGCCTTGAGGCCCGCCTCCGCTCGCCTCGGTCGCGACGCCTTGCAGCCACCGGCATCTGCGCCGCCTCGTGACGAAGCCAGGTGAGAAGTTAGGGCTAGAATAGGAGAGAATCCATCGAACTGAACGGCCAAGGAGCTGGGAACCGCGGTGACCGAACGCAATAGCGGGACGATCCTCGACGGCAAGTACGAGATCCTCGACCGCCTTGCCGCGGGCGGCATGGGCGAGATCTGGCGGGCGCGCCACGTCCACCTGCAGGAGTTGCGGGTCATCAAGATCCTGCGCGCCGATCGCGCCACCGATCCGCACGCCCTGCAGCGCTTCGCCCAGGAAGCGCGCATCGCCACCCAGATCAAGCACCCGAACGTCGCCATCCTCTACGACTTCTCGCGCCTGCCCGACGGCAGCTTCTACATGGTGTCGGAGCACATCGAGGGTGAACACGTCCATGACTGGCTGAAGACGCACGGCGTCTTCCCCTTGCCGCTCGCGGTCGACCTCGGCATCCAGACCCTGCGCGGGCTCGAGGCGATCCACGCCGCGGGCGTCATCCACCGCGACATCTCGCCCGACAACATGATGATCACCCGCGACCGCCGCGGGCGGTATCAGGTGAAGCTCATCGACCTCGGGCTGGCGAAGAATCTCGAAGCGCAGGCCGGGCTCGAGATCACCCAGGCCGGCATCTTCATGGGCAAGCTCATGTACTGCTCGCCGGAGCAGGCGGGAGCGATCAAGGACGCCCCGCTGGACCACAGGAGCGACCTCTATTCGTTCGCCGCAGTGCTCTACGAGATGATCACCGGCAGGCCGCCGTTCGACTCCGAGAACCAGCACGGCTTCGTCTTCAAGCGGCTGACCGAGCCGCCGATTCCGCTCATCGGCCGCAACCCGCAGGTGCGGGTGCCACAGGAGTTGAACGACCTGGTGCTGAAGGGTCTCGAGAAGGACCGCGAGCGCCGCTTCCCCGACGCGATCACCTTCCTGCAGGCGCTGGTGCGGATGGCCGAGGCGCTGCGCCAGGTGGCGACGCAGGAGATCGAGGTGCCGTCCGCGGCGCGGATCGCGGCGCGGATCGAGCCGGCCAGCTCGCCGCGCCCGACCTCACGCACCGGCTCGGCATCGGAGCTCTCGCGCGAGGAACGCATCGACCTCCTCGCCCAGATCGAACGCGCGGCGAAGAAGGTCAGCGAATCGTCGCGCCTCGCCGAGCTCGCGACCCAGGCTTTCGCCGCCGGACGCTACGACGACGCCGCCGGTCTGGTGACCCAGCTCGAATCGGTTGCGCCGCGCAACCCCGCGGTGGCGCAGCTGCGCGAGCAGCTGGCGGCCGTGGGCAAGGCGCTCGCGACGCCGGCCGCAAGGCCCGCGCCGGCCGCCCCTGCCGTCGCCGCAACGGCCGCCGCGCCGGCTCCGGCTCCGCCGCGGCCGAGCCGCACCGCCGACACCGTGCTTCCCACTTCCGCGCCTGTCGCACCGGTTGCCGTCGCCGCACCGGCCGCACCGCCCGCTCGCCCTGTACCGGCGGCACGACCGGCGCCGGCCGAACCGACCGCCGAGCAGCGCGAGCTCGCCGCCAAGGCGGCGGAGGCCGAGCGGTTGCTGGTCAAGTACCTGCAGGAGAACAAGCAGTCGCTCGCCAGCTTCGCGCTCGAGACGCTGCTCGAGATCGAGCCCCACCATCCGCGCCGCGATCTCTTCGCGAGCGCCATCCAGATCATGGGCGAAGAGCGCGGCAAGATGGAGATCGCCGGCGGCATCCTCGCCGAGGGGCGCGACGCCGTGTTGCACGGCGATCTGGCGGCGGCGAGGAAGAAGCTCGAGCAGCTCGAGAAGTCCGACCCGACGCTGCAGCTCTCGGAGGCCCTGCGCGCCTCGATCCTGACCGCAGAGCAGCAGGCGGCGAGCGTCGCCGCGGTCGACCGGCGGCGCGACAACCTCGAGACCCTGCTGGATGCGCATCGCCTCGACGAAGCCGAGCGCGAGCTCCAGCGGCTGTCGGCAACCGGACTCGCCAAGGTCTCGGTCGAGACCTATCGCCTGCGCATCGCCGATATCGCCGCTCTCGCCGAGCGCGACTCCAAGGCGCACGACTTCGAGCGTCAGTACAAGGAGAAGGTCCAGGCGCGGGACTGGTACGCGGCGCGCGACATCGTCCTCGAGTTCGAGCGCGCCATTCCCGACAGCCCGCGGCCGACGCTGCTGTTCAACGAGATCAGCCGCCTCGAGGAGGTCCATCGCCGGCAGCAGGGCATCGAGCAGGGGGTGCAGCAGCTCGAGGGGTACCTGCGCCTGAAGAAGCGCGCCGAGGCGGAGCTCGCGTTCAAGATCCTGCTGCAGATGGATCCGGAGTACCCGCGGCGCAGCGAGTTCGAGACCCGCATCCAGAATTTGCCGCGCTGAGCCGGAGGCTGCCGCGGGAGCAGGCCTTTCTTGCCGCGCCGCGCTTGCGCGCCGTAGACTTCCGCGATCGTGAACAGTCCGAAAGACCGCCTCCGCACCTACGCGTTTATGAAACTGGCGCGCGAGTTCGACGCGCGCTTCGAGGCCATGCTGCTCACCGGCCGGATCTCGAAGTGGTACAGCGCCATCGGCAACGAGGGAATCACCGTCCCGGCGGGCCTGGCGCTCGAGGCCGGCGACGTCCTGTGTTCGCTGCACCGCGACGTCGGAGCGATCCTCGCTTTCTATCTCGATCCGGCGCGAGCCTTCCCGGGTTTCGGCTTCGGTTCGGCGGACGGCCGCCGGCCGGAGCCCGAAGAGCTGTTCTACCGCCTCGCCTGCCAGGTGCTCGGCAAGGCGCCGGGCTTCTCGCACGGCATCGAGCGCTCCTACCACTACGGCCATTTCGACGACGCTGCGGGCATCGCCCACGTCGGCATGATCAGCCACCTCGGTTCGATGATCCCCGTGGCGACCGGCTGCGCCTTCGCCATGAAGCGCAACGGCGGCGACCGCGTGGCGATCAACTTCATCGGCGAAGGCGGCACTTCGACGGGCGATTTTCATGAGGGACTGAACCTCGCCGCGGTCTGGAAGCTGCCGCTGGTGCTGGTGATCGAGAACAACCGCTACGCCTTCTCGACCCCGGCCCGGCATCAGTACGCCTGTGTGCAGCTTTCCGATCGCGGTCCGGGATACGGGATCCCCGCCCTGACGGTGAACGGCAACGACCCCGACGACATGGCGGCGACCCTGGCCAAGGCGGTGTCGCGGGCGCGAGCAGGCGGCGGGCCGACGTTGATCGAGGCGGTCGTCGGGCGGCTGCGCGGTCATGCCGAGGGCGACGGCTCGATGAAGGTCGTGCCACAGGAGGAGCTCGAGCTCTACCTCTCCCAGGACCCGGTGCCCGTCTACGCCCGGAGGCTCGCGAGCGAAGGTCTGCTCGACCCCGCGACCGAGCAGCGGCTGCACGCGCGCGTCGCGGAGCTGGTCGAGACGGCCATCGAGCGCGCGCTGGCGGCGGCATCGCCCGCCGCAGAGGAGGCCTTCCGGCCGGTTCTCGCCGAGCCCGGGGCGCGAATCTACCCGCGCTGCGTCTCGCCGACGTTTCCGGTGCTCTCGCCGGAGATCGGCGTTGCGGATGCATCCGGCGACCTCGTCGAAGACCTCACCGACATGCTCGGCAAGTCCTTCGACCCCGCGCACGGCGAGGCTGCGGACGCCGATGCCGGGGAAGTGGAGGCCGCGTCGGCGCAGATCGCCCTGGCCGATCCCGATATCCCGACCGCCATGGACGCCTTCACCGGCGGCGCCGTCGGTCCGGTGAAGGCGGGCGAGGTCACCTATCTCGACGCGATCCACCAGGCCCTGCAGGAGGAGATGGAGCACGATTCGTCGATCGTGCTCCTCGGCCAGGACATCGCGCAGTTCGAGGGCGCCTTCAGGGTCACCAAGGGGCTGTATGCGCGCTGGCCGGACCGCGTGCTCGACACGCCGATCTCCGAAAGCGGCACGCTCGGACTCGCGGCCGGGGCGGCGCTCTTCGGCTACCTGCCGGTGGTCGAGATGCAGTTCGCCGACTTCGTTTCGTGCGGCTTCAATCAGATCGTCAACGTCATCGCCAAGCTGTTCTATCGCTTCGAGCGCCCCTGTCCGGTCGTCGTGCGCCTGCCGGCGGGCGGCGGAGTCGGCGCCGGGGCCTTCCACTCGCAGAATCCGGAGGCCTGGTTCGCCCACGTCGCCGGGCTCACGGTGCTCTGTCCGGCGACCGCGGTGGATGCCAAGGGCCTGTTGAAGTCGGCGCTGCGCGGCGCCAACCCGGTGATCTTCTGCGAAAACAAATTCCTCTACCGCCGGGTCAAAGCGACGATGCCCGGGGGCGAACACCTGACACCGATCGGCAAGGCGCACGTGATGCGCGCCGGCACCGATCTCACGTTCGTCGCCTACGGCGCCTCGACCTGGATCGCCATGGAAGCCGCCGAGGTTCTGGCCGGCGAGGGCGTCGAATGCGAGGTCGTCGACCTGCGCTCCCTGGTGCCCTACGACGAAGAGACCGTCCTCGCCTCGGTGCAGAAGACCAACCGTGCCGTCGTCGTGCACGAGGCGCAGTTGACCGGCGGTTTCGGCGGCGAAATCGCCGCGCGCCTGGCCGACCGCGCCTTCGCCTTCCTCGACGCGCCGGTGAAGCGGGTCGCCTACCCCGATCGCCCGAGCCCCTACTCGCGCATCCTCGAGCACGCCCTCTTCCCCGATCGCGACAAACTCCTCGCCGCGGCCAGAGAAGTCCTGGCGTTCTGAGTCGCCGGGGCGGGCGCGAGCTCGCTCGCAAACGCTCGGCTCGAGGAGGTCCGTAGTCTGCACGGAGAGCAGCTGCGACCGGTGCTGCTAGGGTCGAATCATCATGACCTGGCTCACCTGGCTCGGCCTCGCCGTCCTCATCACCGCGATCGCGGCTCTCACCGGCATCAAAGCCCGGGGAACGCGCCCCGTGGCACGCACGCAGCTCATGGGGGCGGCGCGGGTCGTGCTCGCTCTGGGCGTCATCCTCGTCCTCTACCTCGCATACCGCGCACGCTCGGGCGGCTGACCCGAGTCGGAGGGAGCCTTCGGTCGGGTCGGAGAAACTGCAGCCGAACGAGCGCGCGAACAGTCCAGACGGAGTCGGACCATGGTATTTGACCATGGTACGATTTTCGCCATGGAGACCATCGCGATCTCGAAGTTCAAGGCGACCTGCCTTGCGGTCCTGGAGCG
>JAGOCP010000148.1 GCA_017998715.1 Thermoanaerobaculia bacterium | reverse complement strand
CGGAGGCGCGAGGCGAGACAGACCGAGAGCACGCTGTCGTCGAAGCTGCGCTTCTCCTTGCCCTCCGGGTGGCTCTTGATCTCGACACCCAGATGCCGCCCGATCGCCTGCATGGCGGCAAAGATCGGCCCGAGGTCGGAGCCGACGAACGAGTGCAGGTTCCAGACGCCGGTGCCGCCGAGCACCGAGCCGATGGCCCCCATCGCCGCTTCGCGCGCCCGTTCCGTCTCCGCCGCCTTGCTTCTCAGGCGCTGGAACTCGTCGACGTTCGAAAGGCGCTTGTTGAGGAACTCCCCTTCGCAGAGCAGGCGGTGAAACGCCTCGAGCCCTGCCCAGGCGCGCGGATCGCTGATCCCGTCGGCGGTCGTGCGCGGGGTTCCCTTGAACGTGTCGGCGCCGCCGATGAGCTCGATCCAGCTGCCCGGCGCGAACGGCAAGAGCACGCCTTCGAGCTCCCACGAAGCGCTCGACATGCCGTCGAACAGGAACTGCGCCGCCGGCATCTCGACCCAGGAGACGGTGCGCTCGCTCGCCACCCGCTTGCCGGGGGCGGCCTCGAACGGCTTGCCCGCCTCGATCGTGACGTCCGGCCGCGGGACTTCGAGGTCGACGATCAGGCGGCGGGACAGCGCTTCGATCCAGCGCGCCACCAGCGGCGCGATTCGCTGGCGGTGCGCTTCGCGCTCCGCCGCCATGCGCATCAGACGCGCCGCCGAGAAGCGGCGCAGCTCCGAGCCCGCCTTGCCGGTGGCGAGGAAGCCCGAGCCCATGCCATAGCGGTCGGTGTCCATGCCGAAGAACAGGCCACCCGCCTCGACGGTGACGAAATGGGTGCGCGCACCCGACGGCTGCCCCTGTTCGAGCGCGACGGTGAAGATCTCGATGCGGCCGGATTCGACCAGGTAGACGGAGTCGGGATCGGAGAGCACGAAAGGCCGGTTGGCGGCCACGATCACCACTTCGCCCTCGTCCTCGAAGCCCTTCGGCTTCTCGATGTTGCGCACGATCTCGGCGATGTCGGAAATCGAGATCGTGCGGTCGACCGGCGGCTGGATCACCGTCCGCCCATCCGGAAACGCGGGCACCGGAGGTGTCGGGGCCGGCTCCGGCGGCGCCGGCCGCTCGACGATGACCTCGAACTCGGTCCCGCCGAGGCGGAACCTCCCGCCGTCGCCGAGCAGCCGCTCGGCGACCCGCTCGCCGCCGACAAAGACGCCGTTGGCGCTGGCGTTGTCGACGACGAAAGCGCTCTCCTGGCGCAGGGCGACGCGCGCGTGGCGGCGCGACATCGCGGCATCGGCCACCGGCAGCGAGCAGTCCGGAGAGCGCCCGATGGTGAGCTCGGTGCCGTCGCCGGCGAGCTCGATCTCCCTGCCGACGAGACCGTCGACCGGCGAGGCCGTGACCCGGAGCCGGACCTCAGTGCGTCCGGATGAGGTCGGCATAGGGGCCTTCGAGCTCTTTCATTTCGTCGTGGGTCCCGCGCTGCACGATCTTGCCGCGTTGCAGGACGATGATCTCGTCGCAGTCGCGAATCGTCGACAGCCGGTGGGCGATGATGATGGCGGTGCAGCCGCGGCGCCGGAGGCTGTCGTCGATCACCGCTTCGGTCGCCGGGTCGAGCGCCGAGGTCGCTTCGTCGAGGATCAGAATCGTCGGATTGCCCACCATCGCGCGGGCGATCTCGAGCCGCTGGCGCTGGCCGCCAGAGAAGTTGCCGCCGCCTTCGTCGACCCGCGCGTTGTAGCCGCCCTCGCGGGTCTCGATCACCTCGGCGATCGCCGCGTCGCGGCAGGCTTCGGTCAGCCTGCCGGCGGGGACCGTCGAGTCCCACATCGTGATGTTCTCGCGCAGGACGCCGTCGAAGAGGAAGATCTCCTGATCGACCAGACCGATCGAGTTCGCCAGCAGGCGCCGCGGCACGCGATCGCGCGGCACGCCGTCGAAGAGGATCTCGCCCTTCCACGGTCGATAGAGACCGGAGACGAGCTTCGCCACGGTCGATTTACCGGAGCCGGACCCACCGACCAGCGCGACCCGCTTGCCGGGCTCGATCGTGAGCTCGAAATCCTCGATCAGCGGCTTCTCGAGCGGGCTGTAGCCGAAGGTGATTCCCTTGAGCTCGATTCTGCCCTGCAGCTTGAGGCGCCGGTCGTCGTCGCGTTCGGAGGCCTTGGTGTCGCGCGAGTAGAGCGGATCCTGGGGATAGCGCAGCACGTCGTCGAGGCGGTTCAAGTCCGCCTCGAGCTCCTGCAGCGTCGAGCCGAAGGTGACGAACGAGTTGAGCGGCTTGACGAAGCCGCTGGTCAGCGCTTGATAGGCGACCAGGAGGCCCACCGTCAGCACTCCGTCCATCACCTTGAGCCCGCCGAAGAGCAGCACCGAGGCGGTGACCAGCGTACCCACCACCGTCGGCACGACCGAGACCATGTCGCTGATCTGGCGCAGCTGCTGTTCGGCGCGCAGCGCCTTCGCCTGGTACCCGGCCCAGCGCGAGAAGAACTCGTTCTCGCCGCCGGTCGCCTTGAGCGTCTCCATCATCCGCAGGCCGCCCATCGAGGTGCCCTGGAGGCGCCCCTTGTCGGTCATCAGCTTGCGGCTGGCGTCGGTACGTACGCGGGCGACGACCTTGATCGCCACCACGTTGGCGAGCGCCACGCCGATGACGATGAGCGTCAGCCCGACGTCGTAGCGGAACATCAGCGCGGCGTAGAAGACGACCATGAAACAGTCGATCGCCGTCGTTGCGAGCTTGCCCGAAACCACTCCCGCTACCTTGTCGTTGATCCCCACGCGCGAGCCGACTTCGCCGGCGAAGCGCTGCGCGAAGTAGCCCACCGGCAGGCGCAGGATGTGCTGGAAGAAGTTCGCCGAGGTCGAGAGCGCGAGCTTCGTCTCGAGGCGCAGCAGGTAGTGGCGCTGCAGCCAGGTGAGCGCTCCCTGAATCAGCAGCGTGATCGCCATGCCGACCATGAGCGGTTGGATGACCGAGGCGCGATTCGCCACCAGGACCTCGTCGACGAAGATGCGCGAGTAGGTCGGGATCACCAGACCGGGGACGACCAGGAACAGTCCGCAGAGCATGACGTAGCCGAGCGCCACCTCCGAGCCGCGCAGGCGGCGGCGGAGCGCCCCCGCGAGACTGGGCTTCTCGCCGCCGGGCTTGAACTCCGCGGACTTCTTGAAGGTGAGGACGACGCCGGAGAAGGAGCCGTCGAGCTCGTCGATGGTGACCTGGCGCGGACCCTGCGCCGGGTCGTTGAGACAGGCCTTGCCGTTCTTGAACCCTTCGAGAACGACGAAATGGTTGGCGTTCCAGAAGAGGATCGCCGGGTAGTCGAGCTCGTAGAGACTCTCGAGCTCGAACTTGAAACCCTTGGCCTCGAGGCCGAACTTGCGCGCCGCCTTGAGGACGTTGTTGGCCTTCGAGCCGTCGCGCGACACGCCGCACTCGACGCGGCACTCCTCGAGCGGCACGATGCGCCCGAAGTAGCCGAGAATCATGCACAGGGAGGCTGCGCCGCACTCCACGGCCTCCATCTGGAGCACCGTCGGCGTGCGCTGTCGCTTGGCCTTGGGCGACTTGGGGCCGTACTGGCCCGGTTTCGCGGGCGGGGCGTCGGTGCTCGCAGCCATCGCAGCTATCTCAGCGATCGCTCAGGAAAGTCCGAGGGTCTTCTTCACCGTCGGAATGACGTAGGAGATCGGCTTCCGCGTTTCGACCACGACCTGGATGGTGCAGTCGGTGCCGCTGCCGACCTCGAGCGGCGGGCCGGCGGAGGACGTCCAGAGGAAGCCCGATGGCGTCTCTGCGAGCAACGGCTCGATCACCACCTGGAAGGGATTGAGGTCGATGTACTGCCGGGCGAGCGCATCGTTGGCGACGATCCGCTGGATCTCCTCCGGCGTCACCGGCAGGGTCGAGACCGAGATGACCTTGCCCAAGAGAAAGCCGTAGTCCTCGACGCGCACGAACGACGGCGAGATCCGCACATCGAGCCCGGAAAGGACCTTCTTGCCGGCGGCGAGCGGCACGAAGCCGATCACCCGCATGGGGTCCTTGGTCGATTCGAGCGACAGCAGAGCGTCGCCGGGCCTTACGGACTGCCCGATACCGGCGCGCACCGCGACCACCCGGCCGGAAAACGGCGAACGCACGGCGGCGTCGGTCGCCAGCTTGGTTTCGAGCTCCTTGACCTCGAGCCGCTTGTCTTCCACCCGCAGGCCGCGATCGCCGGTGCCGATCATGCTCTGCGCCATCGAGTTCTGCAGGCTGGTGATCTGCTGGTCGATGGCGGCGACCGAGGCGGAGGTCAGCAGCCCGCGGTCGACGAGCTTCTGCTTCTGCGCGCGATCGGCCTCGAGGCGGGCGATCTGCCCGCGCAGCCGGCCCTGGATCGACGCCGTCTGCGAGCCGGAGGAGCTGGTCTGCTGCTCGAGCTCGACCAGCAGCGCCCGCGCCGAGAGCAGCCGGGCCTCGATGTCCGGCATCGACAGCCGCGCCACCACGGTGCCGGTCTCGATGACGTCGCCGGTCTTGACCTCCATCGACTGGATCGTCCCGCCGGCGAGGATCTGAACCTCCCGCACCGCCTCGCCGCGCACCATGAAGCCTCGTCCGTCGACCTTCACCGGCATCGGGAAGGTCACGCTCCAGACGATGGCGGCGAGGAGGATGGCGCCGATCGCTGCGATCGCCACCCATCCCATCGGCGAGGTGACGCGCATCATCATGTCGAGCTGCTCGGGCGACGACAGCTTCTCGACCGAGGCCTTGCGCAGCAGATTCTCCGGGCCTTGCATCGCTCTCTCCTGGCTCTCCGGGCTCGAATAGAGGCGCGGATCAGAGCAGCGGCGAGTCGAGCGGCAGCAGCCGCGCCCCGCGGATGTCGCCTTCGGCCGGCAAGTCGACCAGACGGCCGGAGACGAAGCGCAGCCGGGTGAGCAGCGACAACACGGTGCGTTCCGATCCCACCAGCTCGAGTCCGGCGCGCGTCAGCTCCTGCTCGGTAATGAGCGTGTCGAGCACGGTCATGTCACCGGCCTGGTAACGGGTCCAGGTCGCTGCCGCGGTCTCTTCGATCCGCTGTCGCGCTTCGCGCCGCGCGGCAAGCTCCGCCCGGGCATCGGCCAGGGCGGAGAGATCCTCGAGCACCTCGAGACGGACCGAGCGCTTGAGCTCGGTCGCATCGATCTCGCTCGAAGTCGTCGCCGCCTGCGCCTGGAGGAGCCGCCCGCGGGCCGCATTGTTGCCGAGCGGAACGCGGAAGCGCAGCGCGATGCCGTAGGAGGGGCCCGCCCAGGGTTCGCTGAACGCATCCCCGAACCCCTCGGGCTCGTAGAAGCGGGTGTCGAACGTCTCGTGGTAGGCGTTGTACGAGGCGTTCAGGCGCAGGTCGATCTGTGGCCGGAGATCGAGCTCGGCTGCTGCCGCGAGGGTCGATTCCGCCTCGACGCGCCGCGCCGCCGCCTGGACATCGTCGCGTTCGGCGAGCGCCAGCTGGACGACCGCCTCGGCGTCGAGCGCCGCCTCGATCGATTGGTCGAGGAAGAGCGCGAAGTCGGTGTCGGCGTCCAGGACGTCGAGCTCTGCAGCCTCGGCGCCGATCTCGCGAGCGAGCGCGGCGCGGGCCTCGGAGAGGGCCCGCCGGGCCGCGGCGACCGAGGATGCGGTAGCCGCTCGCTGGGCGCGATTGCGCTCGATTTCGAGCCGCGCGACCTGCTCGCCATCGATCAGTTGCTGCGTCGCGTCGAGCAGCTGGTCCTGTTGCGAGAGAGAAGTCTCGAACAGGGCCAGACGGTGCTTGGCGGCGACCACGTCCCAGTAGGCTTCGAGGGCGATCGCGGCGCGCTCGGCGGCGGCGTGGCGGTAGAGCGAGCGGGCGGCCTCCTCGGCCTTCTCCGCCGCGACGAGCGGGGCGGAGTACGAGGCGCGCCCGCCGCCCCGTGCGAGCGGAATCTCCAGCGACATTCCGCCGGTGACGCGGAACTGGTTGGCGACGAACGAATCGCCGAACTCGGGATCGAGCGGCTTGTCGGTGAAGTTGTCCTCGGAGCTCGCCAGCGAGAGGCTCGAGATCAGCGCGATACCGTTGCGGAACGGGATGCGGTAGTCGACCCCGGTATCGAGGAGAATCGTCTCGCGGTCGCGCGGCAGGTCGCCGATGTTGTCGCGTTGGATCCTGAGCGCTGTCGCCGTCCCGGTGAGGATGTCCGCGACCAGGCGGATCTGATCGGCTGCCGTCGCGCGCAGGGAGTCGGCGAAGAGCTGGATCCGGCCGTTCAAACCCTCGAGCCCGACGAACGCCTCGGCGAGACTGACGGCGGAGAAGAGCGTCGGGCCGACGGCCAACGCCGGATCGAGGACGCCGAGGAGATTGCCGTTCTCGTCGAGGCAGAGCACGGTCGGCGCGTCGCCGACCACGATCAGCGTCGCTGCACTGCGGCAGGTCGTCGGGTTCAACAGGCTCACATCGGTCGGAATCGCTGCGCGCAGGCGGCGCGCCGCCTCGTCGAGCGCCGGCGGGGGAATCTCGAGCTGCAGCCGGCGATCGATCTCCGACTTCAGGCGACTGCCGACGAGCTCCTCCTCGGCGTAGTCGACGCGAAGGTCGGCGAACAGGGAGGGGTCGAAGAGCGATTGCGCCTCGGTCACCACCGCGGAGCGCAGCGCGAGGTTCTGCTCGGCCTGCGCCAACTCCGGATTCGCGACGAGCGCGCGCCGCACCGCCTCGTCCGCGGTCAGGAGCTGCGTCTCGCCGCGCAGGGGGGCGCCGGCTGCCAGGGCGAACAGGCCCAGGAGGCTGGCGGCCGCTGCTGCGGATCGCATGGAAACGCTCGCGCTTCTCACGGCTGACTTCCGGCGGCGATCGAGCCCGGCAAGGTCACCAGAGCTTCCGGCGGCAACCTCCCACCCCCCGTGTTCCAGTCGATCATCGTTCCGGTCTCGAAACGCAGCCGAGCCAGCAGGAAGGCGACCTGCTGTTGGCCGGCGATGACCGCCAGATCCGAGCTCGTCTTCTGCTGCTCGGTGAGAATGGCGTCGATCAGGGTGGAGGCGCCGAGGCCCAGCTTCTCGAACTCGGCGTCGATGGTCGCCTGGAAGTGGCCGGCGGCCGCTTCCGCAGAAGCCAGGCCGGCAGCGGCATCCTCGAGGGAGCGCAGGATCTCGACGACGGCGATGCGGATCCGCCGGTCGAGATCGGTCGCGGAGATCTCCCGCTGTCGCAGCAGCGCCTCGTTCTGGGCATAGCGGCCTTCCTGGCCGTTGTTGCCCAGACTCTTGTCGTACGCCAGGGCAAAGGAGCCGTTCGGTCCCGTCCAGCGATCGACGGCGTTGCCGAAGCTCTCTTCACCGATCGCTGAAGTGGAGAGCGACAGCGCCAGGTCGAGGCGAGACGCGAGATCGCGCCGCGCCGCTTCGGCGAGGACCTTGCCCGAGGCGACCAGCTCGTGCGTCGCCTGGCGATCGGCGCGCAGATCGAGCGCCTGGGCGGCGAGGGCTGCCGGATCGAGCGCGCGGACCTGGTCCGGCGTCGGCGGGGTCGGGAACGGGCCCTCGGCGAGCGGCGAGCTGGCGACGCCGTTGACGTCGAGCCCCATGGCGCGGGCCAACCCGAGGCGGGCGGTGACCAGATCCCGCCGCGCCGCCTCGAGCTGCGCGCGCGCGTTCGCCTGCGAGGCGGCGGAGCGCGCCGATTCGACCCGTGGCAGGACATCGCCCTCGATCAACTGCCCGGTCAGATCGACGATCCGGGTCTGCAACTCGGGCGAGCGCTTGAGCACCGCCACCCGCTGCTGCGCGGCGAAGAGCTGCCAGTAGGAGAGCGCGGTCGACAGCGTCGACGTCGACGATCCGTGGCGCAGGATGAGCTCCGAGGCGAGGAGGTCGATCTGTGCCGCCTTCTCCTGCGCGCCTGCCGATTCGATGCCGCGACCGCGCAGCAGCGGCAGGTTGATATCGAAGCCGATCTCGGTGCGATAGAGGTCGAGAATGTTCTTGCCGCCGAAATTGACGAAGCGCCGCAGGCGCGTGCCGTATTCGGTGGTGACCGGCAGGCCGTTCTCGTCGACGCGGTCGACGAAGTAGCCGTTGCGCCGGCCGGCGAACTGGTTGTGATCGTAGCCCGCGGTCACGTACGGAGTCAGGGTGATGCCGGAGCGGAAGTACTTCGAGAGCGACAGATCGAAGCGGCCGCTGGCGATCTCCTCCTCCTCCGGCGCCGGCCCGAGGTTCGCCACGTCCTCGTTCAGCTCGACACAGCCGTTGGCGAGGTCGGTCACCCCTTCGGACGCCGCGTCGATCGCCCGCGTGAGCAGGTTCGATCGCGCCTGCGAGAGCAGTTGGCGCTGGGTGGCGTTGTCTTCGGCGGCGATGATGGCGTCGAGGAAATCGACCTGCTGCTGCACGTCGTTGGGCAGGGTCGCCGCGGGATCGCCGCCGGCGAAGCGCTGCAGGTTCTGGAGCGCGGCGCGCTGGCGGACCTCTTCGGCGCAGGTGAAGTCGCGCTGCGCGGCGAGATCCGTGCGCTTCTCCTTCTCGCGTTCGAGCGTCGAGTCCCGCACCCGCTGTTTGCGATAGTCGTAGGACAGATCGACGTTCAGGTTCCAGTCGAAGGCTCCGGTGGCCTCCTGCAGGATGCCGCGCTGGCGCTCGACGTCCTGGGCGTCGAGCAGGAGATTCGGGTCGTTCTCGAGCGTCAGTCGCACCGCTTCGACGAGGGCGATCTTGCCTTCGCCATAGTTGA
>JAGOCP010000008.1 GCA_017998715.1 Thermoanaerobaculia bacterium | reverse complement strand
GCACGGGGACTTCGTCGCCGCCTAGAGTCTCGAACACGAATGCGTCGCCGAACCAAACGTACGCGAAGTACTCCGTCCAATAGGGGCTCCTGTCGAAGCTGACCTCGATCGTTCCTTGAGGCGTTCCGTCGGTCACCCAGAGGCCGGTTCCGGAGTCGCTCGGAGCCCGAAAATACACGCGCGACGACCCGCCCGAATAGAGCTCCAGATCTTCCCAGAAGTAGGCCTCCCAAGTGCCGAGGAGCATGACCTCTCCGGAATCGACGTTGATCGAATAGAGCGACTGAGTGCCATAGCCGAACGACGCGAAAAAGTAGCTATGCTCGGTAGCCGCGCTCCGATACGCGTCGCCCTCGACCGCTTCGGAAACGAGGCGCGTTCCGGCCACGGTGCCGTCCGTCATCCAGATCCGGCCACGTGAGTAGTCCACGACCTCCTGGAAGAAGACGCTCTCGCCCACGGTGCGAAAAGCCCCGAATCGCCGCTCCAGAAAATAGGGCTCCGGCTCCGGGACAGCCCGCAGGAGCGCCGCAGCCCCGTTGGCCTCGACGGCCCACAGACCGTGGGTGAATCCGGTCACGGACCTGCCCGCGAAGAGGAGTCGCTCGCCGGCAACCGCTACGGCAGGAGCTTCGTAGAGCCAACCGAAAATCATCAAGGCACTGCCGTCGCCGTCGCGGACGAGGTGCGTACCGTCCCGGGTACCGTCGGTGACGTAGAGCTTGTAGTGCGGCGGAGTCCCCACGAGGAAGGCGAGTGCGCCATCGAACGCGGCGACGAAGAGGACGGTCGAACCGGCCGTTCCCGGCGTCGCATCGACGAGCAAAGTCATCTCACCCAGGTCTTCGCTGACACTGCGAAGCTCGTTTCCATGGAGCGGGTCGGTGGCCGTGAGCACGATGCGATTCCCGAGTCGATGCATTCCCGCGGGGTAGGAACTTCGGGCGCCCGGATCGGGTGCGAGGTCCGCGACGAGTCGCGGCCTCTCGATCGCCTGCGCTGCGAGCCCCAGCAAGAAGCCCAGGGCGAAGAATCGCTTCGCAAGTCGATCTCGGCGACTCGCCGGTCGGTAGAGACTGGTCGGCTCTTCTTCCGAGGGCTTCACGGTAGCTCCAGTCGATTGTAGTTCAGGCCGCCGGCGACACATATCCCGACTCGCGCAGGCCTACCGCGAGAGACTCGCGACCTCGTCGTGGCGGAAGCAGGTGACGAGGTGGTCGTTGACGCAGCCGACCGCCTGCAGATAGGCGTAGACGATCGTCGAGCCGACGAACTTGAAGCCCAGCTTCGCGAGCTCCTTCGACAGCCGGTCGGATTCCGCCGTCTTCGCCGGCACCTTGCCCATGGAGGGAATCCGGTTCTGCCGCGGCTTGCCGTCGAACGGCGCCCAGATCACGTCGGCGAGCGTCCGCCCGCTCGCGCGCAGCGCGAGATAGGCGCGCGCATTGCCGATCGTCGCCGCCACCTTCAGCCGGTTGCGCACGATGCCGGCGTCGGCGAGGAGCAGAGCGACCTTCGCGTCGTCGTAGCGCGCCACCTTCTCCGGATCGAAACCGTCGAAGGCGCGCCTGTAGTTCTCGCGCTTCTTCAGGATCGTGATCCAGGACAACCCGGCCTGCGCCCCTTCGAGATTCAACATCTCGAAGAGATGCCGCTCGTCGCGCGAGGGCACCCCCCACTCGGTGTCGTGGTACGCCCGATACAACGGATCGCTCCCCGCCCAGGAACAGCGGATGAGCTCTTCGGCCGGCACGACACTCCTCGCCCCGTCGCTCATGGTGGCAGTATCGCAGGAATAGCGCCGACCAGCTCTTTGCCTTACCGGCTCCGCAGGCGACGGCGAGGCTCCGGGCGGCGGGGTTGGCAGCCCTGCGGTGGCCGTCAGTCGTGATGCTCGGCGGGTCGCAACTGCTCCGCCCCTTCGAGCTTGCCGACGAGCTCGGCCGGGTTGTGGATCAGGATCGGCAGGTGTTGCGGGCAGATGTAGCGCGCGACGCCGCGATGGAGGAGCTGCACGAGCGGAGTTTCATCGTCGCTGCGGCCACAGGCGAGACAGGTGGGGGTCATGGTGCCTCACATCGTCGCCGACCGCTCAGTGCTCCACAACCTCCCTTCGGGCGGGCGATCGCCGGTTCGCTCCTCTCGTGGCGAACGGGCTTCGGACGAGTCGCCTACGGCTTCGCCGCCCGCAGCCCGGCCAGGTCGCCGTCGACCGCCGCCTGCTGCGCGAGCTTCGGGTTGAGTGCCAGGGCGCCGGCGAGGGCGGCGCGGGCGCCGGGCTCGTCGCCGTTCGCCAGGCGGATGACCGCGGTGTCGTAGAGGACTTCGGGGAGGACGCCGGCCTGTGTCGCCTCCGCGCGCGCCAGGGTCATCTCCTGCCACTTCAGGTCCTCACCCCGTTTGCCGTCGCGGAACGCCGCCCAGCCACGATTCCACAGGTCGTTGAGCAGCGCGAGCTGGGTGAGCCGGCCGAGCTCGACGATCGGCTCGGCGTGGTCGTCGACGCGAATGTCGATCGCCCGGTCGTCCTTGCCACCGTAGCCGCCGCCGGCGCGCGACACCAGGAGTACCGCAGACTGCTTGCCGCGGCTGTCGCCGCCGGCGGCATCGCCGGCGACGATCGCCAGGTAGAGACGTTCGGCGAGGGGCTTGCCGGCGCTCGCGAGGAACGCCTTCTCCATCGATGCGACCACCGGCTCGCCGGTCAGGATGTTGCCCTGCACAGCGTAGCCCGGACCGCTGCGGCCTCCAGCCCAGGCGCTGCACTCGGGGCCGGTGAACGTCGCCGACGCTCCGCTCGCCGCGACGATGCCCGCCTGGCGGTGACTCTGCCCATCGTCGGCGCGGGTGAGGATGGCGAGCGCCTCGCTGGGACTCGCGCCGTGGGCCAGGAGGTCGAGCGCTCCCGGCCCGTAGGTCGTGTTCGCCGAAGCCTGCGTCGCCACCGCGCCCACGCCGGCGCGAGCGTACGGCACCACCGAGCCGACGGCGAAAAACCGGCTGGCGACCGCCACACCCACCTCCCCCGTCGCCGGATCGGCGGCGACGATCGAGAAGGTGGAAGGGTGCGGCGGATCGGCGCTGGCGCCGGTCGCAAGGAGCATGACGGCGAGCAGCAGGCTAGGAACAGAGCGGGCGGCAAGCGATCGTCCGGACATGATCCATCTCCTTCGGCAGCATCGCTCATTCTGCCCCACCTGCAGCCGTCGATGGCGCCGCGCGACGGGATTCCTCGTTCTTCCACTCGAGGAGAACCACGACCATGTGCCCACGGTTTCGGAACGCGTCGCTCGCCGCAGCCATCTCCCTGGCACTCGCGCTGCCGCAGATGCTTTGCGCCGCCGACGGCGACCTCGATACCGGCTTCTCCAGCGACGGCCAGGACATCCAGGACTGGGGCGTCGACTTCACGCACGCCCTCGCAGTTGCTGCGGCGGCTGACGGCTCCATTCTGGTCGGCGGCCAGGTGAAAGTCACGAGCATGGACTTCGGTGTCGTGCGCTACGGCGCCGACGGCAGCGTCGACACCGCCTTCGGCGAGCAGGGCTTCACCCGCGTCCCGTTCGACGTCGGAGACAACGAAGGCGACAGCCTGCGGCAAGTCCTCACGCTGCCGGGCGGCAAGAGCCTGCTCATCGGCACCGTCGAGACGGCGACCGTCTTTCTGCCCGGAGTCGCTCGCCTGACGGCCGGCGGCGACCTCGACACCGGCTTCGGCACCGGCGGAAAGATCGTCTTCGACGTGCTTCCGGACGCGACGACATCGGTCTACATTGAAGATGCGGTGCGGCAGCCGGACGGCAAAGTCGTTCTTCTCGGGACCTCGAGTCCGCCCGCTGGATTCATCCAGGGACACATCTTCCTGCTGCGAATCGACGAGAACGGCGCTCCCGACCCGACCTTCTCGAGCGACGGCTGGACCCTGCTCGACATTCCGGGCGCGACCGCCGAGTCCGCAGCCGCGGTCGAGATCGACGACCTCGGCCGGATCCACGTCGCCGCCAACGCTCTCGCGCCGTCGAGCTACCGCCCGGTCTACCTGCGCGTCGGCACGACGGGCCTGGCCGAGCTCGTGAACATCGTCGACTTCGGCGAGGTCTGGGTCGCGGCCGACCTGGCGCTCGATCCGTCGACCTGGAAGCCGATTCTCTCGCTGCGCGACAACGACGCGAACTTCGACGCCGGTCTGGTCGTGCGACTCGACACCGCGGGAGAGATCGACACCGCTTTCGGCGTAGACGGTTTCGCCGACATGACGCTCGAAGAGGGCAGCTGGATGAGCGCGATCGCGGTGCAGAGCGACCGCAGGATCGTTCTCGCCGGTCATATCGACCACACCGGCACCCAGAAGGGCGGCTTTCTGCTCGCGCGCCTCCTGCCGGAGGGCGGAGCCGACAACAGCTTCGATGGCAACGGCGTCGTTCGCTACGAGTTCGACCGCGACGTCGACGCGCGCGACATTGGTTCCGCTCTTGCTCTCCCGGGCGGCCGGCTCGTCGCCGCTGGCTACGCCGGCATTGGCCCGTTGAACGATCGCGCCTTCGCCGTTCTGCGCACCCGGAGCGCCCTCATCTTCACCGACGGCTTCGAACGCGCCTCGACCTCGGCCTGGCTGGGAAACTGAATCGCGACGAATCGCCTGTCCGCCTGCTGCCGCGCGCGAGGTCTCCGTCGCATAGAGTCCACCCCATGCCATCCGCCTCTCTCGCAGGCCAGGTCGCGATCGTCACCGGTGCGAGCTCCGGCATTGGGCGGGCGATCGCCGCGGAGCTCGCCGGTGCCGGAGCGCACGTCGTTCTCGCGGCGCGGCGCCAAGCAGAACTGGAAACGGTGGTAGCGGAGCTCGCGCACCTGCCAGGGAGCACCCTCGCGGTGCCGACCGATGTCGCCGACGAGTCGGCGATCGAACGCCTGGTCGCTCGCGCCATCGGCGCCTTCGGCCGGCTCGACATTCTGGTCAACGCCGCCGGCATCGGCGGTTTCGGGCTGGTGCACAAACTCGACGCGGCGCTCCTCGACCGGGTCTGGGCGGTCAACGTGCGCGGCGCGATCCTGGCGGCGAAACATGTCGTGCCGATCCTCGCCGGGCAGGGCCAAGGCGCCATCGTCAACATCGGTTCGGTCTCTTCGAAGCGCGGCTGGCCGCAGGGGACACCTTACGTAGCGTCGAAGTTCGCCCTGCGCGGTTTCACCGAATGTCTGCGCCAGGAGGTTCGCGACAGCGGCGTGCGCGTCGTCCTGGTCTGCCCCGATCTCACCGCCACCGGCTTCTTCGCCGCCTCGGGCGTTGCCCTCTCGGGTCGCGAGGCGATGCTCGAGGCTGAGGAGGTCGCGGCGACGGTCCGTTTCGCGCTCGAGCTGCCTCCCGGGGCCGACCTGACCGAGCTCGACCTGTTTCCGGCGAAGCGACCTGCTCGGGCGGCTCCTCAGGGGGCGAAGCCATGACTGGCGGTCGGCTCAGCGGCAAGATCGCCGTCGTCACCGGCGGCGCGCGCGGCATTGGGCGAGCGACCGTCGAGCGCTTTCGCGCCGAGGGCGCCGAGGTCGTGGTCTGGGACCTGGATGCCGGAGCGGAGGAGAATCCTGTCGAGCGCGTCGATGTCGCCGACGCGGCTGCCGTCGCAGTGGCAGCGGCGGCGCTCGCAGAGCGGCTGCCGGGCATCGACATCCTGATCAACAACGCCGGAATCAATCTCGCCCGCTCGCCTACGGTCGCGGAGGTGACGGCCGAAGAGTGGCGCCGCGTGCTCGACGTCAATCTCTCCGGCGCTCTCCACTGCACGCAGGCGCTGCTGCCGCTCCTGCGCCGGCGCGGTGGCGGGCGGATCGTCAACTTCTCCTCGATCCTCGCCGTCGCCGGCTTCCCCGGCCAGACCGCCTACGCCGCCGCCAAGGCCGGACTCCTCGGTCTCACCCGGGTCTGGGCGCGTGAGTTGGGGCCGGCCGGTATCACCGTCAACGCTGTCGTTCCGGGCTACATCGATACGGCGATGAACAGCGCCGCCGCGGTCGAGTTCAGGAAGGCGATCGTCGCGCGGACGGCGCTCCGTCGCCTGGGGACGGCCGACGACGTCGCCCGCGTCTGCCTCTTCCTCGCTTCCGACGACGCCGCCTTCGTCACCGGTGCGGCGATCCCGGTTGACGGCGGCCTCGTCGGCTGAAGCGCCGAAGCCGCTCGCCCCCTGTAGGCTGGCCTCGCCGTCTGCCCCGACCTGCCCTCACTCGCAAGCCGCCTGCCGGCACTGTCGCTCCCGGACGCGGTTGTGCGTTCTCTCTTGTGGGGAGAACTCCCACCATGCTCCGTCGCCCGCTCGCCATCGCCCTGACGCTCCTGCTGCCGCCCGCGCTCCACGCCGCCGACGGCGATCTCGACAGCGCCTTTGCGGGCGACGGCAAACAGGTGATCGCGGCGCCGTCCGCTGCCGAAAACACGGCCACAGCCCGCGCCGTCGCCGGGCTCTCGGACGGTTCGATCCTCGTCGCCGGTTCGATGGGACAGACCTCGAACAGCTCCAACCACTTCGCGCTGGTCAAACTGGCGTCCGACGGCTCCCCCGACCTCGCCTTCGGCAGCTCGGGGATCGTCGAGGTGGCGACACCCGAAAGCTACGGCATCGTTCTCGCGATCTTCGTCCAGCCCGACGGCGCCATCGTGCTCGCGGGTCGCGACCGCTACAGCGATCCGTCGATCGCCTTCGCGCGCATCCTCGCCAATGGGCTGCCCGATCTTTCGTTCGGGCCGGGCGGCCTCAAGATCATCCCGGACGTGCCGGTTCCCGGTGGCAATCTCGGTGGGCACGCGATCGCCCGCAGT
This sequence comes from Thermoanaerobaculia bacterium, assembly GCA_017998715.1. Classification (GTDB taxonomy): domain Bacteria; phylum Acidobacteriota; class Thermoanaerobaculia; order Multivoradales; family JAGPDF01; genus JAGPDF01. The sequence continues at coordinate 26,399 of JAGOCP010000008.1, read as the reverse complement.
CCGGACGGCGGCTACTTCGTCGCCGGAAGCTGCGAGCTGTGCGCTCCGAACGCCCTCTTCGTGCTCCGGCTGGACGCCGACTGCGAGATCGACACCGCTTTCGGCGACGATGGCTGGGCGATCTTCACCGCTGACCCCGGTGCGATCCACAACTCGATCCGGGTCGCGGTGGACGAGGCCGGCCGACCGGTCGTCATCGGAGCGACTCCGGTGGCCACGCACGACCTCTTCCTCGTCCGCCTGACCACCGCCGGAAACTTCGACCCGACTTTCGGCGGCGGCGACGGGATCGCCTTCGTCGACGGCGCACCGTTCTCTTCTCCGGACGCTCTCCAGCTCGATCCGGTCTCCGGGCGGATTCTGATTGCGGGCCAGAGCTTCATTTTGGCGCGCACCTCGACCGGCGCCGTCGATACCGGCTTCGGCACGAGTGGCGTCGTCGATCTCGACCTGGAAGAGGGCACGCGACTCAACTCGCTCCAGCTGCAGAGTGATCGGAAGGTCGTGGCCGCAGGCTCGATCGACCACACCGGTGCGGAGCTCGGCGGGTTCTTTCTCGCGCGCCTGGAGACGAACGGCACCCTCGACAACTCGTTCGATGACAACGGCGTCGTCCGCTACGAGTTCAATGCCGCGCCGGATGCGGCCGATGCCGCCTATGCAGCGGCGTTCGTCGGCGGGAAGCTCGTCGCCGCCGGCGCCGCCACGAGCCCCGCCGACAGTGCCCAAAGCTCCGCCTTCGCTATCCTGCGCACCCAGAGCGCCCTGATTTTCACCGACGGCTTCGAGCGCGGGTCGGTCTCGGGGTGGCTGGGGAACTGAGGCGAGCCGCCATTCGCGGTTCCAGGCGACGGGATGGCCTTTCCTCCCGGGATGCGGATGAGTGAGATCGGATGTCGCCCGCCGGGTTCGATTCGCGTATTCATGGGCATGAGCGTTCTCGGACTCCGGTGGCTGCGAAGTGATTTCTCCAAGGCACCTCTGCCACTCGCCGCGCTTCTCGCGCTCGCCGCAGTCCCGGCCGCCGCCCAGCTATCCCTGCCTCCCGACTATGTCTGGCGGCAGTTCTCGCCTCCGGGCGAGCCAGGTTCGTCGGTGAGCTTCCTGTGGGAGGTCGATCGGCGCGGCGAGTGGGTGGTGTTCGTCGGCGACGTCGAGAACACCGGTGCCGAGGCGGTCTACTCGCGGCGCCGCAGCGGCTCCGAGCTCCACCGGCTGTCGCCGTATGGACCGCTTGGCGCAGTGCAGAGCCTCGAGCTCTCCATCGACGGCCGGTTCGTCATCTACCGCGGTGATCTCGAAACGTCCGGCCTCGACGAGCTCTGGAGCGCGCCTATCGCCGGCACACCGGCTTCCGCCGTCAAGCTCAATCTGCCAGTCACTGGCGCCGGCGTCTCCGGGTCCACGATACCGGCAGCCGGCGGGCGCATCGGGTATCTGGCCGAAACGGCGTCGGGGGTCGGCTTCTGGGGCGTGCCGGTCGCCGGGCCGGCCGCGGCCAGCGTGCGGCTCGACTTCGATCTCACCGTCGAGGAGCAGATCTACGGCGGATTGGTCGTCTCCGACAGCCGGGTCGTGCTGCTGATCTACAACACCACAACCGGCGCGGTCAGGCTCTGGTCGGCGCCGCTCGCCGGCCCGGCGGCGGCCGGGGTCTCCCTGCTCGACGCGGCGCCGCCGGGTTGCATCGCCTTCCTCGTCGCGGCCTCGGCCCAGGCCGAGCGCATCGCCTATGCCCTGACCTGCGACACCCCGGTGGGGGACCGCACCAACCAACTCTGGAGCGTGCCGATGGCGGGACCGGCCTCCGAGTCGGTCTCCCTCGGCGGGAGCTTCGTCGAGGGCGGAGCGATCCAGTCGTTCTCCACGTCACCGGATGGGCAGTACATGGTGCTGCGCGCCGACAAGCTCGTCGACGAGCGCTTCGAGCTCTGGAGCGTGCCGATCGCCGGCCCCGCCGGCGCAATGGTGCGCCTCAACCCGGCCCTCGTTGCCGGCGGCGATGTCGAGAGCTCCTTCGACATCTCCCCCGACAGCACGCGCGTCGCCTACATCGCCGACCAAACGACGAACGAGACCTTCCGCGCCTGGTCGGTGCCGATCGCCGGGCCGTCGACGCTCGCGGTGCAGCTGGTTTCGGGCATCGTCGCCGCGGGATCCGACGTCACCGGCCTGGAGTTCACGCCCGACAGTGCGTCGATCGTCTTCCGCGCCGACATCTCGCAGAACGACCGCTTCGACCTCTATTCGGTGCCGGCTGACGGTTCCGCGACCCAGGACCGGATCACCAACGACAGCTCGATTCCGGGTCCGGACCGTTCGACCGGCACCCTGTGGAGATTCCATCCCGACGGGCGACGCGTCGTCTTCACCGTCGACGAAGACGCGCCGTCCGATCAGCGCGGTCTCTACGAACAGCGTCTCTCGCCACGCTACGTCCAGGACAAACGCCTGAACGGCGACCCGGTCGCCGGCGGCCGGATCTCCACCTTCGAGGTCTTCCCCGACAGCGCCGGCACGCTCTACTACTCCGACGAGCTGGTCGACGGCCGCTTCCACCTCTTCACCGTCGACAGCCGGATCTTCGGCGACGGCTTCGAGGAGGGCACGACCGCCGCCTGGCCCGACGCGCCGTAGGCGACCCTGGAGCGAATCAGCCTCCGACCCGCTTCGCCGCCTCCGCGGCGTCGAGCCAGCCGCGGCGCAGCTTCTCCGGCGGGACGCTCGAGAGGTACGGCTTCAGGTCGACGATCGGCGAGCCGTCGAGCATGTCGACGCCGCGCACGCGCAACGTGTCGCCGTCGCGGCCGAGGAGCTCGACGACCGAGAGCGCCAGCGGATTCGGCCGGCGCGGCGAGCGGGTCGCGAAGACACCATGCACGAGGCCGTCGGTCGGGTTCTTTCCCAGGAGCTCGTAGTCACCGGCGCGATCAAAGATCCAGAGCACGTAAAGGTGCGAGAAGCCTTCGATGTCGGCAAGGCCGGAAGCGAACTCAGGGAAGATCTCGAACCGGCCCTCCTCGTCGTGCCTGGCCCCCAGACCCTTGGGCACATCGTCTTTCGTCCGGAAGGGCGACAGCACCACTCCGATCGGCTGCAACGTGAAGGATGGCCTGACGGAATCGTGCTTCATCGGAGCGCACCTCCTGGGCAATCGACTCTCAGCTTCCACCGCCCCGCGCGAGCTCGGATTTCGCCGCCGCCATATTGCGCCGGAAGGTCGGAGAGGGAGCCTTCGTCGCGGCAATCGCCTCGGCGACGGCAAGCCGCTCTCCGGCCCGCGCCACGGCGGCGGCGCGCTCCTCGCCAGATCCGCCTTCGGCGAGGTCGAGACGCGCGAGCTCGACCTCGCCCTCGGCGATGCGCAGGTGCCCGGCGTCGAGCTTCAGGCGCGCCAGAGCCAGAGCCTCGTCGAGCACGGTACGGGCCTCGCGAAAGCGGCCGAGCTTGCGCAGGTTCGCGCCCCAGTTGAGGCGCGTCCGCAGCAGCCGCGGGTTGTCGAACTCGCCCAGGGCGCGCAGCGCCGCGATGGCGCGCCCGAACATCGCCTCCGCCTCGGCCACCCGCCCCTGTTCGCTCACCGTGTAGGCCTCGTTCGACTGCGCGTTCACGGTCAGGATCGCGTCGGCGCCCAGGTCTTTCGCGAAGCGCGCCGCAGCGCGCTCGAAAGCGCGCTCGGCCTCGGCAAAACGGCCGAGATCGGAGAGCGCGAGGCCGGTGTAGTTCTCGACCGAACCGAGCTCCGGATGGTCGAGCGGCTCGTAGATGGCCCGCGCCTCGGCGAGTGCGGCGAGCGCATCGGCGCTGCGGCCGGCGCGGGAGAGTCGGAGGCTGGTGATCACCAGGGCCTCGCCGAGCGCCGGATGCTGCGCGCCATAGATCCGGCGGCGCCCGGCCACGACGCGCTCGAAGTCGGCCAGCGCCTCGGTGGTCTCTCCCGCCGAGTCGAGCGCCGTCGCGAGATTGAGCACGACGTTCAGGACCTTCGGAGAATCGGCGCCCTCGGTCGGCTCGAGTACCGCGAGGATCTCCCGGAAGATGCGCACCGCTTCGGCGAAGGTGCCGGACTCGGTCTGCAGCACGGCGATGTTGGAGAGGTGCTCGAGGGTCTGGGGATCGGTCTCGCCCAGCGCCGCAGCGGTGAGCTCGAAGGCGAGACGCTCGTCGGTGAGCGCACCTGGGAGGTCTCCCGTCAGCATGCGCACCTCGGCGCGGCCCGAGAGCGCCGCGGCGCAATCGACCGAGCGCGCTTCACCTGCGCTCCCGAAGTGCAGCACCGCCTCCTCGAACCGCTTGCCTGCCTCTTCGACGCGGCCCTGGGCGAGGAGCGCCTTGCCGACCGTCACCAGGCTCTGCGCATGCTCGCGGGAGCGCGGCCCGAAGAGGCGGGCACGTTCCGCCGCGGCGCGCTCAGCGGAGGCCAGCCCTTCATCGAGCAGTCCCAGGCTCCCCTGGATCCGTGCCACCGAGTCGTAGAGCTCGGCGCGAACCTCGGGCTCGTCGCGGAGCTCGACCTCCAGCCGGCTGGCCCCCTCGGTGAGAATCTGCCGCGCCGGCATCTCGGCGCCGCGCGACTGATTTGGATCGGCCTGTTCGAAAACCGAAACGAGGAACCCCTTGACGCGCTCCGCTCGCCGCGCCTCGAGGCGGGCCGCCTCGGCCGCCGCGTTGGCCCGGCGCGTCTGCCGGATCGAGACAGAGAGCGCCAGGACCAGCGCCGCGAAGACGACGACACCCGCGGCGACAGCGAGGCGGTGGCGGCGTACGAACTTCGACAGCCGGTAGCGCACCGTATCCGCCCTCGCCGTGATCGGGCGTCGCTCGAGGTAGGCGACGAGGTCGGCAGCGAAAGCCGCGACCGAGGGGTAGCGCCGCGCGCGCTCGCGGGCCAGAGCCTTGAGCACGATGATGTCCAGATCGGGCGTGATGCGCCGGCTCTGCAAAGCTCCGCGCGCCGGTCCGGATCCGAGCCGGCGCAGCCGGCTCGACGGCCGCTCGAGCGTCTCGTGTTCCACCTCGGAAGCGAGGGTGGTGGCGGAGCTCACGCGGCGCCGGTGAGGCAGCTCGCCGGTCAGAAGCTCATAGAGGATGACGCCCAAAGAGTAGACGTCGGTGGCGGTCGTGACCGGCTCGCCCAGAATCTGCTCGGGCGCGGCATAGGCCGGTGTGAGCGCCCGGAACTCGGTCTTGGTCACGTTCGGGTCGATCCCCGACTCGAACCCGGGCTCGAGCAACTTGGCGAGCCCGAAATCGAGCAGCTTCGGCGCGCCCGCCGGCGTCACCAGAATGTTCGACGGCTTGAGGTCGCGGTGAATGACCAGAGAGCGATGAGCGAAGTCGACCGCGTCGGCGACCGCCAGGAGGAGTCGCAGGCGGGCTTCGAGGTCGAGGCCGCGGGTGTCGGCGAAATGAGTGATCGGCAAGCCGTCGACGCGCTCCATGGCGAACCATGGACGGCCATCGGGGGCGATGCCCCCGTCGAGCAGCGTCGCGATCGCCGGATGATCGAGGCGCGCCAGGAGCTGGCGCTCGATGGCGAAGCGAGCGACGATCTCGCGGCTCGCCATGCCGGAGCGCACCAGTTTCACCGCAGCGCGCTGGGTGAAGCCGCCCTCGACGCGTTCCGCCGCCCAGACCTCGCCCATGCCGCCGACGCCGAGCTTGGCGCCCAGCAACCAGGCACCGAGGCGCTCGGGCGGCGCCGGCTCCGCCATCTCCGCTGCGAGCAGATGGCGCCCGGCGGCACCGGCAACTTCGTCGCGGAGCCCTTCGATCGGGCCGATCGACTGGCGATCGAGCTCCAGCAGGCGCGCGACATCCGCGGCGAGTGCCGGGTCCTCGCCTGCGAGTCGCGCCAGCGCCGCCTGGCGCTCCGGCTCTGCGAGCTCGCAGAGCTCGGAGAAGAGGCGCGCGCGGCGCTCGACAGGACTTTCCGGGGCGGTCATCGGGAGCCGCGATTCTGCCACGCCTCGCCCGGAGATACCCCGGCTCGGCGCCGGGAGCTACAATGCGCGCCAACGTGTCCGACTTCGACCCTCCCGCCAAGGCACCCGCCGACGCCGGCGCCGTCACCCGGCTGCTCGCCGCGGCTCGCGGCGGCGACAGCGCGGCGCCGGGCAAACTGTTCGAGATCGTCTACGCCGACCTGCGCGCGCTCGCCGGGCGCCATGTGCGCGGGGCGCGCAACGCCGGCCCGTCGGCGACCTCGCTCGTCCACGAGGCGTTTCTGCGCATCGCCAAGCGCGGCGATCTGCCGTACGCCGACCGCACCCACTTCTTCGCCGTCGCCTCGCGCGCCATGCGCCAGATCGTGATCGACGATGCCCGGGGGCGGAAAGCCTCGAAGCGCGGTGGCGGCCAGACCGATGTCGACCTCGAGGCGATCCAGGTGGCGGCGCCGGCAGCCTCCGCGCCGGTCGAGGACCTCCTCGCCCTCGACGATGCGCTCTCGCGCCTCGAGCGCGAAGCCCCCCGCCTGGCGCAGACCGTCGAATGGCACTTCTTCGGCGGCCTCACCTTCTCCGAGATCGCCGAGGCGACCGACGTCTCCCGCCGCACCGTCCAGCGCGACTGGCGCGCCGCCCGCGCCCTCCTCCACCTCGAGCTCGCGACCAGCGAGGGGTAAGGCACGCTGTCGTCAACGACCTCCCTGGCTAGACCCTGGATCCGAACCAGGGCTGAGGACCTGGACCAGTCTGTGCGCTCGTCCAGGCACCATGGATGGTGTTCCCATCCGTCGAGATGAAGAAGACCGCTTGGCCGGCGTCATTGGTGCTTCCTGCTTCGTCGACGCTCGCGCTCCAGACGAAATTCGTCGCGTCGAGCGTGCCGAACATCCGCGCGTCCGGGCCGCTGCGGGCGTACTGGCCATCGAGCGATCCAGCGGTCGTATCCAATGTGATCGTCAATACGATCTGCTCGGGAGTGTCCGGTGTCGCTGTGCGGTAGCGAGTCGTGTTCCAAGTACCTTCGAAACTCGGCATCTGGCCTCCTGGGCTCTGGTCGACACTCGGACGAAATGAGAAGGTCGGACTCTACAAGAGGTCCGCATCCGCGCCAGCACGCGGCATCGAGCAGCAGACCTGGGCCACCGGCGAAGTGACGCTGGCGGCCACCGGGTCGGCCAACCGATCTCACGTCTGCAGTACGCCGGTCCGGAACTCGGCGACCTCCGGGTTGTTGGCGCAAGCCGCGAGCGCTTGGGCCACCACTTCGCGCGTTGCGCGCGGGTCGATGATGGCGTCGACCCAGAGACGCGCTGCGGCGTAGCGCGGGTTCATGGCGTCGGCGTAGCGCTTCTGGATGTCGGCGAGGCGGGCGGCTCTCTCCTCCTCCGAGACTTCGTCGCCGCGGTTCTTGAGCTGGATCGCGAGCAGCGTCTTCGACGCCTGCTCGCCGCCCATCACGGCAATCGACGCCGACGGCCAGGCGAAGAGGAAGCGCGCGCCGTAGGCCTTGCCGCACATCGCGTAGTTGCCGGCGCCGTAGCTGTTGCCGACGAATACCGTGATCTTCGGTACCACCGAGTTCGCCACCGCGTTCACCATCTTGGCGCCGTCCTTGATGATTCCGCCGCGCTCCGAGCGCGAGCCCACCATGAAGCCGGTGACGTCCTGCAGGAAGATCAGCGGGATCTTCTTCTGATTGCACAGCTCGACGAATCTCGCCCCCTTGTCGGCCGAGTCGCTGTAGATCACGCCGCCGATCTGCAGCTCCTTGTCGCGCGGTTCGAGCCCGGTCCGGCGGTCGACCACCGAGCGCTGATTGGCGACGATGCCGACCGCGTGGCCGCCGATCCAGCCGGTGCCGCAGACCAGCGTGCGGCCGTAGGTCTCCTTGAACTCGTCGAACTCCGAGCCGTCGAGAAGCCGCGCCAGGAGCTCGTGCGCGTCGTAGGGCCGCGTGCGTTCGACCGGCATGACGCCGAGCAGCTCCTCGGGGTCGTGGAGCGGCGCCTGCGGTTCGCGACGCGCGAACGGCGCGCGGGAGCCTGCCGCTAGCTGCGCGAACTGTGAGCGGAGCTTGGCGAAGCAGGCGGCCTCGTTCGGGTGGCGATGATCGACCACTCCCGAGATGTCACTCTGCACCACGGCGCCGCCCAACGCTTCGTTGTCGATGCGCTCGCCGATCGCTGCGGCAACGAGGTGCGAGCCGGCGAGAAAGATCGAGCCACTGCCCTCGACGATGTGGGTCTCGTCGCTCATGATCGGCAGGTAGGCGCCGCCGGCGACGCACGAGCCGACGATCGCCGCCATCTGGAAGACACCGGCGGCGGAGAGGCGGGCGTTGTTGTAGAAGATCCGGCCGTAGTGCTCGCGGTCGGGGAAGATCTCGTCCTGCATCGGCAGAAAGACTCCGGCCGAGTCGACGAGGTAGACCGTCGGCAGGCGGTTTTCGAGGGCGATCTCCTGCGCCCGCAGGACCTTCTTGATGCCGAGCGGGAACTTCGCGCCGGCCTTGACGGTGGCGTCGTCGGCGACGACCATCACGTCGCGCCCGTGGATGCAGCCGACGCCGGCGACGACACCGCCGCCGGGCGCCCCGCCCCACTCGGCGTACATGCCGTGCGCAGCCCACAGGCCGATCTCGAGGAAGGGAGTCGCCGGATCGCAGAGTGCGGCGACGCGCTCGCGCGCGGTCATCTTGCCCTGGTCGCGCTGACGCGCCTGGGCCTTCTCGCCGCCTCCGGCGCAGAGGGTCGCCTCCTCGGCGACGAGGCGCTCGATCTCGGCCAACCAGTGTGCCCGCCGGCTGGCGAACAGATCGTCCTTCTTGAGCTCGGATTGCAGAACCGTCAACGAGGCCTCCTTGGGGCTTTGAGGATACAGTCCCTGAATCTATCCGATGCCGCCCCTGCCGCACCTCGGTGCTACGATCTTTTCGATGCGCCTGCGTATTCTCGCCTTTGCCTCCGCGAGCGACGCCCTGGGCGCCGCCGAGAGCTCCTTCGAGCTCGCCGACGGGAACCGGGTCGGCGATCTTCGCCGGGCGCTCCTCGCGCGCTACCCCGCCCTGGCGCCGCTGCTGCCGCGGCTCGCGTTCGCGATCGACGGCGAAATCGCCGGCGCCGACCAGGCGCTCCGCGAGGGCGCCGAGGTGGCTCTCCTGCCCCCGGTTTCCGGTGGCTGAACGCTCGCTGCTCACCAGCGAGAGGCTCGATCTCGGAGCGCTCCTGGGCGAAGTCGCCGATCCCGCCTGCGGCGCGCAGGCGATCTTTCTCGGCACCGTGCGCAACTTCAATAACGGTCGGTGTGTGGTGGCGATCGACTACACCGCCTACGACGCCATGGCGGCCAGAGTCCTGGCGCGCATCGCCGCCGAGCTCGAGGCCGAGGCTCCCGGTCTGCGCCTCGCGCTGCGCCACCGGCTCGGCCGGCTCGCCGTCGGCGAAGCGGCGATCGCCATCGTCGCCGCGGCGCCGCGGCGGGATGCCGCGCTCGTCGCGGTCCGCACCGCTCTCGAGCGGGTGAAGTCGGAGGCGCCGATCTGGAAGCGCGAGATCTACGCCGATGGCGGCGCTGACTGGCGAGAGCTCGAGCCGCTCGTCGCGCGGCAGGACCGCTGACATGAACCTCTCCCGGTTCACCGCCGGTCTGCGTGGGCGGCTGTTGCTGGCGGTGGGCATCCCTTTGCTGTTCGCCATCGGCGCCGGCGTGGCTCTCTTCTTCGCGCTGCGTTTCGCCGTCTCGGCGCAGCGCGAGGTGCGCGAGGCCGACCGCAGGCTCGCGCTGTGCGAGCAGCTGCTGCTGATCGTGGTCGACGGCGAATCGAGCCAGCGCGGCTATGCCCTCACCGGTCAGCTGACCTATCTCACCTCCTTCAACGACGCCACCGAGAGCTGGTTCGAGGTCCTGCAGGAGCTGCGCGCCGCGCTCGTCGACGCTCCCGACCAGCTCGCCCGTCTCGAACGCATGGACTCGCTGTTCTCCACCTGGCTGACGGAAGTGGCCCGGCCGGTGATCTCGGGCCGGCGCGAGCTTCCGCTGTCGCATCTCGAGGCCATCCAGGCGCTGCGCGCGGCCCTCTTCGCTCTGCTCGAAGAGAATCAGGAAGGCGGCGGCCGCCTGAAGCCCGCCGCCGACGACGACGAGCAACGGGCGCATCTCGAGGAGCTGCGTTCCCAGCTCGCGGCGGCGCAGACCTCCCTCCACGAGCCGCGCATGACGATGCTGTGGAGCGAAGCGCAGCGACGGCTCGAAGTACTCGAAAGGACTCTGGCCGCCGGAGACCCGGCCGCAGCCCGCCATGCGGCTCTGCGAGCGCTGCTGCGGCAGACCAACATCGCCGCCGCGGCCTCGCGTGCGCACGAGCGCGCTACCCTGCTGCCGCTCGCCTCCGGCGCCGGCAAAGAGCTGATCGACTGGATCCGCAAGCTCGAGGCCACGGTCGCCACCCAGGAGCGCCAGCGCCTCGAAGAGCGTTTGGAGGCCACGGCCCGCCACGGGCGCATCGCCGGCTGGCTCGCGGTCGCCAACGTCGTCCTCGCGCTCGGCCTCGGCCTGGCGACCGCGCTCGCCATGGCTGGGCGGCTGGTGAGCTCGTTGCGCACCGTCGGACGCGCCGCCGAGAAGCTCGCGGCAGGCGACCTCCGGCAACGTGTCACGGAGATCGAGGGCGAGGATCTCGGGCGCCTCGCGCGTTCCTTCAACCAGCTGGCCGACCGCGTCGCCGCGCGCGATCGCGAGGTCGCCCTGCTGCACGACATGGGACAGCTCCTGCAGGCCGCCAACGACGAGGAAGAGGCCTTCGGGATCGTCGCGCGGCTCCTGCCTGCCCTCGTTCCGGGAGCCTCGGGGGCGCTCTACACCACGGACCGGGGGACCGCCGAGGTCGTGCGCCGCGCGGTTTTCGGCGAGCCTCTGCGCGCCGGGGCCGAACGCTTCGACCCCGGCGGCTGCTGGGGGTTGCGCAAAGGGCAGACCTACCTGGTGCTCGATCCCGCGGCCTCTCTGGTGTGCGCGCATCTCGCTGCGCCGCCGTGGCCCTACGTCTGCATGCCGCTCACCGCCCAGGGTCAGAATCTCGGCCTGCTCCACCTGCAGACCGAGCCCGGCGACAACGGCGCGCGACTCGGCGCAGCCCTGGGCCTCCTGCCGGCGGTCGCTTCCGAGGTCGCACTCGCGCTCAGCAACCTCGCCCTGCGGGCCGAGCTTCTGGCGAAATCGGTGCGCGATCCCCTCACCGCGCTGTTCAACCGCCGCTACCTCGAGGAGACCTTGACCCGCGAAATCGACCGCGCGCGGCGGAAGGGTTCAGCGCTCACCGTGGCGATGACCGACCTCGATCATTTCAAGCGCCTCAACGACACCTGGGGGCACGAGGCCGGCGACCAGGTGCTGCGGCACTTCGCCGGGCTCCTGCGGGCGCACTTCCGGACCCAGGACGTCCTCTGCCGTTACGGCGGCGAGGAGTTCGCGCTGGTTTTTCCGGACTGTTCGACCGACCAGGCGAAGAGCCGGGCCGAGAGCCTGCTGGCGGCGCTCCGCGCGAGTGCCATTGCCTATGGAGACGAGGCGATCACCGGCGTCACGGCCTCGATGGGTATCGCCGGCTATCCACGTCAGGGGGCGACTCCGGAGGTGCTCCTGCGGCAGGCCGACCATGCGCTCTACGAAGCCAAGCGGGCGGGGCGCGACCGGGTCCATGTCGCACCCGAGTCGAAAGCCGCCGCCGCCGAGGACACCGACGCCGGCAGAGAAGGGCGCGTCTAGCCTTCAGGAGCCGTGCGGACGCGGCGGGCCGGCGAGCAGCAGCTTGACGAGCTCGACCTGGCGGGTGGTGCCGACTTGCTGATAGATCCCGCCGAGGCAGGAGGAGATCACCGGTGTCGGCACGCCGAGCTCGCTCGCCACTTCGGGGATACTGCGCCCGCGCAGCAGATGACCGACGACCTGGGCCTGCTCGAACGACAGGTCATAACGCGCCGCGAGCGCCACCGCCGGATCTTCGGCGTCGGCGCGCGGATCGAAGAGCAGGACCACCGCGACCGCCGTCGGCAAGGCGTCGGCGAAGCGGGGCGAGGCGATCACCAGCACCTCGAGCGCACCGTCGCCGCCGCGCGAGATGAGCATCGACTCGGTGGCGACGCGGCGCTCGTCGAACTGGCTGTCGCTCGAAAACAACGCGGCGAGTGAACGATCGAGCGCCTGGCTCGCGCCACGCAACCGACCGTCGTCGATCCTCAGCTCGCTTTGCGCGGCGAGCTTCGCCCGCGCCGCCGGGTTCGTCTGCAGCACGACTCCATCGCGGCCGACCACCAGAGTGCCGGTCGCCAGCGGCTCGAGGACACGCGCGCTCCAGGACTGCCGGCGTTCGGCGGCCGCCATCGCGTCGGTGAGACGCCAGGCGCGGGCGAGGAGCGGCGCCACTCTCTCCACCAGCTGATGGGTCTCGGCGTCGAGATCGGCGCGATCGAGAAGCAGCGAGAGTCGCCCCTCGCCGGGAAGAGCGAACTCGCGATACTCGGGCGGACAGACCGGCCAGGTGGCGTCGAGGTCGCTCCTGCGGCCGGCAAGGCGGCGAATCGCACCGGGATCGAGGCTGTTGGTAGCCAACACCGCCCGGCGTGCGCCTTCCCCGCGCAGGATCATCACCTGCTGACAGCCGAGGCAGCCGGCGAGGCGCGACAGCGCCGCCGGCCAGAGTCCCGGCTCCTGCACGGCAATCAGCAGGTCACCGACGACATCGAGAAGCTCGTCCGCAGACGGCAGGGAGGCTCGCGAAATCACGCGCAGGCGAGCCCTGCAGCTTCTGCGCCAGTTCGAACGGCAAGGCGCAGAGAGGCGGGAGCGCGCTCTCAGGCATGCGTATGCCGAGCAAATTCCCCGGCGGCGACGTCTTCCGCCACTCCAGACTGCCCAAATTTGTCACTCAACTGAAAGGGAGGCCTGTCCTGCCGCGCGCAGCGCAGGCAGTCGGGCGAGCTCGCCGCGCGTCCAGAGGGCGAGGTCCTGCTCGAGCTCGTCCCAGGTCCGGCCGAGAGCCCGCCGAAGCTCGTCGGCGTCTGGCGAAGCGCCTGCCGAGACGCCAGCCAGCCAGCCCCGGGTCAGCACCGCTCTGGGCGGCGCGGCGAGCAGCATGCGGATGAAAGAAGCCGCGACAGCGTAGTTCAGCTCGGCGCTCTCTTCGGCGACGAACTCTTCCCAGTCGAGCGCCAGGAGCGCCCCGAGGCCGAGCCGCCCGGGGGCGCCGCCGTAGGGCCCGAAGAGCTGCGCGAGATCGCGCAGCGCGGCTTCGCCGCCCGAGATCCGGATCTCCTGGCCCTGGACGTCCAGGGTGCGCGACCAACTTCCCGGCAGCAACCGGCCCTCGCGGTCGATCCGGCTCGCCCCGAGATCGTCGGCGATGCCTTCGTCCAGCCAGGAAGGGAGCGACGGCCCGAGGGCGCGCCGGTTGAGCAGGTGGGCAAGCTCGTGGACGAGGGTGCCCAGGAGCTCGTCGTCCGAGCGCGCGCCGCGATACGTCGCGACGATCCCCTTGCCGGCGAGACCGGTCGACGACGCGAGCCCGGCCAGCCGCGGGTCGCCCGCCTGGAACCGCCGGTACTCCTTCTCGCCGGCGAACAGCACGATCGCCTCGCGCGGCGCGCCGACCGGCAGGCGGCCGTAGCGCTCGATGTAGCAAGACTCGAGGCCGCCGACGACCGTCGCGACGCGCGCCAGCAGCGCCGGATCGGCGATGTCGCTGAGCAGGAGGTAGCCGCCGACGACCGACTCCGTGCCCGGCGGGGCGAGCAGGGCGCGCGCCGCGGCGAGACGCACCGGATCGGGCGCCATGGCGGGCAGCGGCAGCGGCGGCACCACCGCCCGCCCGAGAGGTGGCTCGCCCGCTACCGAGTCTGTTGCGACCGCCTGCGCCGGGGCCGCCGGGGCCGCCGGCGCCACCGGAGCCGCCGGAGCCGGGGCCACGCCCACGACCAGCGCGAACGCGAGTGCGCCGGAGCCGAGTGTGGGCATCCGCCGGCGCCCCGGATCCTCTACTGCGGCAACGGCACGAGCGTCAGCGGATCGCGCAGCGGCAGGTGCTTCACCTGGCCGCCGAAGAGCTCCGCCATCTTCGCCCGGCCGGCGGCATCGCCGGCCTCGATCTCGCTCCACTTGCCGACCACCAGCATGGCGAGCTTCGCGGAATCGAGGTACTTCGCCGCCGCGGCGCGGATATTCTCGGCGGAGACCGCCTCGATCCGCCGCCGATACTCGGTCCAGTAGCTGTGCGGGCGGCCGATCACCTCGTCGTTGGCGAAGGTGCGCGCGGTCGCCGCCGGCGACTCGAACGTGCGCGGAAACGTGTCGATGAAGGAGGCTTTCGAAACCCGGAGCTCCTCTTCGGAGACCAGGCCGGTGCGGATCTTCTCCACCTCCTCGAGGACGATCTTGGTGGCGAGCGCGACCGTCGGGTTCTTCGACGCGAAGCCGACCTCGAACAGCCCGGGCCAGAAGGTGCCGATGCCGAACTGCGAGTAGGCGCCATAGGCGAGGCCTTCGTCCGAACGCACCCGCTTCATCAGCCGGGCGGTGAAGCCGCCGCCGCCGAGGATGTCGTTCATCACCGTGAGGGCGTAGGGCTCCGGATCGGCGTAGTCCTTCCACTGGATGCCGAGCTCGCCGAGCGTCACCTTGCCCTGCGGGATGTCCTTCTCGATGTGGAACAGACCAGGCGGCGGCGTGAAGGCCGGCCCACTGGGCGGCCAGGGCGCATTCGGTTCGCCAGCCTTGAAGCCGGCGAGACGCTTGCCCAGGTCCGCCAACATGGCCTTCGTGTCGACGTCACCGGAGATCGCGACGACGAGGTGCTCCGAACCCCAGGTGCGGCGGTGGAAGGCGATCAGCTTGTCGCGCGTGATCGCCTCGAGGTCGGCCTGCGTCATGCGTCGCGAGGCATAGTGCTTCTCGCCTCGCGAAAGGAAGTCCCACTCGCGATCGGCGATGTCGCCGGCGTCGTCGTTCCTCTGCTTCATCTCCTCGAGCACCGTGCTCTTCTGAACGGCGAGGCGCGCTTCGTCGAAGCGCGGATTGCGCACCATGTCGAAGAGCAGATCGAGGCCGGAGCCGAGCGCCGGAGTGATGACGTCGAGCGACGCCGACGCCGAGGTCGCGCCGGCCGAGCTGCCGACCAGGGCGGCGAGGAAATCGGCCTTCTGGTCGAACTCCTCGGGGGAGAGCTTCGTCGTTCCGCCCTGGCGCATCATCGCCGCGGTCATCGCCGCGAGACCGGTCTCGTGCGCTCCTTCGCGGAAGGCGCCGGTGCGGAAGGTCGCCTGGAGCTTGACCAACGGCAGGCTGTGATCCTCGACGATGTAGACCACCACGCCGCCCGGCAGAGTGTGCCGGTACTTGTCGCCGTCGGGCGCGGCGAAGGCGAACGGCTTGTAGGTCAGCTGCTCCGGGCGCGCCGGCACTCCGCCCGCGCCCTGCGCCGCCGTCGCCGCGGCGACGGGCAGGGTGAGTCCGAGGGTCAACAGAGCCGTCCCCGCGAAAACCAGACTGCGCTGCGCGAAATTCATCGTCCACCTCCGGCGTTGCCGCCGCTCTTCAGCTTCTCGAGCTGCTCCCGCATCGCGTTCTCGATGGCATCGGCCATAGGCTTCATCTCCGCCGGAATCTGCGCCCGCTGTTGCTCGATGCCGGCGAGGGCTTGCTCGAGCATTGCCGGATCCTGGATCTGCCGGATCTGGCGGATCTGCGCCATCACCTGCTGCTGCACCTCGGCAGGCAGGGCCGCGACCTCCGCGGGGATCTCCTCGCCGGCAGAGCCGGCCTTGCGGTTGTAAGACGCCACCGTGCGGTTCTCGACCGAGAAGTACTGCTTCGCCACGCGCTGCACGTCCTCTGGGGTCACCGCGAGTGTCTTCGCCGACCACTCGTTCAGGTACTTCCAGTCTCCCCAGCCGTCGTAGAACAGGAGTTGCAGAAGGAGGAAGAACGGATTCTCGAGATTGCGGTACGACTCGGCGACGATCTGGTTCTTGACCTTGGCGAGCTCGTCCATCGGAACGGGTTCGGCGCGGAGTTTGTCGAGCTCGGCCCAGAGCGCCGCCTCGAGCGCCGCCGGTGTCGCTTCCCCTTTGGTTTCGGCGGCGAGGAAGAACGAGCCGTTCCAGCGCTGCGACTGCTGCCCGGCGGAGGCCGACGAAGCGATCTGCTGATCGAGCACCAGGCTCTTCCTGAGCCGGCCGGTCTGGCCGTTGAGCAGACTCTGCACGACGTCGAGCGCGTACTGGTCCTTATGCTCGAACGGCACGGTGTGGAACTGCACCGAGACCTGCGGCTGGCAATCGCACTCGGCGTTCATCCGCTTCTCGGCGAGCTGCTTTTCCTCGAGGGTGACGATGTCCGGCACCGGCTTGCCCGAAGGTGGGATGCGCCCGAAGTACTTCTCGGCGAGCGCCTTGGCCTCGGGCAGCGTGATGTTGCCGACCAGCGCCGCGGTGAGATTGCCGGGGGCGTAGTAGGTCGAGAAGAAGTCCTGCGCATCGGTCATCGACAACGTCTTCAGGTCGGACATCCAACCGATCGCGTCCCACTTGTAGGGGTGAGAGGTCCAGAACATGGCATTCAGCTGCTCGTCGAAGCGCCCCGTCGGGGTCGACTCGACGCGCAGCCGGCGCTCCTCCTGCACCACATCGCGCTCGGAGTAGAACTCACGGAAGACCGGCTGCAGCAGGCGCTCGGACTCCATCCAGAACCAGAGCTCGATCTTGTTGGCCGGCACGGTGATGAAGTAGATCGTCGAGTCCGAGTTGGTGGTTGCGTTCATGCCCGAGGCGCCGGCCTCGGTGTAGATCTTGTCGAACTCGTCCTTCACCGTCAGGGCGCGCTGCTCCTCGACCAGCTTCTGGAAATCGGCCTCGAGCTTCTCGAGCTCGGGCGTGCGGTTGGCCGGAGCGAACGGATCGTCGATCTCGCCCTTGCGGAAGCGCGCCCGCTGGCGCGCGTACTCCGCGCGGATCTTCTCCTGCAGCTTCTCCTGCTCGAGCATGATCTCCTGGTCGCGCACCGCGTCGGTCGTGCCGACGATGCGGCTGCCCTTGAACATCATGTGCTCGAAGAAGTGGGCGACACCGGTGATCCCCGGGCGCTCGTTGGCCGAACCGACGTGGGCCACCCACCCGCCCATGACCGTCGCCTGCGACGGCCGGGAGACGACGAGGAACTTCATGCCGTTGGCGAGCGTGAACTCGCCGACCGGAACTTCGGCCTTCTGCTCAGCGACCAGCGCGGCCGTGGCGAACCCGAAGCCGAGCGTCAGCAGCACCAGCACGACCGCAGATCTCTCACGTGTTCTCATCTTGCGCACCATCCGGGGGAGTGACTTCGTCCGTGCGCGGCACAGCCCGCGCGGTGACGAGGATACGACGACTGACGGGGAAAGTTCTCCCAGGCGTGAACCTGGGTGGCCGCGCCTCAGTAGCGCGGCACCGTCGGATCGACCTCGCGGCTCCAGGCGTCGATGCCGCCGGCGACGTTCTGCGCCGCGGCGAAGCCCTGTTCGCGCAGAAACGCTGTCGCCGCCGCCGAGCGCTGCCCGAGGTGGCAAAGCGCATACACCGGGCGGTCGCGCGGAACCTCGGCCAGGCGGCGCGAAAGCTCGTGCAGCGGAATCCACAGTGCGCCCGGGAGGCTGGCGAGAACGAGCTCGTGCGCGAGCCGAACGTCGAGCAAGGTGCACGCCTCGCCAGCAGCCGCGCGGCGCGCGACCTCCGACGATTCAATCTCGACCGGCAGCGCCGCCGAGAATGACCCAGCGGGAGCTTCGGGGAGTGCGCAGGCATCGTCGTACTCGACCAGCCCGTGCTGGGTCGGCCGGTCGCCGCACAGCGGACAGCCGCCATCGCGCTGGAGCTTGAGCTCGCGGAAGCGCATCGCCAGGGCGTCGAACAGCAGCAGACGCCCGAACAGCGGCTCACCGACGCCGAGCAGCAGCTTCAGCGCCTCGTTGGCCTGGATCGATCCGATGATCCCCGGCAGCACGCCGAGCACTCCGGCCTCGGCGCACGAGGGCACCGACCCGGGCGGCGGCGGTTCGGGAAAGAGGCAGCGGTAGCAAGGCCCGAGGCCGCGCGCGAAGACCGACGCCTGGCCCTCGAAGCGGAAGATCGAACCGTAGACGTAGGGCCGGCTGGCGAAGTAGCAGGCATCGTGCACCAGATAGCGGGTCGGAAAGTTGTCGGTGCCGTCGACCACGACGTCGTAGCCGGCGACCAACTCCTGGGCGTTCGCCTTGCCGAGTCGCTCGGCGTGCAGGTCGAGCGTGAGCGCCGAGTTGGCCGCCCGCAACCGCTCGGCCGCCGCGTCGAGCTTCCTCCGGCCGACGTCCGACTCGGCGTAGAGCACCTGACGCTGGAGGTTCGAGCCGTCGACGACGTCGAAATCGACCAGACCGAGCCGTCCGACACCGGCCGCCGCGAGGTAGAGCGCCGCCGGCGAGCCCAGCCCACCCATGCCGACGAGTAGGACGCTGCCAGCCGCCAGGCGCTCCTGGCCGGCGATACCGACCTCGGGCAGCGACAGATGCCGGGCGTAGCGGCGCAGCCCTTCGGCGGAAAGCGCAGTCATTGCCCGGATGTTACCGCGGCGCCGCGATCCAGGCACCTGCGGACGCGAAAGCGCTAGGATCGCGACACCGATGCTCAACATGCTCGCCAATCCCACCTTCATTCTGCTCGGCTGTGCGGTCGTTCTGCTGCTCCTGCTGGTCGTGAGCTTTGCCTCGCGGCCGCGGGTCTTCAGCCAGTACCTGCGCGCGATGACCGGCATCCGGGTGACGCCGCGCGAGATCCGCCGGATCTTCAAACAGCGCGGCCGCACCGGCGTCCGCGAGCTCTTCCTCGAGCTGCTGATTCGCGAGGATCTGCGCGAGGATGGCGTCGCCCGCCCCGACGCCAAAGCCGCGCGGCCGGTCGCCTTCGACATCGACGCGGCGAGAAGGCAGTAGCTTGCGGCCAGTGCCGAGCGTTTCCTACGACGAGGTGGCGAAGGAGCTTCCGCTCCTCGTCGCGACGAAGCCGGCCTGGGCCGAGCTCGCGGCGGCGAATCTGCCGATCTTCCTCGCCGACCATGCCGTTTGCGAGCAGCAGGTGGCGCTCTACGCGCTGTCGCTCGCCGGCTGGTATCCGGACGACTTCGAGCTGGTCGAGGCGGCGGCGAATCTCGCCGCCGAGGAGATCCAGCACTTCCGTCGCGTCGTCGCCATCCTGAATCGCCGGCAGCTGCCGACGGGGGGCCGCCGGGTCAACCGGTGGGTGAAGTCGCTGCGCGCCCACATCGAAGAGCGCCAGGGTCCTTGGACGAAGGTCGATCGGCTGCTCTTCGGCGCGATCGTCGAGGCGAGGAGCTGCGAGCGCTTCACCCGCCTGCTCGAGGTGCTGCAGGAGAGCGACCCGGAGGTCGCCCGGCTCCTCGCCGACCTCGGCCCCGCCGAGAAGCGGCACTGGCAGCTCTTCTTCCGCCTCGCCGGCCGCGAAGTCGCGGCGGAGGCGCTGGCGGAGAGATTCCGCGGCTGGCTCGAGCTCGATCGCGATCTGGCGCTCGCGGCCGGCATCGCACCGACCGTGCACGGCTGAGCGCGGCGCCCGCAGCGGACCTTCGCGCTAGGCCTGTTCGAGCTTCTGGACGATCTCGGTGACTTCGAGCTCGGCGCGGCGGATCTTGCCGCGGCAGAGCTCGAGAAGGGCGGTGGCGCGGCGCAGCTCCTCCGCCAACCGGTCGATGTCGAGCTCGTCCCCCTCGATGCGCTGCAGAATGCCTTCGAGCTCGCGCATCGCGGCGGTGAAACCCGGCTCGGCCGGGGCATCGGCGCCGGCGACGGCCTCGGATTCCTGTCCTGCGGTCTTCTTCGGACTCATCTCTTCTCCCCGCCCGGCCGCGCGCCAGGCGCGCTCCGGTCTCCGGTTTCGACCCGGCTCCACAGCAGACCGCCGGCAAGCTCGGTCTCGATCGGTGTGCCGGCGGCGACCGCCGCCGGATCGCGCAGGACCGCCCCGGTCGCATCACGCGTGATGCTGAAACCGCGCCGAAGGGTTCGCGCCGGGGCGAGCTCGGCCACCAGCCGCGTCCAGCCGGCGAGCTGCTGTTCGGCCGAACGCAGGCGGTGCCGGGCGACCCGGCGCAGGCCCTCCGCCAGCGTCGCGAGGCGCAGTCCGGCCTGCGCCAGTCGCGCCCGCGCCGCCACCGCCCGGCGTTCGGCGCGTGCCAGGCGGCCGTCGGCCTCCGCCACCGTGAGTCGCGCCTGGCGCGCCAGCTGCTCGCGCAGGCGCGCGATGGCCAGCTCGGCGTTGGCGATCCGGGCGACCAGCTCTTCGGCCACCTTGGTCGGCGTCTTGAACGAGCGCCAGGCGACGAGGTCGGCGACCGCTTCGTCGATCTCGTGGCCGAGGCCGGTCAACACCGGCTTCGGTGCTCGCGCCACCGCCTCGGCGACCGCCTGGCTATCGAAGACCGCGAGGTCGCTCTTGGCGCCGCCGCCGCGAATCAGCACGACGCAGTCGCAGGCGCTCGCGGCGGCCAGCGCGAGCGCACCCGGGAGCGTGCGCTCGGCTTCGGCGCCCTGCACGGCGGAATGCACCAGCAGCACCCGGAAGGCGTAGCCGCTTTCCTGCAACGTGGCGAGGAAGTCGTGGTAGGCGGCGCTTCCGGCCGAAGTCACGAGGGCGATCGCCAGCGGCAACGGCGGCAGCGCGAGGGCCTTGTTGCGCTCCATCAGCCCGGCCTCGGCGAGCGCCAGGAGGGTCTCCTGGCGGCGCTTCGCCAGATCGCCGAGGGTGAAGGTGGGATCGATCTCGCGGATCTGGACCTGCAGGCGGCCGCCAGGGGGGTAGAAGTCGACGCTCACCCGGCAGCGGATGCGGAGGCCATCCGCGAGACGCTCGCCAGCGCGCTCGAGCACCGGACGCAGACGCAGATACTCGCCCTTCCAGATGACCGCCGAGAGGACGCCCGCGACCTGATCGCGCGCCGCCCCTTCACCCTTCTCCACGAGATCGAAGTACTGGTGGCCAGCGGCGCTCGGGCGCAGGCGCTGCACCTCACCGACCACCCAGACCGAAGCGAACGCCTCGGCCAGAAGATCCTTGATCTCCCGGCCGAGCTGGGAGACGGAATAGGTCGGCTCGGTATCAGTGATAGCTCTGCAGCTCCTTGGCGGTGGCCAACGGAATCGTCTCCGCCCACTCGACCGACTTCTTGTCGCCGCCGGTGCGCTTCTTCATGAACTGCACGGCCTCTTTGCGATCGGTGAACAGCCGGAAGATGAAGGTGTGGCCGGCCGGAGCGGTGAAGTAGGTGAAGTCCTGGGCGCCATTCGAAAGGGCAATCCCGAGGTCGGCGTCGCCGTTGACCCCGACACAGGCGGCGGCAATCGACCGGTGGGCGAGGATCAGCGACTTCAAGGCATCCTCGTGGTCGGCCAGCTCCTCCTTCGACTGCGGGGTGTGGAGCAGGGCGATCTTGCCGGCCTCCTCCTCCGCCAGCAGGTTGTACGGCACGTCGTGCCGGTCCATCGCCTCCTTGGTCTCGGACGAGGTCACGAAGACGTCGTCGGTGCCGAGGACCTTGTAGGCGAGGCAGAAGCTCTGCTGCTCGAACTTGGGGAAAGCCTCGCCGAGGATGCCTTCGTCCTCGACGGTGAAGTAGTAGATCCGGTTCAATAGGCGGCGTGAGGCCATGGTTTTCGTCCCTCCGAACGGACCCTTATATCAAAAACCGGGCCGTTTCCCCCCCAGACGCCTACTTTTCGGGCAGTTTGTAGGCCTTGGGGGTCGGTTTGACCGGGCGGATGAGCCAGGCGGGGCGACGGGTGCCGTCCGGGGAGTGGCGGTCGGCCGGGCGGCACTTGGCGAGCCAGTTCTCGTAGGCGCGCTGCGACTTGTCGGTGTCGACGGCGATGTCGCCGTAGCCGTCGCCCGGCAGGGCCTTGGTCACCCGCACCGCCTGATGCCAGCAGTGCATGCCGGAGATCGGGTCGGGATGGACCGGGAAGGTCAGGTTCTGGTGCACTCCGGCGTCACTCCACCAGATGCGCAGCGTGTCGGGATCGCTCGAGGCGTAGGGTTCGACCCCGCGCTCGCGACGCAGACCCCAGTCCGATCCCGAGCGGTCGAGGGCGACCGTCGCCATCATCTGGCGCTGGCCCTGATTCTGTCCGCTACCGTTCTCGAGCTTCCAGCGCCCCATGTGATGCGAGCAGGCGACCACCCCCGGCCGGATGCCCTCGGTGACCCAGGCCTTGACCACGAAGTGGCCGATCTCGGTCTCGACCCGCACCAGATCGCCGGTCGCGAGGTCCAAACGGGTGGCGTCGGTCGGATGGAGCCAGAGCGGATTCGAGTGCGCGATTTCGTCGAGCCACTTGGCGTTGGCGCTGCGCGTGTGGACGTGCACCGGCAGGCGGAAGGTCGAGATCAGCGGCATCTGCCCCGGCTCGAGACGACGGGGATGGACGTGGCTGACGATGTAGCCGGGAAGAGCGACCTCGCGCCAGCCCCACTGCGCGAGGGTGGTCGAGAAGAACTCGAGCTTGCCCGAGGGGGTCGGAAAACCGCGCAGGACCTTGCCGTCGACGCGCACGCCGACCGCCCGCCGGCCGTCGGCGTCGCCCGCCGGCGCCCCGGTCGGCGCGAGGTTGACCGCCGCCGCGGCCGCCGCGCGGGTGTACACCCGGCCGAAGCGATCCTCCGCGATATCGACCAGCTCGCTCTCCGGAACCTCCACTTCGAACAGCTGCCCGACGTCCTTCGACACTTCGAAAGCACCGAAGCGCCGCATGTAGGCGAGCGGATCGAGACCGGCCGCAGCGGCCTTCGCCGGCAGACCGGGCACCGAATTCTCGAAGATGTGGCGGTAGTACTCCTCCACCGGGAGACGGGTCCCCGGCGTCGCTTTCGACTCGGCGAAGCCGCGAATGCCCAGCGCGCCGTCGCGGTCTATGCGCCAGGTGAGCTCGAGCCAGAACTCGTTCTCCTCCCAGACTTCGCCGGGATTCGTCTGCCGGCTGTCGGTGATGGTCTCGCCGTCACGCTCGCGCGCCGCCCGCTGGACCGGCTGGCGGAAGCCCAGCCACTGGCCGTCCTGGGTTTCGTAGGAGTGGGTATCGTGGCGCTCGGACGCCAACCCCATCGGCAGCACGTAGTCGGCGAAGAGGGCGGTCTCGTTCCAGGTCGGGGTGAGGGCGATGTGCAGACCGACCTTCGCCTCGTCGGTGAGCGCTTCGATCCAGCGGAAGCCGTCCGGGTTGGTCCACACCGGGTTGTAGACGCGGGTGAAGTAGACGTCGAGCTTGCCGCGCCCTTCGAGCAGGAAATGCGGCAAGAGGAACGACATCTCGTACATCGACAGCGGAAACTCGAGCGGCCAGTTGAGCTCGTTCCACTTGTCGGGGTGCTGCTTCGGCAGGTGGATCGGCCGCGGCACGAACTTGTTCCATGCGTTGGGATAGGTGCCGCCCTCGGTGGCGATGGCGCCGAGCAGGGCGTTCAACAGGAAGAGCGTGCGCGCCACCTGCCAGCCGCCTTCGTTGCCGGCGGTCGCGCTGCGCCAGGTATGGGTCGATAGGCGGGTGCCGGCCGCGGCGACGAGCTCGGCGACGTCTCGAAGGGTCGCTTCCGCGACCCCGGACTCGGCAGCCGCGAACTCGAAGGTGTATTCAGCGTACTCCGCTGCCAGCTTCTCCTCGAACGACTCGAAGGTCGCCGGGGCGTCCGGGTGGAGCTCAGCCAGGTACTCCTGCCAGTTCCACCAGCGGCGCACGAACTCGCGGTCGTAGCGCTTCTCCTGGATGATGTAGTTGGCGAAGGCGAGATGCATCGCCGCCTCGGAGCCCGGCTGCGGCGCCAGCCAGTGGTCGGCGTGGGTGGCGCTGTTCGACAGGCGGGTGTCGACGACGATCAACTTGGCGCCGTTCTTCTTGCCCTCGAGAATGCGCTGGGCGTGCGGATTGAAGTAGTGGCCGGCCTCGAGATGCGAGGAGACGAGGTAGATCACCTTGGCGCGGGCGTGGTCGGGGCTCGGGCGGTCGATGCCGCACCAGAGCTCGTAGCCGGCGCGCGCCGCGGCGGAGCAGATGTTGGTGTGCGAGTTGTGGCCGTCGACCCCCCAGGCGGCGAGGACGCGCTCGGTGAAGCCGTCCTCGCCCGGCCGGCCGACGTGGTACATGACCTCGTTCTGGCGGCCGTCGCGGATCGCTTTCGAGATCCGTCCGGCGATGTCGTCGAGTGCTTCGTCCCACGAGACTCTCTTCCACTGGCCGGAGCCGCGCTCACCAGTGCGCTTCAGGGGGAAGAGAATGCGGTCGGGATCCTGGATCTGGTTGAGCGTCGCCGGGCCCTTGGCGCAGTTGCGGCCGCGTGAGCCGGGATGCTCCGGATTGCCCTCGAACTTGCGGATCTCGCCGGTCTCGCGATCGACATAGGCGAGCAGGCCGCAGGCCGATTCGCAGTTGAAGCAGGTCGTCGGCACCAGGCGGTAGCGCTTCTCCACCCGCTCGGGCCACGATTTCGAGTCGAGCTCGACCCAGTCGTCCCAGCGCTCCTGTGGCGGATAGGCGCCGAGCTGGGAGCGGCTCGGCCCGGGATAGAAGGTCTCACCGCGCGCTTCCGTCTCGCTCTTCGAGGCCCGGACCCGCGCCGGCTTCGCCGGCGGTTTCGGAGGGTTCTTCGAGCTCATCGCGGGCTCCTCATGCGAGCGGCACCGACTGGCCGGCCTGAACGTAAGCGTGTTCGTGCGCCAGCAGACCCGCGATCGCCGCGATCGCGGCGATCGCCACGACCAACGGCGAAGCCGGGGCGACCCAGGGCGCGGCGAGGGTCGCCGCCAGCAGCAGCCCGCCGGCGACGAAGTAGCCCCTGAATCTCCCTTTCGTCATCTCCCAAACCGCCAGGCGGGCGTGCGCAGTGCCATGAGGCAGGAAGATCTCTCCGGCAAGGAGCAGCAGGTGCAGTGCCACGGAAAGAAAAAGCGTCCAGTAAAGGGAAGGCGACGCTTGCGGTTCTACCGCGAGGGCCAGCAGCAGCGTCGCGCCGGCGCCGCCGAGGACGGTCTGCACCGTCATGTGCGGCGGCAGGAGCGCGCTTTGCCAGAGATCTCTGGCTTTCGCCTGGGCGAAAAGGAAGGCCGTGTAGATCGCGGTGGCCAGCGCGAAGGGCGCTCCGGCGACGGCAAGCGGCAGCAGCATCTCCGTCTTTCCGCTCCAGACTGCGAGCAGGTGCAGGGTCAGCACGGCGCCGTAGCCAGCGATCAGGAAGGCTCCGCGGACCAGCCAGCTTCGCCACTGCGGCCGGGTGAAGATCATGTAGAAGCGCGTCGGGTGAGTGAGATCCGAGATCAGCAGGCCGCCGGTGATGGCGAGGAAGATCAGCCCGAGGATCGGCGCTCCCCAGATCCAGAGCGCGCTCGTCGCGGCGATCTTCCCGGCGAGCAGGAGGAGGAGCGGCACGATATAGACGCCGGCGGCGATCGCCTTGGTCACCGTGTAGAGACTCACGCGCCAGTCCCACGGCGCCTTGTGGGGAATGTCGTAGGCGAGCATCGCCGCGGCCGAGGAGTTCGCGCCCTGCCGGTTGGCCTCCGCGGGATGGCCGCCGACGACGTGCTGGCCGCCGGCGCGCTGCTCGCTCCACAGGAAGGTGCCGCCGCCGGGACGCTGTGCGGCGAGCGGATCGAGCGTCGCCTGGGTGCCGTGCTTGTAGAAGAGCTTGGGCTGCGTGTCCTTCTCCGGCCGGCGCACGGCGACCGGGTCGCGGTGGACGATCTGCGACACCCTGGATTCCGGGTCGTTCAGGTCGCCGATGAGGATCGCCTGCGTCGGGCAGACGACGACGCAGGCCGGCTCGAGGCCGACGTCGAGGCGGTGCGCGCAGAAGTTGCACTTCTCGGCCGAGTGATCCTCGGGGTTGATGAAGATCGCGTCGTAGGGGCAGGCGGCGATGCACGCCTTGCAGCCGATGCAGACGTCCTTCTCGAAGTCGACGATGCCGTCCGGCCGCACATGCATCGCCTTCGTCGGGCAGGCGGCGACGCACGGAGCGTCAGCGCACTGGTTGCAGCGCGTGACCTGATAGTTGCGGCGCGCCGTCGGGAAGGTCCCGACATCGACGTATTTGACGAAGGTCCGGGTGACGCCGAGCGGCACCTCGTTCTCCGACTTGCAAGCCGTCGTGCAGGCGTGACAGCCGATGCAGCTCGACTGATCGACCACCTTCGCCCAGCGCACAAGAGTCTCTTCGGCGGGCGCAACGTCGCGATCGAGCATTGGAGGAACGAATCCTAACGGATTCGCTGCGCCACTCGCAGTCGAGCGACGGAGCGCTCGGTCGCGCGCCCGCCGGCGCGCCTCAGTTGGGCGGTAGCGGGGGTAGCGGTGGCAGCGTCGTTGGGGCCGGTGCCGGAGTCGCCTGCCGGCTGCGGCGG
>JAGOCP010000147.1 GCA_017998715.1 Thermoanaerobaculia bacterium | reverse complement strand
CGCTCGGCTCAGGCCCTCTCCGACGCGCCGCACATCGGCTCGTTCGCCGTGGTCTTCAACCTGCCGGCCTTCCTGATCGTCATGCTGATTACAGTGATCCTGGTGCGCGGCATCCGGGAAAGCGCTTCGTTCAACAGCTGGATGGTCGGCTTGAAGCTCGCCATCATCGCTTTCTTCCTCGGCATGGGCGCCTTCTACGTCAAGCCCGAGAACTGGACGCCTTTCGCCCCCAACGGATTCCACGGCATCGCCGGAGCGGCGGCGATCATCTTCTTCGCCTACATCGGTTTCGACGCCGTCTCGACCGCCTCGGAAGAGAGCATCAACCCCCAGCGCGATATGCCGATCGCCATTCTCGGCAGTCTCGCGATCTGCACGGTGATCTACATCGCGGTCGCTGCGGTGCTCACCGGGATGGTGCCGTGGAACCAGCTCGGTACGGCCGAACCGCTCGCCACGGCGTTCTCCAGCCTGGGGATGAACTGGCCGGCGCTGGTCATCTCGGTCGGAGCGGTCTTCGCCACGACTTCGGTGCTGCTGGTTTTTCAGTTCGGTCAGCCGCGAATCTTCTTCTCGATGGGACGCGACGGACTGCTGCCGGCGTGGGCGGCGAAGGTCCACCCGAAGTACCGCACACCGCACATCACCACCTGGATGACCGGGATCTTCGTCGCGGTGCTCGCCGGCCTCGCCAATATCGACGAGATCGTTCAGCTGACCAACATCGGCACGCTGTTCGCCTTCGTCCTGGTCTGCATCGGCGTGAGCGTGCTGCGCATCAAGGACCCGGGGCGCCACCGGCCGTTTCGCGTGCCCGGCGGGGCCTTCCTGGTGCCATTCCTTGGCGCCGCCTGCTGCATCTTCCTGATGGTCTACCTGCCGCCGGCATCGTGGTGGCGGTTCATCGGCTGGCTGGTGCTGGGCGCGGGCATCTATGCCGCTTACGGCTATAGCTCGAGCGTCCTCGGGCGCCGGGCGGGCCGACCGGCGAAGCGTCCGGCGTTCATGACCTGGATGGCCTACGGCTTCTTTCTCGCCGGCACCGGGCTGTTCGTCATTCCGCACGACGCCGGTCTGGGTCAGCTGATTGCCGAGGCGGGCGACAGCGCGAACGCCGACCACACGCGCGCGCTCGTCGGGTTGACCATGATCGTCGCCGGCATCGTCGCGGTCACCGTCGGCGCGGTGAGCGGTCGGCGACGCCTCGCCTGAGCCGGAGCCGGAAGTGACGAAAGTCGCGTCCGAGCGGCGCTTCTGGGAGATGACCGGATACCAGTGGGCGGTGCTCTTTGCCGCCTGGCTGGGCTGGGGTTTCGACGTCTTCGACGGCCTGCTGTTCAATTTCGTCGCGCCGAACTGCGTGCCAACGCTGCTCGGCCTGCCGATCGGCTCGCCCGAGGCTCGCGCCGCGACGCTGCGCTGGACGGGCGCCTACAGCTCGCTATTGCTCGTCGGCTGGGCGGCCGGCGGCATCCTCTTCGGGCGTCTCGCCGACCGTATCGGCAGGACGCGCACGCTCACTCTCACCATGCTGCTCTACGCCGGCGGCACCGCCCTGTGCGCTGCGGCGCCGAATCTCTGGATCCTCGGCCTCTTCCGGCTGATCTCCGCGCTCGGCATTGGTGGCGAATGGGCGGCGGGGGCGGCGATGGTGGCGGAGGTCGTGCCGGAGAAGCGCCGGGTGGAAGCCGGCGCGCTGCTCTACACTTCGGCGCCGGTCGGCCTGGCTCTCGCGAGCTACGTCAACTGGCTCATCGCCGGCAACCTCTTCGCCGACCGGCCGGAGCTCTCCTGGCGCATCGTCTTCCTCGCCGGTCTCGTGCCGGCGGCGGTCGCTCTCCTCGTGCGCCGCTTCGTGCGCGAGCCCGAGCGCTGGGTGTCGAAGGCGGACGGTGCCCGCCGCGCCCGGTTCTCCGAGCTCTTCGACGCGGCGCATCGCCGGCGGACACTCTCCGGCTTCGTCATGGCGTTGGTGGCGCTCCTCACCTGGTGGAGCTGCAACGTCTTCATTCCGGTCGTCGCCACGGGCCTCGCGCAGACAGCTGCGGCGGCGCGCGGCCTCGAGCGCGAGGCGATGCTGGCGCTCTCCGAGGCCTGGAAGTCGCGGGCGGTCACCTACTTCAACTGGGGGGGGCTGCTCGGCACTCTGCTCACGGTGCCGGCGGCGAAGCTCCTCGGCCGGCGGGCGATGTTCGGGCTCTACTACCTGCTGTCCGCAGCGGCGATTTTCGTTACCTTCGGGCTCGACCTCGCCCCCGAAACTCGGCTCACGCTCTATTTCTGGATCGGTCTCACCGTTTTCGGCGTCTTCGGCAGCTTCACCTACTACCTGCCGGAGCTCTTTCCCACTCGCCTGCGCGCGAGCGGGGCCGGTTTCTGCTATAACGCCGGCCGGATTCTCGCGGCGATGGGGCCGTTCTGGGTCGGCAGCGTTGCCGCGCGCGGGGCCGACAGCACGATGAGCGCCCTCTTCGCCGTCGGTTTCGTCCCGCTCACGGGCCTCCTCCTCCTCCCCTGGGTCGTCGAGACCCGCGGCCGCGTGCTCGAAGACTGAAGCGAGCGCGCAGCCGGCCTACAGATAGCCGAGCGACTTGAGGAGCTCGGTGGTCTCCTTGTCGACCTCGCGCGCTTCGTCGCAGACGCCTTCGTCGGTGTTGCAGGGGAAGGCCGGCGCGCGCCACCACTTGCCGATCGCCTCCTGCAGGCGCTCGACATCGGCCGGGTGGAGGTCGGCGACGTTCTTCGTCTCGCCGGGGTCGGCGTTCAGGTCGAAGAGCGACCAGGGCTTGCCTTCGCCGCCAATCCAGCTCTGTTCCAGCTTGTGGGGCGAGAAGTGGAGGGTGAAGCGCTGGTCGCGAACGACACGGATCCAGGCGCGATTCGACGCGGTGCCCCCTTCGGAGAAGCTGATGACTGTGTTCGCCTCGGGCGCCGGAGGAGCAGCGACCCGCGGCCACAGACTCTGTCCCTGCGCCCAGCGGCCCTCCGGGAGCTCGACGCCGGCAGCCGCGAGGAGTGTCGGTGCGAGATGGAGGAGCTGAACCGGCGCGCGGTCGACGCCCGGTTTCAGGCGGCCCGGCCAGTGCAGGATGAGCGGCACGTGGAGGCAGGTCTGGAAGGCGAAGCGACCGTGGTTGAAGTAGTAGCCGTGCTCGCCCAGAGATTCGCCATGATCCGAGGTGAAGGCGGTCAGCGTGTCGCCCAGGAGCTTCTTCTCGCCGAGGCCGGCGAGGAGCTTGCCGATCTCGTGGTCGACGTAGGAGATCTCGGCATCGTAGCGGGCGACGTAGAACGCCAGCCGGGTTTCGCCGTCGATGACCTGGCCCTTGCCGATGCCGGCGAGCTCCTGTTTGCGCCGGTTCGAGACCGGCACCTGGATCCGGCCGTCGAACATCGTGTCGTTCTGGAAGCGGGCCTGATACGGCGCCGGCGGGATGTACGGCGCGTGCGGGTCGAGGTAGTGCACCCAGAGGAACCACGGCTTCGCCGGATCCATCTTGCCGGCGGCGGCGAGCGCCAGGCGGGTCACGTTCTCGGCGCCGTTCGGGTCACCTCCGTCGGACCCCGCGGTGGGGGCCGCCGGCGGCGGGAGCTTCCACGACTCGAGGAAGGTCTCGAACCCCTGGTCGAAGTAGAACTCGCGTCCTACCGCGCCGTTGGCGACCACGGCGTGGGTCGTGTAGCCGTTGCGCTGCAACACTTCGGCAAGCATCGTGAAGGTGCAAGGCAGCGGAATGCCGATCTGGCGGACGATGCCGTTGTCCTTCGGGTAGGTCGAGGTGAGGATGGAGGCGAACGATGGCCCGGTCTTCGGCCACTGCGACTGGGCCTGATCGAAGCGCAGCCCTTCGCCGGCCAGCCGGTCGAGATTGGGCGAAGTGGCGCGGCCATACCCCCAGGCGGAGAGGTGGTCGGCGCGCAGGGTATCGACGGTGACCAGCAGGATGTTCGGCGGACGCGCTCCAGCTTTGGGCAGGAAGGCCTCTGCTCCGCTCGCGTCGCCGGTCTGGCCGTCCAGCGAGTCGCCGGAGGCGGCGGGGCGCCGGCAGCCGATGCCGCTGAGAGCCAGGACCGCGACTCCCGTCAGCGCTATGAGATTCCGGAGGGTCAATGCGCGTTCAGTCGCAGACCGTGCCGCAACGTCATCCAGAGGATCTTGAAGTCCAGCCCGAGCGACCAGTTCTCGATGTAATAGAGATCGAACTCCAGGCGCTTGCGGATCGAGGTGTTGCCGCGCCAGCCGTGGACCTGCGCCCAGCCGGTGATGCCCGACTTGACGCGGTGCCGGACCATGTACTGCGGCAGGTGCTTGCGGAACTCGGCGACGAAGGTTGGGCGCTCGGGGCGCGGCCCGACGAGCGACATGTCGCCGCGCAGCACGTTCCACAGCTGCGGCAATTCGTCGATCGACCAGCGGCGGATGAACGATCCGAAGCGGGTGCGCCGCGGGTCGTCCTCGACCGCCCAGACCGGGCCGGTCGAAGCCTCGGCGTTCATCCGCATCGAGCGCAGCTTCCAGATCATGAAGGGCCGCCCGTCGAGCCCCATGCGCTCCTGGCTGTAGAAGATCGGCCCACGGTCTTCGATCCAGATGAGCAACGCGACGAAGGGAAACAGAGGCAGCAGCAAGAGGAGTCCGGCGGCCGAAAAAGTGAGGTCCAGCATGCGCTTGACCAGGCTGTGCCAGCCCTGCAGAGGCACCTGGGACAGATTGA
The DNA here is from genome assembly GCA_017998715.1 of Thermoanaerobaculia bacterium. GTDB lineage: Bacteria > Acidobacteriota > Thermoanaerobaculia > Multivoradales > JAGPDF01 > JAGPDF01. The sequence goes on along the minus strand of JAGOCP010000147.1, from coordinate 4,151 downwards.
TGATCGGCGTGCCGTCGAGCTCTTCGAGCGTCGCCTTGATCGTGGCGTACTGGAGGATGTCCGGCACCAGCTTGACCTCGACGCACTCGCTGCCGACGGTCTGCAGCACCGTCATCATCTTCTTGTGCGCGGCGAGCGGCAAGGCGATGAAGACCTGGTCGATGCGGTTTTCGTCGATGACGCGTTGTAACTCGGCGGTCTCGCCGAGCACCGGCAGCCCGGCGTGCAGGAGGTGGCGCTTGGCCGGGTCGTCGTCGAGGAAGCCGATCACCTCGACGCCGAAGTCGCGGTGGGCGACGAGCTTACAGGCGATGTCGATGCCGAGCTCGCCGGCGCCGACCACCAGGATTCGCTGGAGATTGCCGGCGTGCAGGCTCGCGCTGCGCAGCAGGCCGCGGATCGCGACGCGCAGGGCGACCACGGCGACGAGCTCGAGGGCGGCGAAGAGGGCGAGGAAGGCGCGGCTATAGGTGAAGTACTCGATACTGCCCGGGCTGAGCGCCGGCCGGTACCAGGAGGTGATGCCGGAGAGGAGAACCGTGCCGAGAATCACCGCCAGCAGGACCGAGACGGTCTCGTCGACCCGCGCGCGATAGAGGCGCTGGCGGTAGAGGCCGTGGAAGTAGAAGACGACAGGGAAGAGGACCAGCGCGACCGGCAGGAGCTCGACGTAACGGCCGAGGTCCGGAGGGTTCTTGGTCAGGGGGACGACTTCGAGCTCGAAACGCAGCGCCCAGGCACCGAAAAAGGCGAGTGCGGTAGCCGCCAGATCGCCGAAGAGGTGCGCCGCCGCGGCGATACGAAATCGTTGCTGGATCAACTGAGCTCTCCCTCGGTTTCGGGCCAGAAGGGGCGTAGGTACCCTTTCAGGCGGGTCGTAAACCGCTCGGCGGAAAACTCTTCCGCCCGGCTTCGAAGGTCCATCGGATTGAACTGCATCTGCTGGATTTTGTCAATTCCGTCGGCCAGCGCCTCGACGCCCGGATCGTCGATCAGGAGCCCCTCGCGCCCGCTCTCCACGATGTCGAGCACGCCGCCCTCCGCCAACGCCAGGACGGGCGTACCGCAGGCCAGAGCCTCGACCGTCGCAATGCCGAAATCTTCAACGCCCGTCTGGAGATAGCAGAGCGCGGTCGAGTAGAGGCGGCGAAGCTCTTGCGGTCCCACCCGGCCGGCGAAGCGGGTGGTTGGGCCGGCCGCTTGCTCGAGGCGAGCCCGCTCCGGGCCGTCGCCGACGATCACCAGCGGCGTTCCTGCCCGCTGGCAGGCCTCGATCGCGACATTCACTTTTTTGTAGGGAGCGAGGGCGGCGACCACCAGGACGAATCCCTCTCGCGGCGCTTCGGTCGGGCGGTAGAAGCCGGTTTCGACAGGCGGCGCGAGCACCTGCGAGCTCCGTCCGTAGTAGCGGCGGATCCGGGAGGCGACGAAATGCGAGTTGGCGAGGTAGAGGTCGACCCGCCCGGCGGTTGCGACGTCCCAGGCCTGAAGGCGGTCGAGGATGCGCTCGCGCAGCCAGCCGACCGGCCCTCGCGGCGCCGGGAAGTAGGCCCGGCGCTGGTCCCAGGCGTAGCGCATCGGCGTGTGGCAGTAGCAGGCGTGGAAGCCGCCTGCCGCCCTCCGCGCCCCTTTCGCGACGCAGTGGCTGGAGGAGACGAGCAGGCGGTGCGCGGTGGTGTCGAGCGACCGCATGGCGGCCGGAAAGAGGGGCAGATAGTGGCGGTAGCGCTGCCGCAGCAGGGGGGCGCGCTGCAGGAAGCTGGTGACGATGGGGTGCGCCTCGATCTCGGCCGAGACGGTTCCGGGAAGGTGGAAGAGGGTGTAGATCGGCGCCCGCGGCGCAAGTCGGGCGATCGCCGCCAGGACATGCTCGCCGCCGCGCTGGCCAGTGAGCCAGTCGTGCACCAGGCCGATGCCGGAGGTCAAGACGAGCTCTCCCCGGTCATGCCGTCGGCGAACCTGGCCCCACCGGCGGCGCTGGCCCCCATCATCACCTGGCGATAGACCGCCAGGGTCTGCGCGGCGGTCGTCTCCCAGCGGAACGCTTCGGCGCGCGCCAGGCCGGCCTCGGCGAGCTCGCGCCGAAGCGCCGGGGAGCCGGCCAGCCGGGCCATGGCGCCGGCAATAGCTTCGACATCGAGCGGATCGACGAGCTCGGCCGCCGCGCCGGCGATCTCGGTGAGGGCCGGGGTGGTCGAGGCGACGACCGGCGTGCCGGCGGCCATTGCCTCCGCCATCGGCAGGCCGAAGCCTTCGTAGAGCGAGGGAAAGACCAGCGCAACAGCGCCTTGGACGAGCGCCGGCAGACGCTCTTCGGCGATCCGGCCGAGAACCGTGAGGCGAGGGCCGAGGTGGAGGTCGCGCGACCAGGCGGCGATCTCGTCAGCGACCGCGCCGGACTCCGGCGCGCCGGCCACCACCAGTCGCCGGCCGTCTGCGGGAAGGCTGGCGAAGGCGCGCAGGACCCGCTCGAGGTTTTTGTGCGGCTTCGGATTGCCGAGGAAGAGGAAGTAGCCGGGCGAGAGATCGAGGGAACTGAGCTCCCGTCGCAGCTCCTCCGGTGCGAGCCGGCGCCGGAAGCGCTCGTCGACGCCGTTCCAGGTGACTGCGATGCGCGATCGTTCGACGCCCAGGTGGAGCTCGAGATCGGCCGCGGTCGCCCGCGAAACCGTCAGGATCCGGTCGGCGCGGCGGATCGCCCGCCGCATCAACACTCGGGCATAGAGAAGGGCCATCGGGCTCGGCAGGAACTCGGGGAAGAGCAGGTGGATGAGGTCGTGGATCGTGACCACGACTCGCGTCGGCGTCCGCAGCGGCAAGACGTAGTGCGGGCTGTGAAACAGATCGGGCCGGTGGCGCACGAGATGGCCGCCGACGGCCCACTGTTCGCGCCACGAGTAGCCAGGAGCGTCCTCTTCGATCCAGGAGAAGTTCGCCGGCAGGGAGGCCAGCAGATCGCGCGCCGCGCGGGGAGCGAACAGGAGGTACCTCGATTCCGTGTCCAGGCGCCCGAGAGCCCCCAACAGCCCCCGCAGATAGGTGCCGATACCGAAATCGGCGAGCTTGCGGGCATCGATCGCGATCGTCGGAGCGCGGAGCGAGGCGCCCGGCGACCGATCCGACCGGGAGGCGGCGGTCATGAGGCCGCGCTCCGGCTGGCGAGAGCCTGCCTGAAGGTGCGCGCATGCAGCTCCGCAGAGCGTTCCCAGGTGAAGCTCGCCGCGCGCTCGAGGCCGCGCCGGCCGGCCTCGGCGAGCCGCTCCGGCGAGTCCATCCAGTCGCGCAACAGCACCGCGAGCTCAGCCGGATCCTCCGGGTCGAAAGTCTGGCCGGTTTCACCCACGACCTCCGGCAGGCTGGAGCTGTTGGAGACCAGCACCGGCACGCCGCAGGCCATCGCCTCGGCGGCCGGCAGTCCGAAACCCTCGTAGAGCGATGGCAGGACGAAGACGGTCGCAGCCTGTACGACCGCTATCAGGTCGTTGCGCTCGAGATGGCCGAGGCGCCGCAAGCCGAGATCCGCCAACCGCTGCATGCGCCGGTGGGTCGCCCGCGAGCCCCATCCGTCGGGCCCGGCGACGAGCAGCGGCGGCGTCGCCGAGTTTTCCAGGCGGAGCGCTTCCCAGGCGTCGAGGAGCAGGTCGAGGTTCTTGCGCGGCTCGATGGTACCGACGAACAGGACGAACCTGTCCGGCAGGCCGAGCCGTTGGCGGCTGGCGGCGAGCTCTTCTGGCGAAGCCGGTCGGAAGTCGACCGCGACGCCGTTCCAGGCGACATCGGTGCGCCCGGCGGCGTCGGGCCACTGCTGCGCGATCTCGCCGGCCATGGCGTGGGAGACGGTGAGGATCCGCGTCGCCTGGCGGACCGTGCGTTCGAGGAACGGCAACAGGGAGAGCTTCACCCGCCAGTTCAGGGTCTCGGGATGGTGCAGTACGGCGAGATCGTGCAGCGTCACCACCCCGGGCACCGGCAAACGGCCGGGCAGGGTGAGAAGTGGCGACCAGAGGAGATCGATATCGCCGGCGTCCAGGCGTACCGGCAGGTAGCGCTGCTGCCAGAGAACTCCGAGTGGCGCGGGGTGGAGCTCGATCCGCAAACCACGTGCGGCGAGCTGCACTGACTCGTGAAGCGGGGCGTGCGCGAGACCCACG
>JAGOCP010000146.1 GCA_017998715.1 Thermoanaerobaculia bacterium | reverse complement strand
CCCCTGCGCCTTGGCGGCATCGACGGAGCGCATCATTTCGGCCTCGAGGGCGGCGTCGACGGCGCGAAGAGGCGACGTTTCGTCGACTCCGCGGAGTTCCTCCCAGGTCGGCGTCGCACGACCCGCACCCACCGGACCGAGGGCCACGACACCGCTGCCGATCTCGACGCCGAGCCGGGCGAGCAGCATCTTCGCGAAGGCGCCGGCGGCGACGCGCGCCGTGGTCTCGCGCGCCGAGGCGCGCTCGAGGATGTCGCGCAGGTCGCGACGCAGGTACTTCTCGCCGCCCGCGAGATCGGCGTGTCCGGGGCGCGGGCTCTTGAGGCGCCGCAACTCGGCGAACGAGGCGTCGATCGCCGACGGGTCGGCGGACATCGCGCGCTGCCAGTTCACCCAATCCCGATTCTCGATCCACAGGGCGAGCGGCGATCCCAGGGTTTCGCCGGCGCGGACGCCGCCGCGGATCTCAGCGATGTCGCGCTCGATCTGCATCCGCCGGCCGCGGCCGTAGCCGTGCTGGCGGCGGGCAAGGTCGCGCGCCAGAAGCTCGAGATCGACGACGAGACCGGCGGGCAGACCGGAGAGGATCGCGGTCAGGCCCGGTCCGTGGCTCTCGCCGGCGGTGGTGAGGCCGAGGCGGCGCAGCAAGGTGCGGTCAGTCTACCGCGGCGAGAGCGCCGGCGGCGGGCAGGAAGCGCTCGAAGGGGGCCTTGAGCTCCTCGGGAAAGCGCACCGGCCGCCGCGTGCCGGCATCGACCCAGACGTGCTCGGTCGAGGCCGCGGCGAGCAGTGTCGGCGGCACGAGGCCCGCCGGGTCGGCGCGCTCGATCCGGTACTCGAAGGTGACCCCGCGGCTGCTGACGCGCTCGACCCAGCAGGCGGCGCGCACGGTATCGCCGTAGCGGGCGGGTGCGCGGTAGGAAAGGTGTACGCCGGTCACCAGCAGCAACAGGCCGCGCTTCTCGATCTCGGCATAGTGGAAACCGGCCTCGAGGCAGAGGCGGGTGCGCGCCAGCTCGCACCAGACGATGTAGTTGGCGTGGTGGACCACGCCCATCTGGTCGGTCTCGAAATAGCGCACCTCGACATCGACATCGACGTGGTGCGGCGGCAGCCGGTGGCTCAGAAAGGCCTCACCGCGGCGGATAGGCCGCGAGGTAGAAGTAGGCCGCCTTGAGCTCCTGATCGCGCAGGTAGGTGAGCTCGGGTCCCTTGCCGTTCAAGCCGTGCTGCCCGCGGTGGCGAGCGCCGGCGACGAACAGACCGACTGGATCGGAAGCCGTCATGCCCGCGAGCGGCGGAATCTGCGAGCTCGTCGCGCGAACGCCTCTGGACGAGGCGGCCTCGTGGCAGGTCTGGCAGGTACCTTTGACGATGACCTCGCCGATCCGGTCGACCGGCAGTTGAAGCGTGTTGTCGGCATGCTTCGGGTCGGCGACGCCGGCGAAGTGCTCGAGGTAACCGAGCAGCGCCTCCGATTCGTCGCTGGAGAGGAAGTCGAAGCCCGGCATCGATCGCCCGCCGGCGGTGAGTTGGTGTTGCAGGAGCTTTTCGGCGAGCTGGGCGCGCCCTGCCGCGCCCTCGCCCTGTTGCTTCTGCCATTCGGCGGAGGTCGCCTGGACGAGCGGCGTGAGCGGCAGGATCTCCGGCGGCATGCCGCGGCCGGCGGCGCCGTGGCAGGAGCGGCAGGTGAAGCGGAAGAGGTCGGCGCCGCGTACGGCGAATCCGTTCCGCAGCCAGCTGCCGTCTCGCGGCGCCGGCGCGGCGAGCTCGGGATCCTGCTCGTTGGGACCCAGCGCGCCGACCCGTCCGAGCGAGGACTTGTCGAAATTCCGCCCGAGCTTGTCGAGCCAGGAAGGGCCGGTTGCCGCAGTCGAGGGCGCGATCTCGGCGGCGCGAGCGGAATTGCCCAAAGCAACGGCGGCGAGCAGTGCGAGCAGGGAAGGCCGCAGCAAGGCGCTGAATCCGTGCACGGAGGTCATGCTGAAAATCTAGCACGCTCCGAGAGCGTCAGCGACGGCGGGGAAGGCGTACGGTCTGATTCGAAGGCTCTTGCAGCGGAGTTGGTCGACATCGGCCTCGCGGGAGAGGCGGCGCACGGGGGCGACCGGCGCTGGTGGAATTCGGTATTCTTCCTGTTTCTGGCCACCTGCGCCAACCGATCCGAGCTGCCCATGCCCATCTACCCCTACAAGGACAAGCTGCCGACCCTCGGCTCCGGGGTCTTTCTCGCCCCATCGGCCGATCTCGCCGGGGAGATCGAAGTCGGTCCCGACAGCTCCTTCTGGTTCCACACCGCCGCGCGCGGCGACGTCAACTGGATCCGGATCGGGGCGCGGACCAGCGTTCAGGACGGGACCGTCCTGCACGTCACGCACGAGCGCTACCCGCTCGTCATCGGCTCCGACGTCGTCATCGGACACAGCTGCATGATTCACGGCTGCACGCTCAAGGATGCCTGTCTGATCGGCATCGGCGCGCGCATTCTGGACGGCGCTGTGGTCGAGAGTGGCGCGCAGGTCGGCGCCGGAGCTGTCGTGCCGCCGGGGATGAGGGTGCCGTCTGGCCAGCTCGCTCTCGGAGTGCCGGCGAAGGTCGTGCGGTCGCTCTCCGACGCCGAGCGCGACGGCATTCGCGAGATCGCCAGGCGCTACGTGCGGGTCAAGAACGACTATCTCGCGACGATGGGGAAGGGGTACTGACGATGGCGCCGCGCCTGCAGGCACCGAAAGGGACGCGCGACATTCTGCCCCCCGATACCGCGCTCTGGGCCGCCGTCGAGTCGGCGGCGCGGGCAGTCTTCGGCCGCTACGGCTTCCGCGAGATTCGCACTCCGATCTTCGAGGAGACCGAGCTCTTCGCACGCGGTGTCGGCGAGTCTTCCGACATCGTCGGCAAGGAGATGTACTCGTTCGTCGACAAGGGGGAGCGGCACCTCACGCTGCGCCCCGAGAACACCGCCTCGGTGGTGCGCGCCTTCGTCGAGCACGGCATGCATCGCCAGCCGCAGCCGGTGAAACTGTTCTACATCGGTCCCCAGTTCCGCTACGAGCGGCCGCAGAAGGGACGTTACCGCCAGTTCCATCAGATCGGCGCCGAGCTCCTGGGCGGCAAGGGAGCGGAGTCGGACGCCGAAGTCCTGCTCATGCTGGTCGCCTTCTTCCGCGAGCTCGGTTTTCGCGACCTGAAGGTCCTGTTGAACACCGTCGGCGACGGTCCGTCGCGCGCGGCCTATCGCGAGACCCTCTTGCGGTACCTTGAATTGCATCGCGAAAAGCTCAGTGAAGATAGCGTTCGCCGGCTGGCGACGAATCCGCTGCGGGTCCTCGACAGCAAGAGCCCGCAGGAGCAGGAACTGCTCGGCGCGGCACCGAAGCTGCGCGATGCTCTGACCGACCAGAGCCGGGCCCACTTCGCGGCGGTCTGCGCGGCCCTGGAGCAGTTCGAGGTCGCCTACGAGGTCTCGCCGCGCCTGGTGCGCGGGCTCGACTACTACACCAACACGGTTTTCGAGATCGTCTCCACGGGGCTGGGCTCGCAGAACGCGATCTGCGGCGGCGGCGCCTACGAAGGGCTGGTGGAGGAGCTGGGCGGCCCGCCGACCTACGGCGTCGGCTTCGCGATCGGCGAGGACCGCCTGCTCGACGTGCTGCCCGCCGACTCGCCAGCCCGCCGGGCCGGCCTGTTTCTCTCCGTCGGGCCGGTCGTGGTCACCGGATCGGAAAGGCTTCCGGTAAAGGAAGGGGAACTTGCGCCGCTGTTTGGTCTGGTCGAGCGCTTGCGCCGGCTCGGCATTCCAGCTGTCGAAGGCGCGGGCAAGCAGGAGAAGGTCTACGAGCGCGCCGTGGCGATGCAGGCACCCGCCATTGTCTATCTCGGCGAACGCGGCGCCGGCGACGGGACCTGCAATGTTCGCATTCTGGGCAGCGGTGAGCGCCTCCAGCTCGACGAGTCCGAGCTCGGGGAGACGCTGAAGGGACTCTTTTCCTTCACTGGAGCTTTTTGAGCGCGTTTCACCTGCGAAACCGTTGCCCGCGAATGCGGTCGGAGCGGTGCAGGACGGGGAAAACCAGGAGCTTTGGCCCTACGGGCACGAGGTGAAGTCATGAAGCGCAGAGGAGCGGGGACGCTGTCCCGGGCGGATATCGGAACGAAAGTCCTGCTGCAGGCATGGGTGCAGAGACGGCGCGATCACGGCGGCGTGCTGTTCCTCGACCTGCGCGATCGAAGCGGCGTGGCTCAGGTGGTCGCCAAGCCCGACGAATCGCCAGCGGCACTCGCCGCGCTCGATCCGGTGCGCTCGGAGTGGGTGGTCGAGGTCGAGGGGACGGTCATCGCCCGCGAAGCGGAAGCGGTGAATCCGAAGATGGCGACCGGCGAGGTCGAGGTGCTGGCGGAGCGCGCCGTCGTGCTGTCCAAGGCCGACCCGCTGCCCTTCGCGGTCGATTCGCGCGCCGACGTCGCCGAAGAGACGCGGCTCAAATACCGCTTCCTCGACCTGCGGCGCCCCGAACTGGCGAAGAACTTCATTCTTCGCCACGAGATCACCCACGCGGTCCGCGGGTACTTCCACGAGCAGGGCTTCCTCGACATCGAGACGCCGATCCTGACCAAGTCCACGCCCGAAGGGGCGCGGGACTACCTGGTTCCCTCGCGCGTCCATCGCGGCGAGTTCTATGCCCTGCCGCAGTCGCCGCAGCTGTTCAAGCAGCTGCTGATGATCGCCGGTTTCGAGAAGTACATGCAGATCGCGCGCTGCTTCCGCGACGAGGATCTGCGCGCCGACCGCCAACCCGAGTTCACGCAGATCGACCTCGAGATGTCGTTTCCGACGGAAGAGGACATTTTCGCGTTGATCGAAGGCCTTTTCGCGCGCATCTTTCCGATGGTCGGCATCGCTGTCGCCACGCCGTTCCGCCGCCTGACGTACGACGATGCGATGGCGCGCTACGGCAGCGACAAACCCGACCTGCGCTTCGGTGTCGAGATCCGGGACATCACGGCGGTCGCCGCGGCCTCCTCCTTCAAGGTCTTCCAGAAGGTGTCGAGCGAGGGTGGCGTGGTGCGGGCCATCGTGGTGCCCAAGGGCGCTTCGATCAGCCGCTCGCAGACCGACCTGTGGAGCGACTTCGTCAAGAAGCAGGGCCTGCCGGGCGTCCTGCTGCTCAAGCGCACCAACGGCGAGCTCACCTTCTCGGTCAAGCAGGGGCTTCTGCCCGAAGAGCTCGAGGCGATATCGGCGGCGCTCGGCCTGCAGGAAGGGGAAATCGCGGTCCTCGCTGCGGGCAAGCCGATGACGGTCTCGCCGGCCCTGGGGGCGCTGCGCCTCGAGCTTGCGCGGCAGTACGATTGGATTCCGGCCGACCGCTACGAGTTCCTCTGGGTCACCGGCTTCCCGCTGCTCGAATGGGGCGAACAGGAGCAGCGCTGGTTCTCGATGCACCATCCGTTCACCAGCCCCGATCTGGCCGGCGTCGAGTCGTTGGCCGCCGACCCTGGCGCGCTGCGGGCGCGCGCCTACGACGTCGTGCTCAACGGCACGGAGCTCGGCGGCGGCTCGATCCGGATCCACGACCGCGAGGTGCAGGAACAGGTCTTCCGCCTTCTTGGTATCGGCGAAGAGGAGGCGCGCGAGCGCTTCGGTTTCCTCCTCGACGCACTCCGCCTGGGAGCTCCGCCGCACGGCGGACTCGCCCTCGGGCTCGATCGCATCGTCATGCTGATGACCGGAGCGCTTTCGTTGCGCGACGTCATCGCCTTCCCGAAGACCGCCTCGGCCTCCTGTCTGTTGACCGCGGCACCGTCGGCGGTCGACGCGCGCCAGCTGCGCGAGCTCGGCCTGCTGCTCGCGCCGACGGTTCCGACGTCGCCGTCCGCAGCCTCCGGACCGACCCCGCCGACCTCGCCGGCACCTAAGGTCTGAGGCTGCGATGAGCGGCTCCGGCGGACCGCTGCGGCTGCGCCACGCCGGCGGCGAGACGCGGATCGTCGTCGGCGAAGGCTGTCTGGCAGCGGCGCTGGCGGGGTGTCCGGAGCTCTGGCAGCGGCGCCAGGTCTTTCTGGTCTCGAGCCCCGAAGTCATGCGCCTCCAGGGAGCCGAGCTCGCGCCGCTGCGCGAGCTGGCGCCGGGGCTCGTCGAGCTCGAGGTTCCCGACGGCGAGGCAGCCAAGAACCTCGAGGTCTCGGGCCGGCTCTGGGAGGCGATGGCGCGCGCCGGCGGCAAGCGCGACAGCGTCATCGTCGCCTTCGGTGGCGGCACGGTGGGCGATCTCGCCGGCTTCGTCGCTGCGACGTTTCTGCGCGGCGTAGCCTTCGTGCAGTTGCCGACCACACTGCTGGCGCAGGTCGATGCCGCGATCGGCGGCAAGACGGCCATCGATATCGCCGCCGGCAAGAACCTCGTCGGCGCCTTTCATCACCCGGCGCTGGTGGTGGCGGAGAGCCGGACGCTCTCGACGCTGCCGCGGGCGGAGCTGCGCTCCGGCCTGGTCGAAGCGATCAAGATGGCGGCGCTGCTCGATCTGGAGCTGCTCGGCCGCATCGAGCGCGATCTCGAGCGCCTGCTTGCAGGCGACCCGGAGGCGCTCGCTCCGGTCGTCCGCGCTGCGGCCGCGGCCAAAGTCGGCGTCGTCGAGCGCGACCCGTTCGAGAGCGCCGAGCGCCAACTTCTGAACTACGGCCACACCCTCGGGCACGCCCTCGAGGCCGCTGCCGGGTATGGCGCCATGCTCCACGGCGACGCGGTCGCCTGGGGCATGCGCTTCAGTCATCGGCTGGCCCGGCGACGGGGCGCCGATGGCGCGTTTCTGGCGCGCGTCGACCGCCTCCTCGACCGGCTCGGCCTGCCGCTTCCGCCAGCCGTGGCGCTGGAGGCGGTGATCGGCAACCTGGCGCGCGACAAGAAAGCGCGTGAGTCCGGGCTGATCTGGATCCTGCCCATGGCGCCTGGAAGAGGCGAGCGGGTGGCCGGGATCGGGGCGGCCGAAGTCGCCGCCGAGGCCGGGTCGTTCCTCGCCGATCTCGCTGCCCCCGAAGGGCCCGTATAATGCGCCCGGGAGACCCGTGCGGCCGAGGCCGTCCGGGCCCGACCATGCCATGGGCGCCCTACCGCATCTGACGCGACGACTGAAGCTCCGGCATGTGGCGTTCCTGCTTCTGCTGCTCTCCGGCGCCATTCCCCTCGCGATCACCAACTGGCTGCTGATCGCTCAGAATCGCGAGCTCCTGGTCACGGAAGAGAAGAGCTTCCTGACCTCCTCGGCGCAGTCGTTGTCGCGCGAGCTCGACGACTACCTCGCCGGAGCACGCCGGGAGCTCGAGCAACTGGGCGCCGGAGCGCTCGCCCCGCCCGGCTCCGAGCGAGTGGAGGAGCGCCTGCGCGAGCCTTGGGTCACGACCTACCTGCAGCGCTTCGTGCGCGGCGCGCGGCAGCCGCTGGCGCTGCGGGTGCTCGATCTCGAGGGGACCGGCTGGCGCTTCTCGCTGCCCGACCTCGGCGAGTCGCCCGAGCACGCGCTCGACGCGGCGTTCGACGCCGCGCTGGGGAAGAAGTCCGCGATCTATCGTTTCGCCGTTCTGCCGCGCTCGAACGAGCCGATCGCCGCGCTCGCGGTGCCGATCCGCGACGATCGCGGCGAGATCTCCATGGTCGTCGAGGGCCTCATTCGCCTGCGGCTCACCGAGGCGGTTCTCGAACGCGACGCCAAGGGACAGGGCCAGGCACAGATCTTCCTCGTCGACCGCGACGGCAGCCTCCTCTGGTCGGAGGGTGCCAGCACCTCGGTACAGCAGGCGCTCGCGCGGTCGAACCTGGTGCGCGACTTCGCCAAGAAGCCGCTCAACCTGACGGCGGAGTACACCCTCGAGAGCGAGCGCGGCTCGGTGGCGATGCTCGGCATGGTGAGCCCGGTGGTCGAAAGCGGCTGGGGAGTCGTCGTCCACCGGCCGGTGGCGGCGGCGTTCGAGTCGGCCCGCCGGATGGTGATCAGCGCGCTGCTCGCGACTCTGCTCCTGCTCCTGCTGGCGGTGCTCTTCGCGCTCTACGCCTCGCGCTGGCTCGGGCAACCGATCCGCCAGCTCTCCGAGACCGCGCACAGCATGGCCTCGGGCAACTTCGGCGAGCGCCTGCCCGAACAGCGGGTGGTCGCGGAGCTCGCCGACCTGTCGGCCGACTTCAACCTCATGGCGGGCTACGTCGAGGACCACGTCGCGAAGCTCAACGAGGCGGCGCGCCAGAACCGCGAGCTGTTCATCAGCTCGATCCGCGCGTTCGCCGCAGCGATCGATGCCAAAGATCCCTATACCCGCGGCCATTCGGAGCGCGTCGCCGAGCTCTCGCGCCAGATCGCCAAGTCGCTCGGGCAGAACGAAGAGTTCCAGCACAAGCTGTGGATCGGCGCCCTGCTGCACGACGTCGGCAAGATCGGTATCGAGGACCGGGTGCTCAACAAGAGCGGCGTGCTGAGCCCGGAGGAGTTCGAACAGATGAAGGCGCACCCGGCGATCGGCGCGGAGATCCTGCAGTCGATCGAGCCGCTCAAGGAGATGCTGCCGGCGGTGCGTTGGCATCACGAGAACTGGAACGGCAAGGGCTATCCCGACGGCCTGCGTGGCGCCGCGATTCCGCTGATGGCGCGGATCGTCGCTGTTGCGGACTGTTTCGACGCGATTACGACCAACCGGCCCTACCAGAAGGCCTATGAAGCGCGGTACGCCGCGGAGCTGATCACCCAGCTCGCCGGCTCGCGGTTCGACGCCAAGGTAGTGACCGCATTCCTGCGCGCTTTCGAAGGTGGCTCGCTGGTGGAAGAGATGAACGACCGCACCCGCCCGGGGCTCGATGTCGAGCTGCCGATCGCGGCCTATATCTGAAGCGATCCTGGAT
>JAGOCP010000145.1 GCA_017998715.1 Thermoanaerobaculia bacterium | reverse complement strand
CGCGCGCCAGCCAGGCGACCGGCAGGCAGTCTTCGTCGACCGGCCCGAAGTTCCACGGTCCGGCGCTCTGGCGGTCGCCGCAGTAGAGGTTCTCGGCCACCTGAAGATAGCCCCGGAGGGGTTCGAGCACATGCTGCCAGGGGCGGATCGCCTGCGGATGGCGCAGGGCCAGTGGGCGATTCTCGCGCAGGTTGGCGATGATGTCCGGCACCAGGCGATAGGGCGCCCAGTCGCCGCCGCCGATCACATTCCCGGCGCGAACCGAGGCCAGGAGAGCGGTCTCCCGGCCGCTTTCCTCCGGGTTGAAGAACGACTCGCGGTACGAATTGACGATCAGCTCGGCGCAGCTCTTGCTCGCGGCGTAGGGATCGCGGCCGCCGAGCTGCGACTTTTCGCGGTAGGCCCAATGCCACTCGTGGTTGGTGTAGCACTTGTCGCTGGTGACGACGACGATCGACTTGACGCTCGCTGTGCGCCGCGCGCACTCGAGCAGGTTCACCGTGCCCATCGTGTTGGTCGCGAAAGTCTCGACCGGATTCTCGTAGGCGAGCTGGACGATCGGCTGTGCCGCCAGGTGGAAGACGATCTCCGGCTGGACACGATCGAAGGTGGCCTGCAGGAGATCGAAATCGCGGATGTCGCCAATGGTCGAGTCCATCTCGAGGGCGGCGCCTGTGAGGTCGTTGAGGTTCGGCTTGGTCGGCGGCACCCGGGCGTAGCCGTGGACGTGCGCCGCTAGCAGTTGCATCCAGAGGCAGAGCCAGGTCCCCTTGAAGCCGGTGTGGCCGGTGATCAGGACCCGCTTGTCCTTCCAGGTGAAGTCGCTCATCGCTGGGAATCCTCGAACAGCCGCACGACGGTGAAGAGGGTTGGACTGGATCTCGGCTGCGCGCCGATCACCTATCCTATCGAAGTGGCGCGGGCTGGCCCACGGCGGGCTCTGGTTGCCGGAAAAACGCCAGAAAGCGGCTGCCGAATCGCCACCAGAACCAGATCAGGCTGGCAATGCCGGCCACGGCGGAGAGCCCGAAGCGGAGCCACAGATGGTCTCCAGCGACCCACCAGGCGAGAGCGAAGAGCGGCAGCGGCAGGCAGTAGACGCCCGCCAGGTCGACGACCAGCGCGCGCAGGCCCGCGCGGTCGATTCGCGCCAGCGACAGCAGCAGTACCGGCGCGCCGAGCGGCAGGAAGTTGGCCCAGGCCATGCCGACCGGCCCGTAGCGGTGGGAGAGCCAGAGGCCGCCGCCGACCAGCGCGGCGAGGTGCAGGACGAGCGAGACGATCCGCTCGCGGTCGCGGTGGAGCGCCACGAGGAGCTCGCCGCCGAAGCGCCCGAGCGGATCGACCAGTGGCGCGAAGGCGAGCAGGCGCAAGAGCCCGGCCTGTCCGGCGTAGCGCTCGCCGCCGAGCAACTGCACCGCGAGATCGGCGTTGAGGAAGAGAAACAGCGCCGCCGGGACTTCGATGGCGAGCAGCATCTTGGTCGCCAGTCGGTAGGCGAGGAACTGCTGCTCGGGCCGGTCGCCGAACTGCACCAGCGCCGGATAGAGCGCCCGTCCGATCGGCTGCTGCAGGACGCGCGAGGCGAAGAAGGCCCAGACGTAGGCGAACATGTAGCCGCCCACCACCGCGTCGGGAAAACGGCTGCCGAGGATCAGGGCATCGGCGTAAGTGACCGCGAAGGCGAGCAGCCAGATGCTGCCCAGCGGCACGCTCGACCGCAGCATGGGGAGCGTCCCGCCGGGCGCCAGATGCAGCGTCATCGTCGGGCGCGCCCGCCACCACAGGAGGCCGGCGTAGAGCGCCTGCGAGCCGACCATGGCGAGAATGAACGACCAGACCCCCCAGCCCGCGAGCGCCAGGGCGAGCGCGCCGCTGCAGTAGGCGAGCGTCCGCGCCAGCTCCGGAACGACCGAGCGTCCGATCCGCAGCTCGGCCTCGAAGTGGGTGAGCGGGACGCTCGCCAGCCCCTCGAGCAGGAGATAGACCACCATTACCTGCAGGACGATGGCGACGTCCGGGCGCGGCGTCCGGAACGTGCCGGCGATGAGCGGCGCCGCGGCGAGGAGCGCCAGCCCCAACGCCCCCCCCCAGAGAACCTGCAGGCGCAGGAGATTGCCCAGCGGTATCGGGCGCAGGCGGACGACATGGCTGGGGAGCCCGAGGTCGCGTACCGTCGCGAGCAGCAGGAAAAGCGACTCCGCCCAGTCGCGCAGGCCCCAGTCCGCGGGAGGAATCAGGCGCCGGAGCGCGAGGTGGGTGGCGAGGATCGCGGCGACGCGGACGAACTGCGCGAAGGTCGCGGCGCCGCTCGAATGCAGCAGCCCTCTGGGGGTGTCGGGTGCTGCCGTGCCTGGGGCCGGCCGATCCTTCACGGCGCGCTAGCGGTCGTCGGACGGCAGGACGGTGACGGCGAGGCGGTGGGTGGAGCCGGGGTTCCTGCCGGAGAACCAGGCCAGGCGCTCGCGCAGCGCGTCGAGCTCGAGGATGTACTCGCCGGGCTTCTTCGGCGTCGCGATCTCGAGCTCGAGCTCGACCGTCTCTCCGGGGGCGACATCCCGCGGCAGGGCGGTTCGCAGCCCCTCGTAGACGACCGGCTGGCCGCCGCTGTCGAGCCAGTGGTAGGCGATGGCGACCCGCGTCGCGCCGCGCGCCGGCCAGGTGGCGGCGCTCGTGTTGCGCACCGTCGCCGGCACCCGCAGCAGGCGGTTCGCCCGCCACTCGGCAGGCGGCGTGCCGGCGAGCCATTCGAGCCGGTAGACGTCGGCCTCGAAGTCACCCTCTTCTCCGAGATAGGTGACCGCGGCGCCGACCAGGACCGTGATCTCCTCGAACTCCTGGCGCGGAGCGCTGCCGGGCCGCGCGAGCTCCTCGGCCTCCTCCTCGGTGGGCGGCTTCGCCGGCACGATCTCGGTGCGGAAGGTCTGGTCCGAAGCCTCGATCCACATCTTGTAGGCGAAGTAGGTCGTCCCGTCGTCAGCGGTCTCGGTCGCTGGCGGGCCGGGGTCGAGCGTGATGCGGGTCGTATTGCCCGGCGCCTTGGCGGAGTCGAAGTGGATGACCTTGCGGTCCTTGCCGAGCGCGAGCGAGACCTGGTTCGGGGCGATCGCGCTCTCGACCTGGAAGACCGGCCGGACGAGCGGGAGGTCGGTGTGCACCCAGACCTCGACCGGCTTTCCGCCGACCGCCCAGAGGCTTTCGCCGACCATCGAGAGGACGTCCCGGCGACCGAAGAAGTAGACCCCGCTGCCCACCTGGCCGCGATAGCCCGGAATCTGCCGGGCGAGAGTGCGTTCGAACGGAAAGAAGCGGAAGGGAGTGTTGCGCACGTGCGCCTGCAGCGTCGGGCTGGGCACCGGCGCGCCGAACGGCGTGAACAGGATCGGCGCGACGAAGATCCCGCCGAGCGCGAAACCGGCGACCGGCAGCCAGGCGGGCGCGATGCGCGTGACGAGAAACAGCAGCGCCGGCAGCGCGTTGACGAAGTAGCGGTTGCCGATGAAGCCACCGCCGCCGTGCCAGTTGAACGGAATCAAGGTGAGGAAGAAGAGCGCGACGCCGGCGAGCGCGGCGAGCAAGGCCCAGCGCTCGGGCGAGCGCCGGCCGTAGACGAAGAAGAGCAGCAGGCAGAGGCCGGCGAACGGCGAGTAGAGCAGCAGCCCGGTGTGGCGCCCGACGAAGAAATACCCGATGTTCTCCGGCAGGCGGTGATCGACCTCGGGCAGGCGGAAGATCCACGACCAGGAGTTGCGCGGTCCGCTGGCGTCGGGGACCTTCTCCTTGTAAGCCTCGGAGCGCTCGATCGGCAGATCGGGCATTTTCGTGAAGTCGAGGACGCGGACGCCCGAACGCTCGACGCCTAAGTAGGCGGAAGGGTGGCCGGTGAAGCCGATGGAGATGCCGCAGACGAGGATCCCCGCCGCCGCCGCGCCGGCGAGCCACTTGGCCGCGCCGCGCAGGCGCTCGGCGCGGTACGCCAGGTAGAGCGCCGGCAGCCCCAGCAGGGCGAGGATCGGCTTGTTGTAGGCGCCGGCGATGATCGCCGCCCCCGACCAGGCGGGTCGGCTGGCGGCGTTCCAGAAGGTCTGCCGAAATCGTCCCCAGCGGCCCGTCGGAAGCTCGATCGAGGCCGGGGTGAAGGCGAGGTAGAGGCAGGCCGTGACCGAGGCCATGCACAACACCTCGGTGTGGATCCAGAAGACGTAGGCGAAGGCGTTCGACAACAGGAAGAAGCCGGCCGAAAACAGGAGCGCCAGGCCGTCGGGATTGAAGCGTTTGAGGTAGAGCGCGCCCATCCAGATCGACAGCATGAGCAGTGCCATGTTGGTGGCCAGGAAGCCGTCGGCGCCGAAGACGGCTACGGCGGGCGCGGCGAGCAGCGAGACCAGATAGGGCTTGCCGAACCAGACGGTCCGCCAGCCGTCGTCGGTCATCAGGATGAGGTTGTTGGCGTTGTTGTAGGGAAACTCGTTCGTCAGCCGCTGGATGTCCTTCGCTTCGCAGAGCAGGTCGAAGTCCTCGACCAGCGAAAGGGCCATCAGGTAGTAGGCCGGCTCGTCCGACTTCAGATCCTGCGGCAGCCCCGGTTTCTGGAGCGTCAGCGGGAAGAGAACGAAGAACAGGGCGAGGCCGGCGAAGGTGAGTCGGACCGTGCGGGACACGCGGCGAAGTCTATCCGCAATGACGGTCGGAGCCGGAGAAACGAAGGGCCGGTAGCGCTTCGCAGCGCCGCCGGCCCTTGGTCATCTCGACTCTCCAGAGGAGGGTCGGCGAGTTGGTCAGTCGGTGGGCCGTTCCAGGTAGACCTTGAGGTTCCGGTACTCCCAGCCGTAGGTCGGTACGCCGTTGGCTCCGATACTTCCCCCCACGGTGCTGCCGAAGGTAATGGTGAAGCCGTCGCCTTCGGGGCGGATCGGGTACTCGGCGGTGGTGTCGCCGGTCATCAGGTAGAGCCGGTTCTCGCCGACCACGCTGCCTTCGTAGACGTAGGTCTTGATCTTGCCGTTCGACAGATCGTAGACGTAGAGGAAGGAGTAGACGCCCTGCGGATCGAGATCGTGGAAGATCGAGCGGTACTCGCGCTGGTTGTTGGGCAGGTCGAGGCTCGAAACTCCTTCGAGCTCCATGACGTCCGGTCCGTAGAGACCGAGCTCGCCGACGAGATCGCCGCGCAGGTCGTCGTCGCCGCGCCAGAGCGTGAAGAGATTGTGCTTGCCGCCAGGCTCGGCGGCGTAGTAGCCGTCCATGTCGACCTCGACCTCGACGACGATCTTGTAGAACTCCTCGTTGGCGGCGACCGGGATGTCGATCTGGAGGATCGGCTCCGCAGCGCTGGGGGTGAAGAAGGCACCCGGGCGGGTGGTCAGAATCCAGGGCCCGCTGGGGATCGGGTCCGGGTCGGAGCCGTCGCAGGTGAACGCCAGGATGTCGGAGACCGGGTCGGCGGTGTGGAGATCGGGGTTGGTGCTCGTCCAGACATGGGCGGGATAGAGCTTGTCGGTGATCTTCAGGGTGAAGCCGGCGTTGGTGAGGGCGGAGTAGTAGACCCAGGCGCGGTTGTTGTAGCCGCAACCGTCGATGACTTTGACGATCAGCTCCGGATTGTCGGCCGAGAAGATCCAGAACATGCCGCCACGGGTGATGCCGACAGGAGTCAGCGGCACCGCATGCGCATGCCCCGAAGAGCCGCCGTTGAGAGTCGTCGACCAGTCGAGCTTGACTTCCCAGCGGCCGTCACCTGCCGTCTGGTCGATACACAAGGTGGTGGCGTCGGCGGTGCAGAGGGGAACGGCCAAGGCAGGGGCGGAGGCCCCGAACAGCCCGGCCAGGGCGACCAGGGCGCCGAGGGCGAGGGTACAGCGCTGCGTCGTCTTGTGCATGTGCTCTCCTGAGTAGAGGGTGCTGGTTCCGGATTGTCAGGGGGGATTTACAACCAACTCTTTACAACTATACAACGCCTCCCTGGGGGGTCGAAAGTCCCGACTCACCTGGCGCCATCCCGCTCTGCCGACGAGCCTGCGATAGGCTGGCGGCGCCTTCATGCCGCACCCTTCCCACCCTTCCGCGCTGTTTCGCCGATCGCCGATCCCCGCCCTCGCCGGCGGCGCGGTGCTCCTGTTCGCGGCCCTCTTCCTGCTGCGCTCCGAAGGCAGCGGCCTGCGCGGCGACGAAGGAACCTACGTCGCCATGGCGGCCTCGGTGGCGCGCGACTTCGACCTCGGATTCACCGCCCCCGACCGGGCCTGGGCCGAGCAGCACGCGGGAGGTCCCGTCGCGCTGATCCTCGAGCGCACCGGCAAGGGGCTCGCCTACTCGAAGCCGGTGCTCTACCCGCTGCTCGCCGCGCCGTTCGTCGGCCTGTTCGGCGACTGGGGTGCGGCGTTGCTGAATCTCGTCGTCCTCCTGCTGGCGCTCGCCCTGGCGCGGGCCTTTCTCGAGCGCCGGGGAGAGCGGGTCGCAGCGCGCGACGCCCTGCTCACCTTCGTCGCCACCGGTATCGTCGTGCCCTACGTCGCGTGGCGGATGACCGAGTCGCTGCAGGTGGCGTTGGCGCTCGCCGGCCTCGTGCTGACGCTGCCCGGGCGTTCTGCAGCCGCGACGGGCGGCGGCTGGGCGGAGCGCCTCCTGGCGCGGCCGTGGGCCGATCTCGCCGGCGGCGCTGCTCTCGGCCTGCTGATCTCGCTGCGCGAACCGAACGCATTGGTTGCCGGAGTGCCGATCCTGGCGGCGCTCCTGACGCGCGATCTTCGCCGGGCGGCGCGCACGGCGGCGGCGATCGCGCTCGCCTACGCCGCTGCGCTCGCCCTGACCTGGGCGTTCACCGGCGCGGTCAACCCGTACAAGGCGCCGCGCGCCACCTTCAACGCCGAAACCGGCTATCCGGTTGGCGCCGGGAGCGCTGCCGCCGTCGCCCGCTTCGATGAGCCCGCCGAGCTCGCCACCTCGTCGCTCGAGCTCGCGCCTCTGTTCGACGGTGGCAAGACGGCCTACTCCACGCTCTACTTCTTCGCCGGCCGTCACACCGGGCTCGCGGTCTATCTTCCGGCGGCACTCTTTTTCGCCTTTTTCGCCCTGCGTCGTCCATCGCCGACCGGCGTCGCCGCGCTGGCCGGTTTCGCGAGCCTCGCACTCTTCTACCTCGTCTGGATGCCGGCAAACTTCTTCGGCGGCGAGACCTTCCTCGGCAACCGCTACATCCTGGCGGCCTACCCTTGCCTGCTGATCGCCTTACCTCGACTGCCGTCACGTCGCATCCTGCTGACGATCTGGGCGCTGGCGGCGGTGGTGGGGGGCTCGGCGCTCGCTTCGCAGCTGCGCTTCGGCGCGCTCGATGCCACAAGCCAGGCGCACACGAGCGCCGGCATCTTCCGGCTGCTGCCCTACGAGTCGACGGCGTCGAATCTCGACGGCCGGCGGGATCGTTACTGGGCGGGCGACTTCGTTCGTTTCGTCGATCCGTTCGCAACCGCCGAAGCCTGGAGCTTCACGCTCGAGAGCCGACTACCCGCGGCAGAGCTCGAGATCGCCACCCGCTTTGCCGCGGCGCCGATGCACCTCGTCGCGGTCGCCGACGCCGCTCCGGCCACGCTGGTCATCGCCGACTGGCGGAGCGTGCGGCGTTACCCGCTCGCGAGCTTCGCGCCGGGGCGAGCCGGCGGCCACATCGTGCACGCGGCCGCTGCCCCTTGGCGGCGTCATCGCTTCTGGTGGTCGCCGGAGGAGCGCTATGGCGTCCGGCTGGTGCGCCTGTCGGTCGAGGCTCCAGAGTTGGCGCCTTCGGAGCGCGCGTCGGTGCGGCTGCGCTACCTCGGGCGCCAGGCGCCGCCGACGGGCGGCTTCGCCTACGAATCGGCACCTGTTGCGCTGCCGGCGGAAGTCGAGGCGGGTTCGCGGACGACGGTCGAGCTGCGAGTGCGCAACACCGGCGACTGGACCTGGAGCTCCGCCGCGGTTCTTCCGGTGCAGATCGGCGCGCGCATCGACCCGGTCGCCGGCGAGGGCCTTTCCGTCCAGCCGCGGTTCGTGCTGCCCAGAGCGATTGCGCCCGGAGAGACTCTCGAAACCGCGGTCGAGCTCGTCTGGCCCGCCGTTCCCGGGCGCTATCGCGCGAGTCTCGATCTGGTCGCCGAAGACCTGGCCTGGTTCGCCGACAAGGTCGGTCGGCCGCTCGCCAGCGCCGAGGTCGAGGTCAGGGCGCCTTAGGCTCGGCGTTGCCGCTGCGCGCCGGCGCGGCTCCGGTAGCCGGCGGCAGGCTGGCGCGCGCCGCGCCGCTCTCGAGATCGAAGAGCTCGAGTGCGACCGGACGCGCTTCGAGAACGCCGAACAGCAGCGTGAGCGGCGTCCCGCCGCGCAGAACCTCTTTCACCACCATGCGCCGCGGCACGCCGCGGCTTGAGTCGCTCCACTCGGTGAACTCGATCACCCGCAACGTCCTGCCGTCGTTCGTCTGGAGATCGGCCCGCAGCGCCACTCGCCGGGCGCGCGAGACAACCCAGCGCAAGCGCGGCGCGGCGGCCCCTTTGTCTTTCGCCACCAGGTCGAAGGTCACGACTCCGCCGCCCTCGGAGACGCCGTCGATGCGGTAGTCCCGCGTCAGTCGGAGGCCCAGGAGCTCGTCGAGCGCCGCCCCCTGCAGGCGATAGGAGGGCGCGAGCTTCACCGGGCGGGCACTGCCGGGAGCGATGAAGTAGAGCTCGCGATCGCGGCGGAGGAGAAACTTGCCGCGATCGCGCTCGGCCAGCAGACGGACGAGCGCGAGGTCTTCGCCGCGCCGCCAGATCTCGAGCGCCATGCCGCGGGCGTCGGCTCCCTGGCGCACCTCGACTTCGAGCCGGAATTCGGCGGGCGCGGCGGCGAACAGGTCGCTCGCCGCCAGGAGCTCCTGATCGGCGGCCTTTGCCGGAGGCACGGCCTCACCGAC
>JAGOCP010000007.1 GCA_017998715.1 Thermoanaerobaculia bacterium | reverse complement strand
CAGGCGGGGTGCTCCACGTCGGAGGCGCCTCCATTGTCGGAGCGGACGACTACAACATCGTGGCCCGGTACTGGATGCATCAGATCTTCGGCGACGGCTTCGAAGCGGGAAACACCGGGGCCTGGCTGGGCTGGTAGGGCCGTCCCCCGTCTTTCCGCCGAGCATGGCCGGATCCTGCGCCCGATTCCGAATGGAGGGGCAAGGAGATCCACCGCCATGCTTTCTCGCCCCTCGCTGTCCGCCCTTCGCCTCGTGTGTCTTGCCGTCCTTCTGGGAATCGGGGACCTCGCCGGCGCCTCCTTCGCGCTCCCTGCAGACGGCGACCTGGATCTCCGCTACGGGGTCGGCGGCGTCGCCCGGTCACCCGAGCTGGATCGCAACGTCTACGAGTTTCCGCTGGCCATGGCCTGCGGACCGACCGGCTTCTGCTCGCTCGGCGCGGGCGCTTACGTTCCCGACCTGGACTTTCAGGGAATGAATTTCACTTCGAATGGCACCTACGCGGCCGAGTTCACGATCCACTTCGATCTCGGCGGGAGCCTCTTCGACCAGGTCTACGCGACGGCCATACAGCGCGACGGCAAGGTCATTCAGGTGGGCTCCTCGACCGATTCGGCCATCCCCGGCAACAGCGTTCAGGCAGCGATCGCGCGGTACACGACTTCGCTCGTACCCGACCCCTCTTTCTCGGCCAACGGCAAGGACAACACCAACTTCGTCGGGGACGCCCGGAGCTACGCCGTCGCCATCGCTCCCGACGACAAGATCGTCGTCGCCGGCTGCTACTGGACGGACAGTTCCGCCGGCTCGGACATCTTCGTCCTGCGCTACACCACGGCAGGCATTCTCGACAGCACCTTCGACGGCGACGGCATCCGGATCTTCGGTCTCGATCTGGGCGGCAGCAACTACGACTGCGCTTACGCCGTCTTGGTGCAGTCCGACGGCAAGATCGTCCTCGCGGGCTCCGTCGAGTTCGCGGTCAACGACCAGGACTTCACGATCGTCCGCCTGCTGCCGGACGGCACGTTCGATCCCACCTTCTCCGACAACTTGAGCGGGAACGGCCGTTCCCGTGTCGCTTTCGATCTCGGCGGTGGGTATGAAGACGCCTACTCGGTGGCGCTCGACGCCCGCGGGCGCATCGTCGTCGGCGGAAGGGCCGAGGACTCCGACGACCACTTCCGCTCGGCCATCGCCCGCCTGTTGCCGAACGGCACACTCGACGAGGTTCCGGGGTCGTTCGGAAGCGGCGGCAGATACGCGCCGGCGGACTCCCGCGGCGAAATCTTGGGCATCGCCGTCGCAGGGCCCCCTTCGAACCACATCTACTATTTTACCCGGCCGGGATGGATCGGGGCGCTCACCGGCTCTGGTGCCCTCGACACCGGATTCAACGGCGACGGGTTCGTGTACTTCGACGACGCAGTGCCCAACCCCGACTCCCAGATCCCCAGAGCCTTGGCATTCTCGGGCGGGATGCTCCACATCGGAGGCGCCTCCATTGTCGGAGCGGACGACTACAACATCGTGGCCCGCTACTGGATGCACCAGATCTTCGGCGACGGCTTCGAAGCGGGAAACACCGGGGCCTGGCTGGGCTGGTAGTGGAAACGGCTCGAGGCGGGCCAATCGCTGGAATCAACCGTTTCTCAGCAGCCTGCTAGGAGGGCGCCGCGAGCTCGCGGTGGAGAAAGGCCCGCGCCTTGGTCCAGTCGCGGCGCGCGGTGCGTTCCGAGACCGCGAGAGCGGCGGCGACCTCGGGCTCGGTCAGCCCGCCGAAGAACCGCAACTCGACCACCTGTGCCAGGCGCGGATCGAGTCCGGAGAGCCGCTCGAGCGCCGCTTCGACCGCCAGCAGCTGTTCGCTCGCGCGATCGGCCGCGAGCTCGGCGGCGGCGTCGAGCCCCACCGGGCGGACACCGCCGCCGCGCTTCGCGGCGGAACGCTCTCGCGCCCGGTCGATGAGCAGCCGGCGTATCGCCACCGCCGCCACCGACAGCAGGTGGATCCGGTTGTCGAACTCGAGGCGTTGGCCCGCAAGCAGGCGCAGGAAGACCTCGTGCACGACAGCCGTGGTGTCCAGGGTCTCGAAGCCGCGAAAGCGCGCCAGCTCCCGATGCGCCGAGCGCTTCAACTCCGAGTAGACGGCCGACAGCAGCCGCTCGCGTGCCGCTTCGTCGCCGCGGCGCGATGCGGCGAGCCACTGCGTGATCGCTTCGACGGCCGACTCCATCGATTGCATCCCCTGAAAGAGCCTGCGAATGGTATCCCAGGCCTTTTCGAGCGCCGGCTGGCGTGGGCCAGCGAGCCGTTTCGACAGTTCTCAGGCTTTGCCACCCGAGCCGGTCGCTGAGGTCGCTGCGCGTGCCGGCGGCAGCGCCTGGAGCTCCGGACCGAGAAAGGCACCGGCCGGGGCGATAGCGCGCAGCATTCGGTCTGCGGCGGAGACGTCGGTGCTCGCCGCGCCGAGGTCGAGCGGGCCTCCGCGCGCTACGAGAGCCCGGGCCCGCAGGAGGAGCGCCGCCGCGATTCCCGAATGCGGCTCTGGCCAGGCCACTCGAGCGAGGCGCACCGCCTCGTCGGAAGCTCGGACCGCCTCCTCGATTCGGTCCAGAGCCAGCGCCGCCCTGGCGGCGACGAGGCCGCTGCGAGCGAGGTCCGGGGCCGGCGCCGCAATCCGAAGTTGCGTCGCCAGGACCGTCCGCAGCGCCGCCTCGCCCGCGACGACATCTCCGTGAGCGATCTCGAGCTCGGCGAGCTCGACCGAGGTCACAAGCGCGGGCGGAAACTCCGGCGCCGCGAGCTCCGCGTAGAGTGCCACTGCGACGCGGAGGCGCGACCGTGCGCTCGCGAAATCGCCTCGCGCAGCGTCCATGCGCGCCAACAGGCGCTCGCCCTGCGCCACGCTACGGCTGCGCGCTCCGCGTGCTGCCACCTCTCGTTGCTGTGCTTCAGACGCGAGAGCCGAAGCCTCCTCCAGCCGGCCCTCATCGAGGAGCAGCTGCGCGAGACCGCGCTGCGTGGCGATCGTGAAGGCGTGCTCCGCCGGCAGCATCTTCTCCCGCACCTCGAGCGCCTTGCGGAAAAAGCCTTCCGCTTCGACGGCACGGTCGAGCTGCGCCAGGACGCTGCCCAGGTTGTGAAAATCGGTCGCGATGTCCGGTCCATCCGGACGATTCCGCAGCGACCAGGCCAACAGCTCGCGGTGGAGCGGCTCGCCCTCGAGCGGCCGGCCGCGCGTCCGCATCAGGACGGCCAGGCTGTTCAACTCGCTGTAGTACCGGGGGTCGTCCTCGCCCACCATCTCGCGGAATTCGGCGCTGGCCTGGCGGAGGAGGCGCTCGGCCTCGTCGTAGCGCCCCTGCCGGACGCGCAGGCTGCCCAGGACGCCCAGTGCGGCGGTCGTCTGCGGATCGGGTCCAGGGTGAAGCCTCCGGCTCGCCTCGAGCGCTTCGTCGATCGCCTTCTCAGCGGCGACGAGATCCCCCTCTTCGGTACGCAAGTCGGCTACCGAAGTGAGATCGTCCACGATCTTCACCTGGTCGTTCTCTGCGCGGAGGCCGTTCGCGCGGCGCAGCGCAATGGCGCGCTCGAGCAGGTCAGCCGCTTGCGGATAGTCGCCCAGATCGATCTGGACTTCGGCCACGATTTCGAGCAGGTCGGCGGCGAGCGCGGGTTTGCGGCCGAGCTCGCTCTCGATGCGCGCCGCCCCGCTCTCGAGCAGACTCTGGGCGGTGAGCGTCTCGCCGCGGGCTTGCGCGGGGCTCGCCGCCTTGAACAGGCTGACGAGAAAGTCGCGCACCGCTGTCGCACGCTCGGCTTCGCCGCGCGCGACGCGCGCCTGCCAGAGCGCCAGCCCGAGACCGGCCCCGAGCGCCAGGACGACCGCCGCCGCCGCCGCGACCGCGAAGCGGTGCCGGCGCGCGAACTTCGCGATCCGATAGCCCACCGAGTCGGCATGCGCGAGTACCGGCTCGCCAGAGCGAAAGCGCGCGAGATCGTCGACCAGCGCTTCGGCCGAGGCGTAGCGGCGCTCCGGCTCGTCGGCGAGAGCGCGCGCCAGGATAAGGCGCAGGTCGCGGGGCAACGCGCGGTCGACAGCGATCGCCGAGTCCGCGGCATGGCCTGCGGTTGCCGAATTTTCTCCCGTTCGCCGCTGCGGCCGATGGCCGGTCAGAACCTCGTGCAGCAGCAATCCGAGGGCGAAGACGTCGGTCGAAGTCGTGACCGCGCCGCCGGCGAGCTGCTCGGGCGCTGCGTACTGCGGCGTCAGTAGGCGATGCACCGTCCGAGTCGCGTCGCGCTCCTCGACGCCCTCCGCATCGAGGAGCTTGGCGATGCCGAAGTCGAGCAGCTTGACCTTGCTCTCTGCAGTCACGAGCACGTTCGACGGCTTGAGATCGCGGTGCACGATGAGGTTGCGGTGGGCATACTGCACCGCGGTGCCGGCCTGCGCGAAGAGCTCCAGGCGCGCCTCTCGGGACAGCCGGTGCTGTTCGGCGAAGGCGGTGATCGAGTCGCCTTCGACATACTCCATCGCGAACCAGGGGGTGCCGTCCGTGGCGACGCCGCCGTCGTAGAGCCGGGCGATTGATTCGTGCTGCAGCCGGGCGAGGATCTGGCGCTCGGCGAGGAAGCGGCGCAGGATCTCGTCCGAATCCATGCCCCGCTTGATGAGCTTCAGCGCAACCCGGTGTTCGAACTGGCCGTCGTTGCGCGCCGCGAGGTAGACCGCCCCCATGCCACCCTCTCCGAGGAGCGTGAGAACGCGATAGGGACCGACGATTTCGCCGGCTCGGTCGCGAGCGCTCTCGCTCCCCGCGATCGGAGCATTCCCAGGTGCCGCGAGCAGGTCTGCCGCGAGATCGAGCGCTCCGCGGTCGAGGAGCCCGCTCTGCCCGGACTCGGCGAGGAGTCCTTCGACTTCGCGAAGCAGCGCTGCGTCCGCGCCGCACGAGCGGGCGAGGAACTCGGCGCGCTCGCTCTCCGCGACATCGAGAGCCGCGTCGAACAGCGCAGAGGCACGCTGCCAGCGGAGGCCGGCGTCTTCGGCAGGATCTGGCGCGTCGGGGCGGACCATTTAGGGTGCAGAGCCTCGCGGAGGCTTGTCCGGCTAGGCTATACCGAGTCCGGTTCGTCGCCGCGAGATCCACTCCCGGCATGCCGCGTGCCCATTCCGGCCGCGGTACGTCAAGCTGACCGGAGGTTCGTCACCACCCCCGCTGCCGCCGCGGGACTCTCACCCGAACGATCCGCCTCAGACTCTCCGCCGGCGATCTCGCCAGTGGCGAGGCGGCTCCGGCCCCAGCGACGCTGGACTCTACGCCTCGCGCAACGCCGCGGTCACCGGCAGGCGGGCCGCACGGATCGCCGGAAACAGGCCTCCAATGAGGCCCATGATCATGGCGTAGCTGATCCCGATGGCGAGCAGCTTCGGCGTCACCGCGAACTTGAAGGCGACCTGCGAGAAGCTTTGCCAGTTGAGCGTCGCCGCCTGGAAGCCATCGAAGCCGAAGTAGGCCGCGATGGCGCCGAGGACGCCGCCGACGAGCGACAGCACCAGCGACTCGGCGAGCACCGAGACCACCACCGGCGCGCTGCGGAAGCCGATCGCGCGCAGGGTCGCGATCTCGCGCGTGCGCGCCGAGACCGCCGAATACATCGTATTGAGGGCGCCGAATACCGCGCCGAAACCCATCAGCACCGCGATGATCGTCCCCAGGCCGGTGATGATCGCCGTCAGGCCCTTCGACTGGCCGGCGAAATAGTCGCGCTCCGTGTCGACCTGCACGTCCAGCCGCGGATCGGTGGTGATCGCGTCCTTGAAGGTCTGGAATTCCTCCTTCGAGGTGAGCTTCGCCCGCACCGACTGGAAGAAGTTGCCCCGGTTGTAGGCCGGCTGCAACACCGCCACGTCGCTCCAGATCTCCGACTCGACAACCGAGCCGCCGTCTTCGAAGATGCCGACGACCGTCCAGTCGTTCTGCCCCCAGCGATTGGTCGTGCCGAGGTCGAGACCGCGGAACTCGCGTTGCGCGGCGCGCCCGACGATCACCTCGTTGCGTCCGGGCTCGAACATCCGCCCCTCGACGATCTTCAGGGTGCCGCGGACTTCGAGCGCCTTGGCCTGCACGCCGCGCAGCGGGACGTTGGCATCCGTGCCGGTCGAGCGCTTCGGAACGTTGATCACGACGAAAAGCTCGGCCGAGGCGATCGGCCCCTGGGCGTCGCGCGCGACGCCCGGAGCCTGCTTGACGATGTCGGTGTCCTCGCGGCCGAGACCGGACATCATCTCCGAGTCGTTGCCCGAGCGCATGATCATGGCGACGTCTTCGCGCCCGCCGGAGCTCATGGTGGCGCGGAAACCCTCGCCGATCGACAGCACGCCGACGAAGACCGCGACCACCCCGGCGACGCCGAAGACGGTGGCGAGCGAAGCGCCGCGGCGCTCGCCGATAGTGCGCAGGTTGAGCGCCGTGACGACGGCCATCTGGGAAAATGCATTGCTCACGCTCAAGCCCTCCGCAAAGCTTCGACGATCCGCAGCCGCCGCGCCTGGAGGGCCGGCAGGGCGCCGGTCACCAGTCCGAGGACGAGGATCAGAACGACGCCGAGCACGATCTGCTGGGTCGGAATGTAGAAGATGGGCAGCGCCCCGTTCGTCGGGTCGCCCAACGAAACGAGGAAGGCACCGAGCGCGAAGCCGATCCCGCCGCCGAGAAAGGCGACGAGGCAGGACTCCGCGAGCACCAGGGCGAGCACCTGGCCGCCGTTGAAGCCCAGCGTCTTCAGCACCGCGAGCTCGTTGGTGCGCTCGCGCACCGACTGCGCCATGGTGTTGCCGGCGACCAGCAGCATGGTGAAGAAGACCGCCGACAGAATGCCGGTGATGATCGCGCCGATGTCGCCCATCTGCTTGGCGAACGACTGCATGAACGCCTTCTCGGTCGAGGTCGAGCTTTCGGCGGTCGAGTTCTCGAACAGCGCATCGATGCGCTGGGCGACGTTCGCCGAATCCTTCGGATCGCCGACACGCGTGATGAACCAGCCCACCTGCCCCTTGCCGCCACGACGGGCCTCGTCGAAGTAGTCGTAGCGGAAGAGGAACTGCGTCGTGTCGACCGCCTTGTCGGCGGCGGTGTAGATGCCGCGGATATTGAACTCCCAGGTGCGCGAGCCGTCTTCCTTCGCCCAGGCCGCCTGCAGCGGGATGCGGTCGCCGATCTTCCAGCCCAGCCGGTCGGCGGTCGTCTTGCCGACGACAACCCCCTGGCGGTCCTCGGCCCAGGCCTTCTTCTCGGCCTCGGAGAGCTGGAACTCGGGATACATCGCCAGGTACTCCTCGGGCACGACCGGGAACTGGGAGACGCCCTGGAAGCCCTTGGACGCATCCTGGTAGATCGCGCCGAACCAGCTCGCATGGGTCACTTCCTTCACCCCCGGGACCTGGCGGATCTTCTCGAGGTAGGCGATCGGGAACGGCTGGATGATGCTGATCTTGTTGATCGACATCAGCCGGTCCTGCCCCGCCACGTCGATGCCGAAGGCGAACGCGGCGCGGATCGCAACCAGATAGGCGAAGAGCACGAAGGCGATCCCAATCGACAGCAGGGTGAACAGCGTCCGCAGGCGCTTGCGCCGCAGGTTGCTGAACAGCAGCGGCAGGTACTTGTTCATGCCGCGACCTCGCGCACGAGCTGTCCCTTCTCGAGGTGGAGCGTGCGCGTCGCGCGTTCGGCGGCGTGCGGGTCGTGGGTGACCATGATGATGGTCTTGCCCTGCTCGCGGTTCAACGCCTGCAGGAGGTTGAGGATCTCGTCGCCACTCTTCCGGTCGAGGTCGCCGGTCGGCTCGTCGCACAGCAGCAGCGTCGGGTCAGTGACGATGGCGCGGGCGATACCGACGCGCTGCTCCTGGCCGCCGGAGAGCTGCCGCGGATAGTGCTTCATGCGGTCGGCGAGCCCGACGACGGAGAGGGCGGTGGCGACGCTCTTCTTGCGTGCCGCGCTGCCCAGCTTCGTGAGCAGCAGCGGCAGCTCGACGTTCCGCTCGGCGGTCAACGCCGGAAGGAGGTTGTACATCTGGAAGACGAAGCCGATGTGGCTCGCGCGCCAGGCGGCGAGCTTGCCTTCGGAGAGCTCGTCGATGCGCACGCCGCCCACCTCGACGACGCCCGCGGTCGGGCGATCGAGGCCGCCGATCAGGTTGAGGAGCGTCGACTTGCCGGAGCCCGACGGCCCCATGAGGGCGAGGAACTCACCCTTGGCGACGGACATGTCGAGCCCGTCGAGCACTTCGATCTTCTCGTTGCCGCGGACGAAGGTCTTCCTCACACCGCGCACGTTGACCAGGGTTTCCATGTTCTCTCCCTTGCGAAGTCCGACTGAACAAATTGAACGAGGCGCCAGGCGCCTATTCCGATTTCATCTCCCGCACGCGATCGCCGGCGGCAAGCGTCTCCGGTCCCTCGATCACGACTCTCTCTCCGGCGTGGAGACCCGCGGTCACCTCCGCCATATCGCCGGTACCCAGGACGACGCTCACCGCCCGCCGCTCGAGCTCGCCCTCCGGGCCGACGACGAAAACGATCTTGCCGCTCGCGTCGTCGCGCAGCGCCGAGCGCGGAACACGCACCGCGCGGCTGCCGCCGCCGGCGGCCTCCGCCGCCCCGGCCGCTGGCGTATCGGCGAGGAAAGTGACCTTCACCGCCATGTCCGGCAAGATGCGCGAATCGAGCTGGTCAAAGCCGATCCGCACCTTCACCGTCGCCTTGTCACGGTCGGCGGCCGGAATCACCGTGATCAGGTGGGCCGGGAACGGCGCTTCCGGATAGGCATCGAGCGTCGCCCGCACTTTCTGTCCGGAAGTGACGCGCTGCAGGTACGACTCGTTGACATCGACCTCGATCTCGAGCGACGCCATGTCGACGATGGTCGAGATGCCGGTGCGGGTGAAGCCGCCGCCGGCCGAGACCGGCGAGACCATCTCGCCCGGCTGGGCGTCCTTCGTGATCGCGACGCCGGCGAACGGCGCGCGGATGATGGTGTCGTCGAGCAGCTGGCGGAGGATCGCGACGTTCCTTCGCGTCACCTCGGCGTCGCCGCGCTGGCGTGCGAGGCGCGCCTCGAGGCTCGTCGCCTGGGCCTCGGCGGTGTCGAGCGCCGCCTGTGACGAGACGCCGCCGGCGGTCAACTGCCGGTTGCGCTCGAGGTCCTTCTTCGCCAGGGCGAGGTTGGCTTCGGTCTCGGCGAGCGCCTTCTCCGCGGCCCCGAGCTGCGCCTGGGCGAGGTCGAGCTCGAGCCGCGCCTGGCGATCATCGAGGCGCGCGAGCACCTGGCCCTCGTCGACCTTCATTCCCTCTTCGACGAGGATCTCGGCCACCTTGCCGGTGATCTTCGACGACACGGTCGCCTGGCGGCGCGCGGTGACGTAGCCGGAGGCGTTGAGGACCGCCGCCGGACCGGAGCCGGAGGCCGCTTCGGCGGCAAGCGCGGTCTTCACCGGCGTCGCGCGCGGCCGCAGGAAGAACCCCCCGACGGAGCCGAGCGCGATCAGGGCGAAAATGACCCAGATCCATTTCTTGCCACGACCGCCTTCGGCGGCGGCGTCGCCGCTGCGGTCGATCTTGAGGGAAGCGAGCTGATCCTTCAGATCCTGCGCCATGCAAATCCTCCGTCTTGCTGGAATAACCTACGATAACGCACCCGATTCGTCCCTCCGCTGTCGGCGAATGACGGTCCGGTGCCGGTAGGCGGCGCTCGCAGCGCTCGCAGGGGCGCCCGCGGGGGCGCTCCGGCACTCGAGAATCCAGGGCGGGCTCACTAGTGTCCCAACGTTAGTCGAACAGAATCAGTTGTTTGGCTTCGGGGTCGTCATGTCCTTCGTAGATGGATCGCGCAAGTAGCTGATCCAGCGGGGTTTTCTCGAAAAGGGTGAGACTCAGGATCTGTAGGATTTGGTAGAGGCTGGCGGAGATCTGGAGCCTCTTCTTGACGATGGCCACGAGGACGTAGACCGAGACCGCAATCCAGACCTGTGCTTTGACTGCGTTCTCCGAGGTGCCAAAGAAGGCTTTGATTCGCAGGTGCTGCTTGATCCATTTGAAGAAGAGTTCGATTTGCCAGCGGCAGCGGTAGAGCTCGGTGATGGTGAATGCTGGGAGAGTGAAGTTGTTGGTCAGGAAGGTCAGCAGCTTGCCGGTCTGCGGGTCTTTGTAGCGGATGCGACGAAGCGGCGCGAGGTAGTAATCGGGCGTGTACAGGCCGGTAAGGAAAACGGTCTGATCGCAAATCAGCCCGGTGCTGCGGTCGACGCGGTGCGAGTAGCGTCGCTGCGCTTTCGTGTTGGACTTGGCGCGAGTGACGAAGAAGCTGCCGGCCTGATGAAGTCGGTACAGGCGTGTGAAATCGAGGAATCCACGATCCATCACGTAGAAGGCACCGGCTTCGGGAACGATCTGGTCGAGAACTGAGAACTCATTGAATCTGCCGTCGCTGATGTGAATGAAGGTCGGGATGTTGCCGCGTAGATCAAGCAGCGTGTGCAGGCGGATGGCTGCCTTGGATTTCTGAAACGGCGCCCACGGGAACACCGACAGGCACAAGTCGATCGTCGTCGCGTCGAGCGCGTAGACAGTGTCCTTGAGCTCGACGCCGAAAGGCTCGTCGACATAGAGGGGCCGGGCGATAGCTATGAGACTCTGCGCAAAGTCGGCGTAGATGCGCCAGTCGCGAACGGCGTTCGCATTTGCGAGCGTATTGCGCGCGACCGCCGAGCGAAGGCCGAGGTGGTAGAGCTTCGTCGGGTGCGCGCGCAGGCACGCTTCGATGTCGCGCAGGCTCTCCCGAAAAGTCAGCTGCGCGAACGCCATGCAGAGAAACTGATCCAGGCAGGAAAACGACTGGACCTTCCGCTCGCCGTCATAGCGAGTGACGATTCTCCGAAACGAGTGGAGCGGCAGATGCTCCATGACCTGCGCAAAGACCAGCTTCCCTGAGTACATTTGATCCCCCCGCGATGGCTTCCATCGCAGGGTCGCAAACCCGCCACTGGAACTTCAAGTCGGTGACAGGCTATTTCAGCCGCAAGCCGTCTCTATTCAGCAACTTGCAGCCGTGAGAAGTCAAAACGTTGGGACAGCAGTGGGGCGGGCTCCTATTTGAAGCGTGGTCGCCCACCCTGGATTCTCGAGTGCCGGAACACCCCTGGCAACGGCCCGGCCAAACTGCTGACGGACGCGTTAGTGTGGGCCCATGCGCCCGTCCCCCCTCTCCTTCGCCCTGACACTCGCAGCCGCGTTGGTCCTCTCGACGACCGCTTTCGCCGCCCCCTCCGATACCCCCTGCGACCTGCTGATCACCAACGGCAGGATCGTCGACGGCACCGGCGCCCCCTGGTTCCGCGGCGACGTCTGTGTCGCCGACGGCCGGATCAATGCGATCCAGGCCCCCGGCAAGCTCGCCGGCCGGAGCGCGAAGCGGACGATCGACGCCACCGGCCTCGTGGTCTCCCCGGGCTTCATCGACCTCCTCGGCCAGTCGGAGTACGCCGTGCTGGTCGATCCGCGGGCCGCATCGAAGATTACGCAGGGGATCACCACCGAGATCACCGGCGAGGGCAGCTCCATCGCGCCGACCAACGAGCGCCAGATCGCCGAGGGGGAGGACGCCTGGAAGCACTACGGCGTGCGCCCGGACTGGACCGATCTCGACGGCTACTTCCGCGCCTTCGAAAAGGCGCGCCCGGCGATCAACCTCGGCACGCTCGTCGGCGCCGGCGGCGTCCGCGATCTGGTGGTCGGCAAGGAGAATCGTCCAGCGACTCCGAAAGAGTTGGCGGAGATGGAATCCCTGGTCGACACTGCGATGCGCCAGGGGGCTTTCGGCCTCTCGACCTCGCTGCAGTATGTCCCCGGCCGCTTCGCCTCGACCGCCGAGATCGTTGCTCTGGCCAAGGTGGCGGCGAAGTACGGCGGCGTCTACTTCACCCACCAGCGCTCGGAGCAGCGCGAGATCGACGCCTCGATGGACGAGGTGATGACGATCGCCCGCGAAGCGGCGATCCCCGCCAACATCTGGCACTTCAAGACCGCCTGCCGCGAAAACTGGGGCCGCATGCCGGAGATGCTGGCCAAGGTCGCGGCAGGGCGTGCCGCCGGCCTCGATGTCGCGGCAAATCAGTATCCGTGGACCGCCGGGATGAACTCGTTGATCGCGAATCTGCCGCCGTGGGCGCAGGAGGGCGGCGCGGAGGCGACCCTCGCCCGCCTCAAGGACCCGGCGACGCGGGCGAAGATCAAGGAGGCGATGCGCGGTCAGGATCCGTCGTGGGAGAACCAGTTCCGCTGCGCGGGTGGGGCGGAAGGTGTCCTGGTCGCCGGGGTCCTCGACCCGAAATCGGCCTCCGCCTCGGGCAAGACGATCGCCGACCTGGCGAAGGAGCGGGGCGTCGATCCTGAAGACGCCCTCTTCGACCTGCTGATCGCCGACCACCTGAACACCAGCAACATCCTCTTCATCATGGACGACAAGGACGTCGAAACCGCCCTCGCCGATCCGATGGTCGCCTTCTGCACCGACTCGGGGGCCGGAGCGCTGGACGGCGTCCTCGCCGAGCCGGGCTCGCACCCGCGCGGCTGGGGCTCGGCGCCGCGCATCCTCGGCCACTACGTGCGCGAGAAGAAGCTCCTCTCGCTCGAGGAGGCGGTGCGCAAGATGACCTCGCTTCCGGCCTCGCGCGCGGGGCTCCAGGCGCGCGGCATCCTGCGCCCCGGCATGAAGGCCGACCTCGTCGTCTTCGATCCCGAGACGATCGGCACCCGCGCCACCTACACCGACCCCAACCACTACGCCGATGGGATTCCGTACGTCGCGGTCAACGGCCAGCTGGTGGTCGATGGCGGCAAGATCACCGACGCGCGGCCGGGCGTCGTGCTGCGGGGGCCGGGCTACCGCGCGAACTGAGAGAACTCGGATACCCTAGACTCTCGGCAGCTCTGGGTCGATTCTGGAATGCTGGCGCGCCGCCGCGCGATCGGAGGTCCTAGATGGGGGAATCGAGAGTCACCGTTCGCCAGAAGGCAAGCCCGCTTCGCGACCGGCATTCTCCGTCGATCCGCAAGCGCCGCGTGCGACATCGGGCCGCCGCGATCGGGATCCTCTGTCTGCTCTTCTTCGGTCCGATGAACCTGTTGGCCGACCCATCCCCTCGATCGCGTTGGTCCTGGACCCCCTTGGGGTACGGCATCGGCGAGCGGGGCTTTTCGGCGCTCGACATCGACGGCGACGGCCGGGCCGAGCTTTTCGCCGCTCCGCGAGATCAGAACTACTGGTACGAGCTCCGGCGTGACGGGCTGTTCCGACAAACCTGGTCGTCGTTCCCCGAAGAGACCGAGCTCGTGGCTCTGGACGTGGTCGGCACTCCTTCAGGGGCCAGGCTCGCCGTTCTCTATCTGCATTCCTTGCGGATCTTCGATGCGCGCTCCAAGGTCGAGTTGCTGAACATTCCTACCGCCACCGGATACAACACCGACGTCGCGCTGGGCGACCTCGACGGCGACGGGGTTCTCGACGCGGTCGTCTGCGACGAAGACACGCTGTATCTCTTCGAGCTGGCGAACGGCACGCCAACAGGCCTGCGCCATGGTTTCGGCTGCTCGGACCTGAAGATCGGCCAGATCGACGACGATTCGCAGCTCGAGATCGTGATCGCCGGGAACCCGGCCGGCGGCTACGTTCTGGACGGAGTCTCGCTGGCGGTCGAGTGGGGCGACCTCGAGGGCTTCGGCGCCCAGATTGCGCTCGGCGACCTCGATGGCGACGGGCATGACGAGATCCTCGCCGCGAACGACCTGTACACCGCCGCGAGAGCTCTCGACCCCGAGACCGACTCCGAACTCTGGCGGAAGGAACTGAACGGCTATCCGCCGGATCTCTTCGTGGCGGATCTGGATCCCGCTCCCGGAGCCGAGGCCATCGTCCACGAGCGCTACGCTGCGCTGTCCATTCTCGCCGGCTCGACCGGGGCGCTCATCCGGACACCGGTGCTCTACGTGAATACCGCCCTGCGATTCGCCGCTGCGGACACGGACGGCGACGGCGACGTCGAGCTGGTGTGGAGCCACATCGATTGCTGCAGCGGCGACGACCTTTGGACTCTCGAAGGTGGATCGAACGTCGTTCTACAGGCGGCTGATGCCGTCCCGTCTCTGCAGGGCACGTTCGCCGTCGGCAAGTTCGGCGACGCGTCCGCCCAGGAAGTGGCGGTTGCGGTTTCGTCCGATCAGGCCGGCCAGGAGGGCGTGCAGGTCGTGGTGCTCGACATGCCGGCGGGTCACCAGGTCCGCCGAAGTTCCTTCGAACCAGACATCAACTCGCCGGGCGTTTCGAGCATGATCGCCATGCAGACCGATGCGGGCGCGCCGGCAGAGATCTGTCTCGGCTGGAGAGGCGGCCAGGGCCCGGTGCGTTGCGTCGACGGCCTGACCTTCGAAGAGCAGTGGTCGGGCGGGACTCTGGGCGCTATCGAAGTGCTCGCCAGCGCCGAGCTGG
Source organism: Thermoanaerobaculia bacterium (assembly GCA_017998715.1). Taxonomy (GTDB): domain Bacteria; phylum Acidobacteriota; class Thermoanaerobaculia; order Multivoradales; family JAGPDF01; genus JAGPDF01. The sequence goes on along the minus strand of JAGOCP010000007.1, from coordinate 19,292 downwards.
ACGGCGATGCCACGCCGGAGCTTCTGGCCGGGACGTATGGGCCAGCCGTCGAGGCTCACGAAGGCGATTCGGGCTGGCTCAAATGGCGAACGCCCGAGGTCAATCCGAATTTCTCCACCATCGACCGCGTGCTCGCGATCGACCTGGATGGAGATGGAATCGACGACGTCCTGGGTCGTCTCTCGAGCTACTCCAATGGCGTAGGACAGCCCGTCCTCTTCTCTGGCGCCACCGGCGATCTCCTCAGCGGACCGTGGGATCTGACGGTCTGGGCAATGGTGAAGCCAGCTCTGGTGGAAAACCCCGCGAACCGCGTCTACGTCGCAATGATCGACTCGACGATCCGCGGACTCGATCCGGAGACCGGAGACACGACCCAACCCTTGGCGACACTTCCCGGCATATCGCGCGAGCTCGCGGTCGTCGACCTCGACCGCGACGGAGTGCTCGATTTCGTCGTTGTCGATCAGTTCATGTATCTCCGCGTCGTCGACGGCGCGACCGCCACGGTTGCCTGGCAGGGGCCGTTCCTGGGCTCGGAGGGATGGGGCAACACTCCGGCTCTGTCGCTCGAAGCCGGCGACCTCGACGGCAACGGCGTGCCGGACTTCGCCGTCGCCACGCGATACGGCCTCTTCTTCTTCGAGGGCCCGCTCTTCGATCTGCTCATCGACGGCTTCGAGTCCGGCGATACCCTCGCCTGGAGCGGCACCGTGCCGTGACCCGGCTCCTCTGCTTCCTCTTGCTCTGGCCGATGGCTGCGATGGCTGCGTTGGCTGCGATGGCTGCGATGCCCGCGTTGGCCGATCCTGCGCCGCGATCGAAATGGTCGTGGACGCCCCTGGGATTCGATGTCGGCGCACGAGGTTTCACGGCGCTGGACATCGACGGAGACGGCCGAGCCGAGCTCTTCGCCGCCCCGCAGGGCGAGAACTACTGGTACGAGCTCCGCCGCGAGGGACTCTTCCGCCAGACCTGGTCTTCGTTCCTCGAAGAGGCCGAGCTCGTCGCCCTGGACGCGGTCAGCACCCCTTCGGGGGCGAAGGTCGCCGTTCTCTATTCGCACTCCCTGCGGATTTTCGACGCGCAGTCGAAGATCGAACTGCTGAACGTCCCGACCGCCACCTGGTCGAACACCGACGTCGCTCTCGGTGACATCGACCTCGACGGCGTACTCGACGCGGTGGTCTGCGACGCCGAGACGCTCTATCTCTTCGAATTGGAGAACGGGACGCAATCCGCCATCCGCCACGGTTTCGGCTGTTCGGACGTGGCGATCGGCCAGACGGATGGCGATCCCCAGCTCGAGATCGTGATCGCCGGGAATCCGGCCGGCGGATATGTCCTGGACGGAGTCACGCTCGATGTCGAGTGGGGCGACCTCGAGGGCTTCGGCCCGCAGATCGCGCTCGGCGACCTCGACGGCGATGGCCGTGACGAGATCCTCGCCTCGAGCGCTCTCGACAACGCGACCAGGGCTCTCGACCCCGAAACCGATTCCGAGCTCTGGCGGCGTGAAGGGGACTCCTATCCTCCGGTCCTCTTCGTAGCAGATCTGGATCCCGCTCCGGGAGCCGAGGCCGTCGTACATGAGCGCTACGGGGGCCTGTTCGTCCTCGCCGGCGCGACCGGGGAGCTCGTTCACGCGCACAACGTCCCAACGAGCAACGTCTCGCGGTTTGCCGCTGCCGACACGGACGGAGACGGTGACCTCGAGCTCTTGTGGAGCGGCGGAGAGTGCTGCTACAGCTACGAGGATATCTGGGCCCTCGAAGGCGGTTCGAATCTCGTTCACAAGGTGTCCGAGGGTGCCCGATCCATGGAAGGCCCTGTAGCTGTCGGCAAGTTCGGCGACAATCAGGCGAACGAAGTCGCCATCGCGGCGAGACTCAACGATTCAAACCAGGCATTGGTCCAGATCGTTGTCCTCGACATGTCGCAGGGCCGCGAGGTGCGCCGCAGTTCGTTCGACCCGACCACTGCCTCAGGAAACGTCTCGGCCATGATCGGAATGTCCGTCGACGCAGATGCGGCTGCGGAGATCTGTGTCGCTTCGAGCGACGCCCTGGGGCCGGTACGGTGCGTCGACGGCCAGACTTTCGAGGAGGAGTGGGCCGGAGGCTCCCTCGGCTATGTCAGCGTGCTCGCGGCCGCCGAGCTCGATGGCGATCCTGCGCCCGAGATCCTGGCCGGAACCTCGGGACCGGCCATCGAAGCGCGAGAGGGTGATTCGGGCTGGCTCAAGTGGCGATCGCCGGAGATCGATCCCGACATCGACGCCGTCGATCGGCTGCTCGCGCTGGACGTCGATGGCGACGGCCTCGACGAGGTCATCGGGCGCCTGGCAACCTTCTACTACGGGGCGGGGGCTCTCGCGCTCTTCTCGGGTGCGACCGGCGATCTCCTCAGCGGACCTTGGAGTCTGTCCGTCTGGGCGATGGCGAAGCCCACCCTGATGGAGAACCCACCGCATCGTGCCTACGTTGCGCTCTCCGATGGAACGATTCGCGGCCTCGATCCGCAGACGGGCACGACCTCGGCCCCGCTCGCGACGCTGCCTGGAATCTCGCGCCGGCTCGCAGTGGTCGATCTCGACCGGGACGGAACGCTCGATTTCGTCGTCGTCGACCAGGTCATGCACCTCCACGTCGTCGACGGCGCTTCCGCCACGGGCGTTTGGACGGGACCGTATCTCGGCCCAACCGGCTACGGCTGGGTGGAACTGTCCCTCGACGCCGGCGACCTCGACGGCAACGGCGTGCCCGACTTCGCCGCGGCCTCGCGATACGGCCTGTTCTACTTCGAAGGACCTCTCTTCGAGCTGCTCATCGACGGCTTCGAATCCGGCGACACCCTCGGCTGGAGCGCCACTTTGCCGTGACCATGGAACGGAGTTAGGCGCGCCTGGTTGGGGAGACCCTTCAGGGTGTCCCCAACCACCGCTGGCCGCCGGGAAGGCTCCCTCTCAGACCCCGCGCGTGTCCTTGCCCCAGAGAATCTTGTGCTGCTGCAGCGTCAGCCGTACCGGCAGCCGATCGGCCAGGATCCACGCCGCCAACTCCGCCGGCGGGCACGTCTCCCACACCGGCGAGAAGTGAATCGGGCAGACCCCCGCGAGCGACCGATCGGCAATCACGCCCTTCGCCCAGTCGTAATCGCCGCGATCGGCGACGACGAACTTGATCTCGTCGGTGGCGCGCAGGTCGGCCAGGTTCTCCCACCGGTTGTTGGTGGATTCGCCACTCGCCGGGCACTTGATGTCGAGGATCCGCCGCACCCGAGGGTCCACCGGCGCGATTTCGAGCCCCCCGCCGGTCTCGAGCAGCACCTCGTACCCCGCATCGCAGAGCGCCGTGAGGAGCGGCAGGCAGCCCGGCTGCAGCAGCGGCTCGCCGCCCGTCACCTCGACCAGCGGGCAGCCAAAGGCCGCCACCTTCTCCATCACCTCGTCGAGCCCCATCCAGGCCCCGCCATGAAACGCATACTCGGTATCGCACCAGCTGCAGCGCATCTGGCAGCCGGTCAACCGCACGAGCACGCACGGCCGCCCGGCGAACGTGGATTCGCCCTGGATCGAATAGAAGATCTCGTAGATCTTGAGGCGGACTTCGCTCATCAGGGGTGAGAGTAAATCAGAAGCCGGGGAAGCAGGCCTTCTCAGCCGGCTTCGCGCCGACGTCAGTCGGCTTCATACACGGCACAGGAGCTGTCGGTCTCCCAGATCTCGACCCGGGTGAGCTCGCGCCCCGCCGGCAGCCGCTTGCCGATCTCCTCGAAGATGTACTGCGACAGCAGCTCCGCGGTGGTATTCCGCTCGTTGAACGGCGGGATGTCGTTCAGATACTGATGGTCGAACGGATCGACGACTGCCGCGACGATCTTCTTCAGATCCGCGAAGTCGATGACCATCCCCAGCGCATCGAGCTCCCGCGCCCGGACGAACACCCGCACACGGTAGTTATGCCCGTGCAGGTTCTGACACCCGCCCTGGTGCCCCCGTATCTGGTGGGCGGCGGAGAAGGAGAAGTCTTTGAAGACGGTGAACATGGGTTGGTATCCAGAAGTTGGCGCTCACGGAGGATACCTCGACAACGGCCCAGCTTCCTCAGAAGCGAGGGTCTATAGTGAGGCGTCCCGAACCAAGCGGTACGAGATCAGGAGGCACCATGGGCACCTCGATGCACTTCCCTTCCTGGAAGGCCGTCGTTTCGAGCTTCGCGCTTCCTGGCCTGCTGGTGGCTCTCTTCACTCCCGCGATCGCTGCCGCCTTGAGCTGTGCTGCCGACTCTTTCGAGGTCTTCCCGCTTCCGGGTGACATTCCGCCCAACACCCTGTTCGTCCTCCAGGGAAGGGGAGTGGCATCGCCTGCCGTCCGTGGCCTCACGCTCGACCGCATCGAACTGCGAACGCATGAGGGCAACTACCCCCTCCGGGTGATCGAGCGCCGCGACGCGCCGACGGCCCTGATTCACTTCACACCGGTCGAGGCGAAGCTTCGCGATGGCCAGCTCGAGCTCTGGCTTCTCCTCGACGCGGGCGGGCGGGAGCCGCAGTGGATTCACAACGGAACCTGGAACGTTCAGGGCGCGGCAGACGAGACCTTCCCGCGCCTTGTCCACCAAGAGGATCGTGCGGCCGTCAAAGCGCAGAGCTCGATGTGGGGAGAGAGCATCACCGCCGACCTTTCCGTCGCGGCCGACGAGCCCTCGGTCTATTGGCTCGTTTCAGTGGATGAGGCCGAAAACGCGGGTCCGCTGGGACGACCTCTGGCGTTCTATGCCGCCGACAAGCGACTCTCCCTGTACATCGGACCGTGCGGCGGCAACTACCCGCTCGCGCACGGCAAGCAGTACATCGTGGATCTCGCACCGGTGGACGCGGCGGGGCATCAGGGAAGGGCGACGGCGCCTTCGATCCTCGTCGAGATTCCCTGACCGCAGGACCCAACGGCGCAAGTCCACTTGCGGTAGCCAGGAGACGTCCTTCGCTCCACGCGGTAAGCGCGACGGTTCGTCTTCCAGACTGCGGACGCAGGAAGGTCGAAAGTGCTCGAGGCTGGCCTCATCGGTGGAATACTGGCGTCCATGATCGCCTTCTCGCGCCGGGTCGCCGCGCCGACGTTGCGGGCCGCGCTGGGCTTATTGTCGGCGCTTGCCGCAGCCGGCCCAGCGGAGGCTGTCTGCATGAGCTCGAGGCCCGTGCGGTACCTCTGGATCGAGGTCGCGTCCTGCTCCGACACCGTGTTGCAGGAGGTCTCGGCGTATCTCCTTCGGCCGGACAGAGACTCCCTGGACAGAGACTTCGATGGCGAGACCCGGCGTTGGGCCGAGAAGCGAGTCGCAGAGACACCCGGCGTGCTGATCGTGGCCCGTCAGCTCGCCTTCGCGGATTCGGAGGCGCCGTTCACGGTCTTGGAAGACTCGGAGTTCTCCACCACAACGTCGGACCGGATCGGCGAATGGCGGTGCCCTGAGAACACCGCCGAGCGGCGCTACTTTCTCCCCACTCGCAAGTCCACGTGCAGCTCTCTACTGGGCGCAGGGCGGATTGTCGTTCTCGAAGACTTCGACTGCTGCGACACCGGTCGATCGGGATCGATCGCTTGCATCCTCGAAGTCGGCCGCCTGTTCGAGAGCGTGAAGGTTGCGCCGACGCCACGGGAGCTCGCCCGCTTCGGCGGACTTCCTCACTGAGGGCTCACGACGTTCCATAGGGCGGCGGGCTTTCCCGATTCCGCAACGGGCGCCGTCGATCCTTTCAGCTCGCCTTCGCGAGCGAGATCTTTGCCAGCTCGCCGGCCATGGCGCGTTCCGCGTCCCACAGGTCCACCTGCTGCTGCAGGCGGAGCCAGAGGCCCGGGCCGTTGCCGCAGAACTTGCCTAGGCGCAGGGCCATCTCGGCGGTGACTGGCGACCTCTCCGCGAGGATCTTGTGCAGCGTCTGGCGAGAGATGCCGAGGCGCCCGGCGGCCTCCGTCACCGTCATCTGAAGGTCCGGCAGGACGTCTTCCCGCAGGATCGCTCCCGGGTGCGTCGGGCGTCGCCGGCTGCGGGGGCTGTGGGGGCTCGGGCTCTTCATCGCAGCTCTCCTAGTGGTACTGCTCGAGGTCGACGTTCCAGGGCTCACCGTCGATCCACTCGAAGGTGATCCGCCAAGGCCCGTTGACCATCACGCTGAAGCGTTTCGGCAAGCCTCTCAACGAATGAAAGCCGAACCCCGGAAGGTCCAAGTCCCCCGGCTCGGTGGCGCGATCCAGCGCGTCGAGACGCCGCAGAATCCTCGCCACCTGATCCGGCCGGACGCGGCGGCTCTTCCCGGTGTCGAACAGCTCCAGCAACCCCTTGCGCGAGAAGCTCCGGATCACAGGAGCCAGCGTAGCCCCCATCGCGTCACTCTGTCAATCTACGGTTGACATTCCCCGACCTGCGGAGGCGTTCTTGCCGCTCCTGTCCCTTCTTCCCCCGCGAAGGCGGAAGGGGAGCAGGGGGGAATGATGATCCGCTCGACAACGCCCGCTGCTGCTTTCGCCGTCGCCGCGCTCGCCGCACTGCAGCTGCTCGCCACCGGGCCCGCGGAGGCGGTGAAGCGCCGCGCCTTTGCCACTTCGGAGGTCGGCTCCGGCAATCTCAACTCGTGGCCCGACTCGGGCGGGCTCTTCGGACTCGCGGCGGGCGACAACATCTGCCGCGAGCTCGCCGGCAATGCCGGCCTGCCCAATGCGAACACCTACAAGGCCTGGCTTTCGACGGCGTCGACCGATGCCTACTGCCATGTCCAGGGGCAGACCGGCAAGAAGGCGACCGGCTGCGTCGGCACGGCCGTCCCCGCCGGGCCCTGGTATCGCTACGACGGCGTCGGCCGCTTCACCGGCACAGTGGACGAGCTCGTCGGCGCCGAGCCGCGGATCTACCAGCCGATCCGCTACGACGAGAATGGCGGCGATCTCTCCGCCGACACCGTCAGCTTCTGGACCGGAACGGAGGCCTCCGGCGCCGCCTCCCCCAGCACCTGCGCCGGCTGGGTCGTCGGCACGAACGGGCTCAACGGATTGTCCGGCTCCGCCATTCACACCACCTACGACTGGACCGGGCTCTCCCTCTCGCCGTGCCACGCGACCCGGCGGCTCCTCTGCCTCGAGCCGGGAACGAGCGAGGTGACGCCCGTCCCCTGGGTCCCCGCGGCGCTCGTGTTCGCGACGTCGGCCATCGGCGCCGGCGATCTCGGCGCCTGGCCCGAGGCGGCCGGCGCGACCGGCCTCGCCGCCGGCGACGCGATCTGTCGCAACCTCGCCGCCGCGGCCCACCTGCCTTCGCCGGACTCGTTCTTCGCCTGGATCTCCAGCACGACGCTCGACGCCGGCGACCGGATGAGACTCACAGGGATACCGATCCGCCGCGTCGACGGCTTTCGCATCGCCGATTCGAAGGCCGATCTGCTCGCGAACGGCAGCGACAACACGTTGCACGTCGACGAGCGCGGGCGCTATCTCACCGAAGCCTTGCGCTTTCGCACCTCGACCTACGGCGACGGAACGCGGGAGGTGGACACCACCTGCCTCGACTGGACCTCCGCCAGCGCGTCGGCGGATGCCATGGGCGGCACCGCCAATGTCGCCTACAACGAGCAGTGGACCTACGACTTCCTCAGTTCCTGCGAGCCCGAGACCCGCCTGCTCTGCTTCTCCAACCGCGAAGTCCTCTTCTGGGACGGCTTCGAGCTCACCCAGAACACCGAGCGCTGGTCGGACGCGGTGCCCTGAAGGCGTTCGGCTCGTCCCCCTCCCCCTCCCCCCCCAAATACCGGCCAGCCGAGACGAACGAGCGGAGGCGTCCGGGCTGCTCCTGTCCCCTCCTCGCCTGTCCCCATTTCGCCTGCAACGGCGGCTACGGTGCAGGGGGAATCATGATCCGTCCGAGGACGCCCGCTGCCGCTTTCGCCTTTGCCGTGGTCCTTGCCGCACTGCAACTGCTCGCCACCGGGCCCGCGGAGGCGGTGAAGCGGCGCGCCTTCGTCACCTCGGAGGTCGGCAACGGCAACCTCAACTCGTGGCCCGAGTCGGGCGGGCTCTTCGGTTTGCCGGCGGGCGACAACATCTGCCGCGAGCTCGCCGGCAATGCCGGGCTGCCCAACGCGAACACCTACAAGGCCTGGCTCTCGACGGCGTCGACCGACGCCTACTGCCATGTCCAGGGGCAGACCGGCAAGAAGGCGACCGGCTGCGTCGGCACGGCCGTCCCCGCCGGGCCCTGGTATCGCTACGACGGCGTCGGCCGCTTCACCGGCACGGTGGACGAGCTCGTCGGTGCTGAGCCGCGGATCTACCAGCCGATCCGCTACGACGAGAACGGCGGCGATCTCTCCGCGAACGCCTTCGGCTACTGGACCGGAACCAACGCATCGGGGGAAGCCACCTCCGACAACTGTGTCGGCTGGGTCGTCGGTGAGAAAGGGCTCGACGGGCGAACCGGCTCCCAGTCGCGCACCACCGGCGACTGGACGCGCCTCTACAGCACGCCGTGCGACGCGACCCGGCGACTTCTCTGCCTCGAGCCGGGGGCGAGCGAAGCGACGCCCGTGCCCTGGGTCCCGGCGGCGCTCACCTTCGTGACCTCGGTCTCCGGGGCCGGCGATCTCGGCGCCTGGCCCGAGGCGGCTGGCGAGGTCGGCCTCGCCGCCGGTGACGCCATCTGCAGGAATCTCGCCGCTGCGGCGCACCTGCCGTCGCCGGAGTCGTTCTTCGCCTGGATCTCCAGCACGACGATCGACGCCGGCGACCGGATGACGCTCGTAGGGACCCCGATCCGGCGCGTCGACGGCTTTCGCATCGCCGACTCCAAGGCCGATCTACTGGCGAACGGCAACGACAACACCTTCCATGTCGACGAATGGGGGCGCTATCTCGGCGAAGGACTCTACTTTCGCACCTCGACTTACAGCGACGGAACTCGTCGCCTGGACACGACCTGCCTGAATTGGAGCTCCGCGAGCTCGGGGGAAGGGGCCATGTACGGGGTGGCCAACATCGCCTACGACATCGAGTGGACCTACGACGTCTACGGCAACTGCGGACCGGACGCCCGCCTGCTCTGCTTCTCCAACCGCGAGGTCCTCTTCTGGGACGGCTTCGACCTCTCCCAGAACACCGAGCGCTGGTCGGCCGCGGTGCCCTGAGCCGCTGAGCGACTGAGGTAGACCCGCTCGCGAGCCGCACGGCGACGGCCCCCCCTGTCGTCTTTCGTCGCGCCATTCCGATCTCTAGAGCACGAGGCCCGCACTGTCGCGCGTCGCATCCGGCGGACGGGCCGGGTCGCCCTCGGTGGACCCCAAGGAGAGGACATGAACGCCGCCCAGAGCCTGCCCCGCCGCTGCAACCGCGCCAGCGCGGTTCCTTCCGACGTCTCGTTGGCGTTCGCGTTGCTCATCGCGGCGACGCTCTTCACAGCTGGGCTCGCCCACGGCCAGAACCTGGCCCCGAACGCGGAGTTCGACACGGACGTCCCGCCGTGGAGCGCGGTCCTCGGCGACTCTTCGGTCGTCTGGACGGACCTCGATCACGATGGCTGCGACGCTGCGATCTCGGGGGCGGCGCTGGCGACGAACAACGCTGCCAACGCGACGCAGGGTCGTGGCATCTCGGTCTGCATCACCGACTTCGTTCCCGGCGAGACCTATGCCTTCGGCGCCGACTTTCGATTTCCGCCCGGCCAGGCGCAGACCGGTTCCGTGTTCATGAGGCTCGTCTTCCTGGCGAGCAACGATTGCACCGGCTTCAGCCGAACAAGTGTCGATTCGCCTCCGCTCGACACCTCGGACCACGTGGACTGGGTTCGTCTTCAGTCGACCGGCGTCCCGCTGGCGGAGGACGGCAGCATCGCGCTGGTCGCGAGACTGATCAAGAACGAAGCTGGCGGCTCCCTGGAGCTCGACGTCGACGGCGCCTTCTTTGTCCCGGGCGATGGCTTCATTTTCGCCGACGGCTTCGAGCGCCAGGCGACCTGCCACTGGTCCGCGACCAGTCCCTGATCGCCCGCAGGCAGGTGAGCGAGCTCGTACCGGAAGCCGCGAGTGACGAGCTCGTGCACGGCGGCGGCGAGGCAGGCGGAGGCAGCGGTCAGCGAATCAGTTCGAGCGTCTCGTAGAAGCTCTCGTCGGCGATCCCTTCGGGATTGAACCAGGTGCCATCCGGTTGCTGCACCAGGCGCGAACGCCAGCGCTCCCAGGCCTCGCGGCGCTCGGTACTCACCTCCGGCAAATCGGCGAGCCCACTCGCCGTCTGAAGGAGCTTCTCGCCGATCGCCTCGGCGACGAATTCGCGCAGCGACTGCCCCTGCCGGGCCGCCAGCGCCCTCGCTTTCCGCAGCAGCGGATCCGGGAGATCTAAGGTCGTCTTCACGATGGGCAGTATTTGCGGGTTTTCGCGCGCCGTCAACGTTACGCGAGATTCCTGCTGGACTCCCGTTCGCCGCCGGCCTCAGCGGTCGGCTTCCTGGAGCGTCCCCGCGGCGTAGCGGTGAATGACGCTCGCGATGAGCGTCTGGTAGGGCAGGCCCTCGAGGAGCGCGCGCTTCTTGATCGCGTCGAGGTCGCGCGAGGAGAGCCGCAGGTTGACGCGCCGGTCCTTCCGCAAGGTGTCTGCCGCCGCGCGCTCGAAGCGGGCGCGCTCGCTGGGTTTGAGTCCACTCGAGCGCCACTCGCCCTTCTCGACCGACTCGAGCAGTCCGGCGTTGAGATCGGTCGCCTTGCGACGCGGTGATCTCATGCGCCACATCGTAGCGCTGCGAGGCCATGACGCCAACCCGGCGCACCGGGCGCTCCGCTGACGGCACTGCGGCACTCCACTCGGACCTCGATCCGCCTCCGCAGCCGTCGGAGAAGACGGCAGGACGGTCGAGTTCACCCCGTCGCCATGGCGCCGTCACGCGGAAGACATGCGCCTGCCATCCAATCGGATCCCTGTCGCACTGGCAACGGAGAGGGCCTGGAGGACTCGGCCTTCTCGCTGAAGCCTCTCGCTCGAGGAGTCCTGTCGATGAAACTGACGGCCGTCGGAAAGCTCTTGTTGTTCCTGGTGGGTCTGGGCCTGGTGGTCCTGGCGTTCGTGCGCTTCGTGCCGGCGGAGGAGCGGGCGAAGCTCCTCGATCGGTTGCGCGGGCGGACGAGCAGGGCGGCGCCCAGCGCGGCCGCGACGCCAGCTCCTTCTGCTGACAGACCGACGACCCTCACCCATCGGCTCTCTCTCTCCGGTTCGAACACCATCGGCAAGGATCTCGCGCCGGCGCTGGCCGAAGGGTTCTTGCGCAAGCTCGGGGCGAGCTCGATCGACCGGCGGGCCGGAAAACCGGACGAGATGACGATCGTGGCGGTGCTGCCGGACGGAGCGGCGGCGATCGAGATCCGGGCGCATGGGTCGAGTACGGCGTTCGGGGACCTCGCGAGCGGCGGGGCGGAGATCGGCATGGCGTCGCGGCGGATCAAGACCGACGAGGCGCGGACGCTCGCGAGCCTCGGCAACATGCTCTCGCCGGCCTGCGAACACGTCCTCGGGCTCGACGGCGTCGCGGTGATCGTCGATCCGGGGAGCTCCGTGGAGGCGCTGTCGATCGATCAGATTCGCGACCTGTTCACCGGCAGGATCACCGACTGGAGCGCCGTCGGTGGCACGCCCGGGCCGGTGGCCCTCTTCGCCCGCGACGACCGCTCCGGCACGTTCGACACCTTCAAGAGCCTGGTCCTCGCCGACCGGCCGCTCGCCGCCTCGGCCGCGCGCTACGAGGACAGCGAGAAGCTGGCCGCCGACGTCACCGCGCGCCGCGGCAGCATCGGCTTCGTCGGCCTCGCCTATGTCGCGGGAGCCAAGGCGCTCAAGGTCCACGAGGGCGGCTCGGTGCCGTACCGGCCGACGGTCTTCACCGTCCGCACCGAGGACTACCTGCTCTCGCGACGGCTCTACCTTTACTCCGCGAGCAATCCGGGCAACCCGTGGGTGAGCCGGTTCCTGGAGTTCGCGCTCTCCCACGACGGCCAGTCGATCGTCGACACCATCGGCTTCGTCGGCCAATCCCTCGTCGACGCGATGACGGAGCGGGGCGAGCCCGGTGCCGAGGGGCGGGCTGCGCCCGCTCCGAACGCTCCGCCCGAGTATCTCCGTGTCACCCAGGGAGCGACCCGGCTGCCGCTCGACTTCCGTTTCGAGTCGGGGAGCGACCAGCTCGACAACAAGGCGCGGCGCGACGTCGGCCGGCTGCTCGAGAGCCTGAGCGCGCCGGCGAATCGCGGTCGCGAGATCCTGCTGCTCGGATTCGCCGACTCCCAAGGGGCGGAAGCGACCAACCTGCGCCTGTCGGCCGGCCGCGCCGAAGCCGTCGCGCGGGAGCTCGCCGCCGAGGGGATCCGCGCCGGCGTCAGCCGCGGGTTCGGGTCGGCTCTCCCGGTGGCGTCGAACGACTCCGAGGCCGGCCGCGGCAGGAACCGCCGCGTCGAAGTGTGGATTCGCTAGGAGGAAGGGCGCGGGTTCTTCGACAGCGGGCGACGTCCTCTTCACCTGTCCCCATTTCCCCCGTCACGGCGGCTATGGGGAGAGGGAACCCATGATGGCCTCACGCACGCTCGTCACTCGCTTCGCTTTCGCCGTCGTACTCGTTGGTCTGCAGCAACTCGCCACCGGGCCGGCGGAGGCGGTGAAGCGGCGCGCTTTCGTCACTTCGGAGATCGGCAACGGCAACCTCAACTCCTGGCCTTCCTCGGGCGGGCTCTTTGGTCTCCCGGCGGGGGACAACATCTGCCGGGTGCTCGCCGGCGATGCCGGGTTGCCCAACGCCAACACCTACAGGGCCTGGCTTTCCACGGCGTCGACGGATGCCTTCTGCCATGTCCAGGGACAGACGGGCAAGAAGGCGACCGGCTGCGTCGGCACGGCCGAGCCGGCCGGGCCGTGGTACCGATACGACGGGGTCGGCCGTTTCACCGGCACGCTCGATGACCTCGTCGGGCCGGAGCTGCGGATCTATCAGCCGATCCGGTACGACGAGACGGGGGGAGATCGCTCCGCCGACGGCTTCGGCTACTGGACCGGAACCCTCGCCACGGGCGAAGGGGGCTTTTCCAACTGCGTCGGCTGGGTCGTCGGCACGAGCCAGAGCAACGGCGTCACCGGCTCACCCACCCACACCGCCGGCAAGTGGACGGACCTCAACATCCCGGTGTGCTCCAACACCCGGCGACTTCTCTGCCTCGAGCCGGGAGCGAGCGAGGTGACGCCCGTTCCCTGGATCCCTGCGGCGCTTGCCTTCACGACCTCGTCCTTCGGCGGCGGCGAACTCGGCAGCTGGCCCGAGGCCGGGAGCGAGATCGGCTTCGCCGCAGGTGACGACATCTGCCGCAACCTCGCCGCCGCGGCTCACCTGCCTTCGCCGCAGTCGTTCGTCGCCTGGCTCTCCGGCGCGACGGTCGACGCCCGCGACCGGCTGCAGCTCGAAGGGGTGCCGATCCGTCGTGTCGACGGCTTCCGCATCGCCGACTCGAAGGCGGATCTCCTGGCTAACGGCAACGACAACACCTTCCATGTCGACGAGCGCGGGCGCTATCTGAGCGAGCGCCTTGTCTTCCGAACCGCCACCTACGAGGACGGAACGCTCAGCGGAGACGGGGCCTGTCTCGACTGGACCTCCCAGAGCCATCTTCAGGAGGCACTTGCCGGCTCGGCCGACATCGCCTACAACGCGAAGTGGACGAACGACTACATCATTACCTGCGGCATGGACGCCCGCCTGCTCTGCCTCTCGAACCGCGAGGTCCTCTTCTGGGACGGCTTCGAGCTCTCCGGCAACACCGAGCGCTGGTCGGCCGTGGCGCCCTGAGGGCGGCCGGCTCGAGGCGCCTGAGCCCGCGCTGTCCGTCTCCCGAGGTCACGGCGACGTCGCGCTCCACTCGAACGTCGAGCCGCCCTCGAAGCCGTCGGAGAAGAAGGAGCCGTAGAGCACCGTTTGGCGGCCGCTGTCGACGACGTCGAGGGAGTCCCAGTAGGGCATGCCGATGACGAGGTCGGCGTAGCCGTCGCCGTCGAAGTCGCCGACGCCCAAGGCACGGCCGGCGTCGGAGCTGTTCTGCACGCCGGGTGGGATTCCCGAGTTGCCGATCGCGAGGAAGCGGTAGGCGCCGTAGTCGCCGGCGACGTTGAAGCTCGTCAGGACCGCCACGCCGCCGCGGTCGACGCCGCCGACGTCTTCGAGCGGAATCCCCATCGCGAGGTCGGCGGCGCCGTCGCCGTTCCAGTCACCGGCGGCGAGGGCGTGACCGAAGTTCTCGTTCGGGCCGTCGTAGGAGGGCAGACCGAAGATCGTGCTCTGCAGGTACTGCTTCACGCGCGTCGGCGTCAGGGCGTTTGCCGAACCGAACGAGAGCAGCACCATGCCGGTGTCGGCGCTCGCGCCGATGTCCTCCGACGGGTCGCCCATCGCCAGGTCGTCGTAGCCGTCGTAGTCGAAGTCGCCTCCGGCGAGCGCCTGACCGAAGCGGTCGCCGAACTCGCTCGCGCCCCCTCCGAGGAGCTGATCCTCGGTCCACAGGGCGTTCTGTGTCCAGTCGAAGCCGGACGAGCTGCCGACGAAGATCTGCACCGCGCCGGACCCCAGTACACCCGGAACACCCACGGCCAGATCGTCGCGAAAGTCGCGATTGAGATCGACCGCCGCGAGCGCCGCGCCGAACTCGTTGCCGTCGTGGGGGACGCCGATGACATCGGGAAGACTCTGGTCGACGTACTGGAAGTCGATCGGGACGAGACCGCCGAAGTGACCGTAGAGGACGACGACTCGACCCGCGTTGACGAATGGGCTGGCAGGGACGATGGCTTGAGGCACGCCGACCGCCAGATCGCTCCAGCCGTCCAGATTGAAGTCGCCGGCGGCGAGCGCCGCACCGAAGCGATGGCCGCTGACCCAGCACCCGCTCGCACCGCCGAGGCTCTCGTGAATCAGATGCTCCGCCGCGAGCTGAATCCCGCCCGGAAGGCCGTAGTGAATCGAGACACTGCCAGTTCGGTTCACCGAGGTAGAGCACGGGTCTTCGTCGCCGGGCGTGCCGACGGCGAGATCGGCGTAGCCGTCGCCGTTGAAGTCTCCCGAGGCGAGTGCGAACCCGTACTCGTCTCCGGACTCGGGCGGGCTCTGGCTGCCGCTCGCATACTGCGACAGGAAGGTATCGGCGATCCCCGGGGTGAGCCCCCCGGTCCCGCCCCAGCGCACGACCACGGCGCCGGTGTTGTCGAGGCCGCTGCCGGCGAGGCCGTTGTCGTAGGGGATTCCGGTCGCGAGGTCGGCGTAGCCGTCGTTGTTGAAGTCGCCGCTCGCGAACGACCAGCCGAAGCGGTCGGCGGTCTCCGGGACGAAGAAGAGCAGGTCCTCGTTCTCGAAGCTCTGCGCGCGCACGGAGGAGAGCCCGATCGACGCCGCGGACGCCGCCGGAGCGGTCAGCAGGGTGAGGGCCAGCGCGAGCAGCACGGCGGCGAACGTCGAACAGGGGGAAAGGCGGCGGCTCAGGCAGGTGGTTTCCATACCTGGCTACGCGCAAGGCGCCGCCGAAGGGGATCATCGCTCTGCGCCGGGGGCTCCGCGGCATAGGATCGGCCGATGCCTCCGGCGCGCAGCGGTCCGCTTCGAGGCCTCGGCACGAGCGAGGGGCGTAGCTCGAGATGAGCGCCGGGGTCGCAGAGCTCTTCGCCCGCGCGCTCGACCTCGAAGCGGACGACCGCGAGCGCTTCGTCGCGGAGCTTCGGGCCCGTGACCCGGCGATCGCCGCCGAGCTCGTCCGCCTCCTCGCCCGCGCCGGCGACACCGACTCGCCGCTCGACCGCTCGCCGTGGGCGGCGTTCCAACCGGCGGCGGAAGAGCCGGCGCCGCTTCCCGCGGCGATCGGGCCCTATCGCATCCTGCGCGAGCTCGGTCGCGGCGGCATGGGGCGCGTCTACCTCGCCGAAGAGACGACCACCGACTTCACCCGGACGCTGGCGCTCAAGGTCATCGACTCGCCGTTCGCCGACGGCGACGCGGTGCGGCGCTTCCGCGAGGAGCTGCGGATCCTCTCGCAGCTCGAACATCCGGGGATCGCCCGCTTCGTGCAGGGCGGCCGGTCGCCCGAGGGCGTCTGGTATCTGGCACTCGAGTACGTCGACGGGATCGATCTTCTCGCCTGGTCCGCCGAGCGGGAGCTCGACGTCGAGGGGCGCGCCCAGCTCTTCCTCGCGGCGCTCGAGCCGATCGCCTACGCCCACGGACTCGGCGTCGTCCACCGCGACCTGAAGCCGCGCCATCTGCTGGTCGACTTCCAGGGTCGCCCGCGCCTGCTCGACTTCGGCATCTCCAAACTCGTCGATCCCGGCGGTTTCGGGCAGATGGGCGGCATGGGCGATGTCGGAGCCAGCGGCGCTAGCACCGCGACCCGCACCGGCCGGCAGGCGCTGACGCCGGCCTACGCCAGCCCGGAGCAGTATCGCGGCGAGCCGGTGACGCCGGCCTCCGACGTCTTCTCGCTCGGAGTGATCCTCTTCGAGCTCGTCGCCGGGTCGCGGCCGTTCGCCGGCGCCACGACCCAGCACGAGCTCGAGCGCCAGATCCTCGAGACCGATACCGAGCGCCCATCGCTCGTCGCGCGCCGGGCTCGCGGCGTCCGGGCGACTGCGCTCGACCGCGACCTCGACGAGATCTGCCTCCGGGCCCTGCGCAAACGGCCCGGCGAACGCTACGCCGACGCCGGCCAGCTCGCCTCCGACCTGCGGCGAGCCCTGGCGGGCGAGCCGATCGTCGCCCGCCGCGGCGGACGGCGCTACCGGGCGGCGCGCTTCGTCGCCCGCCACCGCACGCACCTGGCGTTGGCTGGCGCCTTGGGGCTCGCGGTGTTCGCCGCGGCCGTCGCCTTCGACGCCCGGCGCGACGCGAGACCGCAGCGGGCGCCGGAGCCGCTCGCGGCGCCTTCGTTCCTCCTGCGGACCGCTCCCCCCTCCGCCGAGGTCGAGCGCGAGCTCGCCCGGCGGCCGGGCGACCTCGCGACCGCCGCGATGCTGGTGCGGGCGCTGATCCGCGAAGGCCGGATCCCGGAGGCGGAGGTGGCGATCGGACGGCTGCGTCAGCTTCCCGGGGCAGGAGCCGATCCGGTCGCCGACTACGTCGACGGCCTGATCGCGACCGCGAAAGGGGAGACGCAGCGGGCGCTCGCTTCGACGACGCGGGGGCTCGAACGCGCACTCGCCACCGGCCGCGGCGATCTCGTCCCGTTGCTGCGCCTCGGTCGCGCGCGCTCGCTCTCGGATCTCGGCCGCACGGACGAGTCGCTGGCCGAGACCCGCGCCGCGCGGCGCGAAGCCGAGCGCGCCGGCGACGACGTGGCGACCGCCGTGGCGTTGAACGATCTCGCCGTGTCGGCGCTGGCCGCCGGCCGATTCGAAGCCGGCGAGAAGCTCCTCGCGCTCGCCCTGCCCGTGGCGCGCCGCGCCGGCGACGCCGCGCGCCTCGCTTTCATCGAGTTCAACCTCGGCACCGCGGCGCACCTGCGCGGACGTCCCGACCTCGGCGAGGAGCGCGTCCGCGAGGCGATCGGCCTCTTCGACAAGGTCGGCAACCGGCGTCGGGTGGCGATCAGCCGTGTCGCCCTGGTGGAGATCCTCTGGGACCGCGGCGCGACCGCCGAGGCGAGGGCGATGCTCGACGCCGCTCTCGCCGTTCTGCGCGAGGTCGAGGATCACCATTCGATCGCTTCCGCTCTCGCGCTGCGCGCCCGCATCGAGCTCGAGAGCGGTGACCTCGCCGCAGCCGAGGGTGCCCTCGCACCGATCGAAAAGAGCGCCCAGGCGAGCGGCACGCCGGCGCGGCTGATGCTGGTGGCGGACCTTCGCGGCCGACTCGCCGCGGCGCGCGGGCGTTTCGACGAGGCGCTGCGCTCCCTCGATGCGGCACGCAAACTGGCCGACGAGTTCGGCGACGCCGAGAGCGTAGTGGACGAAACGCTCACCGCCGCCCGCGTCGAGCTCGCCGCCGCTCACGCCACTCGGGGCGCTCACGGCGATCGCACGGAGCGCGCGGCACAACGACTCGCGGCGCTCGGCACGACGGTGGCCGGCGGCGCGGACACGAACCCGCGCTTCGCGCTCGCGCTGCTCGAGGCACGAATCGCGCTCGCTCACGGCCGGGTCGGCGAGGCCCGCCGCCGGATCGACGAGCTCGGCGACGCAGCGAGCTCCCCCAGCCTCGAGCGCCGGCTGGGTTTTCTGCCGGTGCGCGGAGCTCTGCTCGCGGCCGAAGGCCGCGTCGACGACGCGAGGAGCGACCTCGAGGCGGGGATCGCGGTGGCGAAGTCGGGCGGGCGCCTCGTCACCGAGCTCGAGCTAGAACTCGAACTCGCGGCGCTCGAGCTCCAGGCCGGCGACGCCGGCAGCGCCCGTACGACTGCAGCAGAGGTCGCCGAGCGATCGGTCGCGCTGGGCCTCACCGCGCTCGCGCAGACGGCAAGCGACCTCCGGGTCGGGACCTCCCGAGGGTCGTCGCAGTAGCTCGAAACGGCGGCTGTCCCCTTTCGCCAGGCGTCGACGGATGTTGTGGCGAGGACCTTCCCATGCCGCCGACCTTCCCGTCGATCCCGCCGCGCTCTGCAACGTCTCGCCGGGTCTCCGCTTCTGCGCGCGGTCTCCACCGCGGTGTCGGCGCTGCCCTGGTGCTCGCCAGCCTGGCCTTCGCCCCCGCCGCCGAGGCCGACGGCGAACCTGACCCCGCCTTCTGGTCGGGCGGCGAGGTCGTGCTCCAACTGCCTTACGACATGCACTTCGGCGGGCTCGATGCCGATGCGGCAGGGAACCTCGCCCTCGCCTTCTACTCGCCGTTGTTCGAAGGCACCGATCACGGCTACTGGGCGACCGTCGGCGACGCGAGCGTGGGGGCGAATTGCGAGATCAACCCGGGCACCGGCCCGGGGCAGGACCTGCGCGTCCTCGACCTCGCCTTCGACGACCTCGGGCGCCTGATCGTGCTCGTCCAGTTGCACTTCAACGAGACGCTCGATCTCTTCGAGCTCGTGGCCTACGACTTTCCCGCCTGCGCCTTCGATCCGTCGTTCGGCGTCGGCGGCGTCGTTGTGTTGCCGACCGATCCGGACTACGACAGCGACGGCTTCTTCGGTGTCTCAGCGCTTTCGGATGGGCATCTGCTCGTCACCGGCCGGACGTGGAACGGCCTGCCGGGGACGCCGGAGGGGCACCCGCTGGCGCTCGAGATCGGACCGGACGGAAACTCGATCACCGAGTTCTCGCC
>JAGOCP010000144.1 GCA_017998715.1 Thermoanaerobaculia bacterium | reverse complement strand
GCCCGTCCCGAACGTCTGCTTTAGGTCCTAGAATGTCCCCATGACCGCCAACGACAATTTCTCCGCGACCTTCGTCAGCGCGCTCGAACCGACGGTGCTCTGGCGCCACTTCGACCATATCCTCGCCATCCCCCGCGGCTCGAAGAACGAAGAGGGGATGCGCCAATACGTGCGCTCCGTCGCTGCGGCGCACAATCTGACCGCCACGACCGATGCCGCCGGCAACGTCGTCGTGCGGATTCCGGCGACGCCCGGCCGCGAGAAGGCGGCGCCGCTCGCCCTGCAGTCGCATCTCGACATGGTGTGCGAGAAGAACTCGGACGTCACCTTCGACTTCGCCGTCGACGCCATCCGGCCGCGGCGCGACGGCGACTATCTCTACGCTACCGGCACCACGCTCGGCGCCGACAACGGCATTGGCGTCGCAGCGATGCTGGCGCTCGTCGAGTCGCCGGAGGTCGTGCACGGACCGCTCGAGCTGCTCTTTACCTTCGACGAAGAGACCGGCCTCACTGGCGCCGCCGAGCTCGACCCGCGGAGCCTCACCGCCAAGCGGCTGCTCAACCTCGACACCGAGGAGGAGTACGCGCTCTACGTCGGCTGCGCCGGCGGCGCCGGTACCGATCTCGCGATCCCGCTCGAGACGATGTTCGGCGCCGAGGGGCTCACCGCCCTCGCGCTGCGTCTCACCGGCTTCAAGGGCGGCCACTCCGGTGTCGACATCCACCTCCAGCGTGGCAACGCGATCTCGCTTCTGGCGCGGGCGCTGCAGGCGCTCTGGCGCGAGTTCCAGTTCGAGGTCGCGCGGATCGAGGGCGGCAACATGCACAACGCCATCCCGCGCGAAGCGACGGCGCTGGTGCGCGTCGCGAGCGGCGAAGCGGCGCGATTCGAGAGCGCGCTCGCGGCGCAGGTCGCGACCATCGCCGACGAGCTCGCGGGAGTGGAGGAGGGCGTGCGCATCGAGGTTTCGACCGCCGCGGCGAGCGACGTGCCGGCCGATGTCTGGGCGGACTCGACGACGGCGCGGGTGCTGGCGCTGCTGGTCGCCCTGCCGCACGGCGTGCTGGCGATGAGCCGCGACATCCCGGGCCTGGTCGAGACCAGCACCAACCTGGCCAAGGTGCGCACCGAAGGCCTGGTGCTGCGCATCCATCAGAGCAACCGCAGCTCGGTGATGTCGTCGCTGCGCGCGACGCAGCAGCGGATCGCCGCGTTCGCCGATCTCGCCGGCGGCGAGGCGACGCAGAGCGAGGGCTATCCGGGCTGGAAGCCGGACATGGGCTCGGCGCTCCTCGCGACCCTGCGCGAGGTGCACAGCGCGACCTTCGGCAAGGCGCCCGAGGTCAAGGCGATCCACGCCGGGCTCGAGTGCGGTCTCATCGGCGAGAAATTCCCCGGCATGGACATGAGCTCGTTCGGCCCGCAGATCGAGTTTCCCCACTCGCCCGACGAGCGCGTCCTGATCCCTTCGGTCGGCCGTTTCTGGCAGCTGCTCACGGCGACGCTCGCTGCGCTCTCGGCCTAGAAACGCAGCGCTCCGCAAGGCCATTCCATGCGCACCGCCGGACAAGGAGAGCCCGAATGAAGCGTGCCGATCCGCAGGACAGAGGACTCAATCGTCGCGAGCTGCTGGGAACGGTCGGCGGCGCCGTCATCGGCGGTGTCGCGCTCGGCGAAGCGGCGCTCGCGCAGGCCGGCGCCATGCCGCCCGCGGTGCCGGCGGCAGTCACCGCCAAGCCGTTCGAGCTCGAGGAGTTGACGATCCGCGATCTCGCCACCGGTCTCGCCGCTGGCCGCTGGACCTCGCAGCGCCTGGTGGAGCTCTACGTCGCGCGGATCGTCGAAGTGGATCGCGTCGGGATCGGCGGCACCGGCACGAACGCTATCGCCGAGACCAATCCGCAGGCGATGGAGATCGCCGAGCGGCTCGACCGCGAGCGCCAGGAAGGCAAGGTGCGCGGGCCGCTGCACGGCATTCCGGTGATCCTCAAGGACAACATCGACACTGGCGACCGGATGAAGACCAGCGCCGGGTCGCTCGCGCTCGCGCAGTCGGTGGCGGCGAAGGACGCCTATCTCGTCGAACGGCTGCGTGCCGCCGGCGCGGTCGTCCTCGCCAAGACCAATCTCTCGGAATGGGCGAACTTCCGCTCGACCCGCTCGACCTCGGGGTGGAGCGGACGCGGTGGCCAGGTGCGCAATCCCTATGCGCTCGATCGCAATCCGTGCGGCTCGTCGAGCGGCACCGGCTCTGGCGTTTCCGCCAACCTCGCCGCGGCCGGCATCGGTACCGAGACCGACGGTTCGATTCTCTGCCCGTCCTCGATGTGCGGCCTGGTCGGCATCAAGCCGACGGTCGGCCTGGTGTCGCGGCGCGGCATCATCCCGATCTCCTCGACCCAGGACACCGCCGGGCCGATGTGCCGCACGGTGGCCGACGCGGCGATCCTGCTCTCGGCCATCGCCGGGACCGACCTCCTCGATCCGGCGACTGCGGCCTCGGCCGGCAAAGCCGTGGACTACACCAAGGCGCTCGACGCCAACGGCCTGGCCGGGGCACGCCTCGGCGTGGTGCGCAAGTTCTTCGGCTGGCACCCGGAAGTCGACCGGCAGATGGCGGCGGTGCTCGATCTGCTGCGCCAGCTCGGTGCGGTGCTGGTCGATCCGGTCGAGATCCCGCACCTCGGCGAATACGACGCCTCCGAGTTCGAGATCATGCTGTACGAATTCAAGCACGGCCTGAACGCCTACCTCGCCGGGCTGCCCGCGGGCTCGGCCGAAGGCACTCCGCGCTCGCTGGCGGAGCTCATCGAGTGGAACCGGCAGCACGCCAGCGAGGAGATGCCCTGGTTCGGCCAGGAGATCCTCGAGTTGGCGGAGGCCAAGGGGCCGCTCACTGAGGAGGCCTACGGCAAGGCGCTCGAGTCCAATCTCCGGCTGTCGCGCGCCGAGGGTCTCGACGCTGCGCTCGCTTCGCACAAGCTCGACGCCCTGATCTCGCCGACGATGGGGCCGGCGTACCTCACCGATTGGCTGAACGGCGACCACTACGGCGGCTCCGGCACCTCGCCGTGCGCGGTCGCCGGCTATCCGCACATCACCGTGCCGGCCGGGCACGTGCACGGGCTGCCGTGGGGTCTCTCCTTCATGGGCACGGCGTGGAGCGAGGCGAAGCTGATCCGCTTGGCGCACGGCTTCGAGCAGGCGAGCCGCGCGCGCAAGGCGCCGCGCTTTCTGGCGACGGTCGATTTCGGCGCCTGATTTCGCCGGCTGAGGCCGACGCCCGCGGTCGGCGCCGCTCAGGCCGGCTGCGGATCGATCAGCGAAGCGAAGAGGTCGACCAGTGCCGGATCGAGGAAGGTCCCGGCGCGGCTGCGCAACAGGCCGAGCGCCTCGCCTGTGGGTACCTCGCCCCGGCCGCGCAGCGTCACCCAGGTGTCCGCCACCGCGACCACCCGCGCCGCGGCGAACGCCGCCCGCGGCTCCGAAGTCGGCGGGTAGGCCGGCTTGCGGTCGAAGCGCAGGTGGTGCTCGTAGGCGACCAGCGCGGCGAGATCCGGGATCCCTTCGAGCGCGGCGAGCCGCGCGGCGCCGCGGATCGGATGGCGTTCGCGCCGCTCGGCCGGGCTCTCGTCGGCGGCCCCCGGTTCGAGGTAGCCGATGTCGTGCACGAAGGCCGCGAATCCAAGCTCCTCCAGAGGTTCGCCGGCGAGACCGAGTGCTCTGCCCAGGCGAAGGCTGGCGAGGGCGACGGCGAGACCGTGCAGGAAAGCGCGGTCGTCGGAGTCGGCAGGAGTGAGATCCAGCGGCTCGAGCGTGCCGGTCTCGGCGCTCCGGGCGAGCCGCGCGACGAGGGCGCGCAGCCGGTCGACACGGGAGGCGCGGCCGGCCGCCGCCGCGACGAGCTCGGCGCGGGCCTCCGCCATCTGCTCGGCGGTGAGCCAGCGGGGAGCGACGCGTCCCGGAACTCCGAGGGTGACGCTCTTCGTCAGCGTATCGCCGGCGGTCAAACCGGCCCGGCCGACGAGGATGTGGGCCGTGGCCGCCGCTCCTTCAGCCGACTGACAGCTCTCGAAGAACCTGCCCAACTCTTCGGCGTCGAGTCCGGCGAGCAGCGTCAATCCGCCGATCTCGTAGCGGCGAAAGTTCTGCAGCACGCCGCGCGCCCAGGGGCTGTCTTCCGGAATCGCCTGGCGATCGACGAGCAGCTGGCCCTCGAGGGTGAGCAGCGAGACCTCCGCAGTCCCTTCGTAACGGCACCAGGCCTCGAAGGCGTCGAGCGCGCGACGGAACGCCCGCTGCACCTGCGGATGGCCGGCGGCGTAGACCGCGCGTTGCTGAAAGGCGGCACCGAGGTCGACGACCAGGCGCTCGGTGAGCTGCGGACGGCCGGGGTTCGGCGGCAGGTTCATGGCGCGCTCCCGATTTCCCGGGCAAGCTCGCCGGCGAGCCGCCGGATCTCGGCGTCATGCGAGCGCAGGCCGCGCTCGACCCAGTCCCGCCGAGCCGCGGGCGGGTAGGAGCCGAGAGTGCGGTAGAGCTCGCGGCGCTCCTCGAGGGCGGGGGGGAGAAGTTGAAAGCGCGCCCGGAACCGTCCGAGCCCGTCGAGGGCGGTCGGGTCGCCGATCGCGGCGAGCGCGCGAAGCGCCTTGAGCCGCACGCTTCGGCGCCGGCCGAAGAGATCGCCCGCCTGAAGATAGGCGACGATCGGCGCCACCGCTTCGGCGATGCCGTGCTCTCCGGCGAGCTCCATCGCCGCCTCCGCCTGGCGCGGATCCGGATGAGTGAGCGCACGGCGCAGCAGTTCCCGCGGCACTTCCGGATCGAAGGCGAAGAGGTTGCGGATCGCCTCGAGGCGGACACGCAGGTCGGCATGATCGGCGCATTTGCGCACCGCCGGCACCGAACCGGGGTCGCCGACGCGCCGCAGCAACAGCAGCATGTTGCGCACCACGTACCAGCGCGGATCCGCGAGCAGCGCCGTGGCGTCGCGCACGACCGCCGGCCCGAGCCGGGCGAGAAGGTCGAGCAGCAGATGACGCAGGCGCCGGTTGTCGGTCTCCGCGAGGACGCCGAGCAGGTGGCGCACCGCGGTCGGGCCGAGATGGTGGAGCAGCTCCGGCACGAGCGCCAGAGTCTCCTCCTGCATCTCCGGCAGCGCGCCGACGAGCGCCTGCAGCGACTCGCGGCCCGACAGGCGCTCCGCCAGGCGGCGGAAGGCGGTCGGGCGCGCGTCGACGCCGGTGGCGTTCTGCTGGACGCTGTCGACGACGACGAGCGCCAGGCGCAGGCGGCCGGACGAGAGCAGGCGGCGATAGGTCGTCTCGAGCCGCGCGAGGATCGCCGGCAGCTCCTCGACGCCGACCTCGAAGCGCAGGGCGAGCTCGAGGAGGGTCAGCGCCGCGGTGCGCTCCGTGGCGGCGTCGCCGAGCTCGCGGGCAACCTCGGCGGCTGCCGGCTGAAGCACCGGTTCGCGGCTGTCCTCGGGGAGCGCGAGCAGCTCCTCGAGCGCCTCCATCGGCGGCCCCTTGTCGCGCGCCGCATCGAGGTCTTCGGCGGCGAAGACGAGTCGCAACTGCGCGAGCTGCTGCGCGGAGATGCGCGGCGGCGATGCCGTGGCGGCGGCGAGTTCTCCGGCTCCAGGCAGGTTCGCCGGGCCGGCGGCGGCTTCGGTCGCCGCCGCCCGACTTGCCGCCAGGCGCAGGTCGACCGCTGCGTCTGCCGGCAAGGCGGCTTCGATCTCCGACAGGGTCGATTGGGCCGCCTCCGCTGTCGGTGCGTGACGGGCGACGCCCGACGCGAGCTCGACGATCCACCTTTCACGGTCGGCGGTTCGCAGGCGATGGTGCAGCGCGGCGATGCCGGAGGCGCGGTCGGCGTCGGGCGCCTCGCAGAAGTCCTCGATCGCCAGGCGCAGCGTCGCGGCAAAGGCCTCCGGCCCCCAGCCGGCGAGGGCCGGATCGGTGCCGCCGCTCGCGAGCAGCAACTGCATCAGCTCGGCAGCGCTCTTGCCGGAGGTGATCCAGGCGGCGAGCGCCGCGGGCGGCAGCCCGCCTGAGGCGAGGAGCTTGCGGATCAACCGGTTGGCGAGCGCACCGGCCTCGGGCGGCGCCATCTCTTCGTCGCCCTCGACCAGCCCGACTGCCGAGAAGTCGAGATCGTGGACGCGCAGATGTGCGAGGCCTGCGGCGGCGAGCTCGGCGGCGAGGGAGCCGGCGTCGCGGGCGCTCTTGGCGTCGAGCGCGAGCGCGCGCAGGAAGAGGTCGAGCTCCTCCCTCGTCACTCCCGGCTCGAGGACGACGCCCGCCGCGCGCCGGCGCCGCAGGAGCTTGGCGAGCTGTGCCGCGGTGGGCGAGAGAAACTGGCGCTCCTGCCAGAGCAGGGAGTCGCGCGTCGCCGCGAGCTCGAGTGGCCCGGTCTCGGCGAGCACGGCGCCGATGGCGGCGCAGGCCTTGGTCAGTCCGTTCACCGCTGCGGGATGGCCGGCGGGGTAGGCGGACAGGGCCCGCCAGGCGATCGCCAGATCGCGGAAGAGATTGGAGAAGAGTCCGTCCAGCCTGTCCCCTGCCATCGCCCGCGATTGTACGCGCCTCTGCCGGCGTTCGCTCTGCCGCGCGAACGGCTGGCCGAGCGGCGACGCGCGCTCGCCCGTCCGACCGCGGCGACGAGTACAATCCCGGGGTGACGAAGAGGGGATCGCAGCGCTCGCTCGGCCGGACCCTGACCCTCGTCCTGCGCCGCCGCGACTGGCTGCTCGCCAAGCTCTTCGTCGGCGCGGGCCTGCTGCTGGCGGCGAGCGCGCTCTGGTACATCTGGCCCTACTGGCAACTGTCGGGTCACTTCGCGACCCTGCCTTCGGTCGAGCCGTCGCGCCTCTACGCCCGGCCGTTCCGGCTCTACTTAGGCGAGCGTCTGAAACCGGAAGCGCTCACCGAGCGCCTGCTCGCTCTCCACTACACGCCGGCAGTCGACGGCGAGCTCGAGCCCGGACGCTTTCGCGCCAGCGGTCCGCAGGTGGCGGTCTTTCGCCGACGCTTCCCGTCGGCGACCGCCGACCACGGCGGCGACCTGCTGGTCGTCGAGTTCGACGGCGACCGGGTGATCGGGCTGGCGCGCGCCGAGCGCCCGGTGCGCGAGGCCTGGCTCGACCCGCCGCTCCTCGCCACTTACTATGGCGCGGACCTGTTCGAGCGCCGGCCGGTGCCATTGGGAGAGATCTCTCCGGGCACCGTGCGCGCCGTGCTCGCCGCCGAGGACGCCTCGTTCTTCGAGCACCCGGGAATCTCCTTCACGGGCATCCTGCGCGCGGTCTGGGTGAATTTGCGCGGCAGCGGCGTCATGCAGGGCGGCTCGACGCTCACCCAGCAGCTGGTCAAGAACATCTACCTGACCTCCGAGCGCACCATGAGCCGCAAGCTCCGCGAGGCGCTGCTGGCGGTGATGCTCGAATGGCGCTACTCGAAGGAGCAGATCCTCGAGGCGTACCTGAACCAGATCTTCTGGGGCCGCAGCGGCTCGGCCAATCTGATCGGCGTCGGCGCCGCCTCGGCGGCCTACTGTGGCAAGGAGCCGGGAGAGCTGACCCTCGCCGAGAGCGCGCTGCTCGCGGCGATGATCCGGGCGCCGGGGTCGTATCACCCGGTCGACGACGCTGCGGCGGCGCGCGCGCGGCGCGACTTCATCCTCGAACGACTCGTGGCGCTCAAGTGGAGCGATCGGGCCGCCGCCGAGGCGGCGAAGCGTGAGCCGCTGCCGACGCCGGTGCCGGCACTTTCGCATCGCCGCGCGCCCTACTTCGCCGACGCCGTGGTGGGCGAGGCGAGGCGCCGCTTCGGCGTCGCCGAGCTCGCCGACGCCGGATTCGTGCTGCTCTCGACGCTCGACGCCGGCGATCAGGAGAGCGCCGAGCGCGCTGTGCGCGAGGGTCTCGAGGAGCTCACCGGCAAGAGCGAGCGGGTGCGCAAGAAGGACACACCGCTGCAGGCGGCGCTGGTGTCGCTCGAGCCCGCGACCGGCGCTGTCCGCGCCTGGGTCGGCGGCCGGGACTTCCGCGAGAGCCAGTTCGATCGCGCCGGAACGGCGCGGCGCCAGGCCGGAAGCGCCTTCAAACCGCTGGTCTATGCCACCGCCTTCGAGCAGGGGGCCGCGACGCCCGCGACACTGCTCGAGGATGCTCCTCTCACGCTCGAGGCCGGGGGCAAGAGCTGGTCGCCGATGAACGACGACGACCAGTTCCACGGCTGGGTGACCGCGCGCACCGCCGTCGAGCAGAGCTACAACCTGCCGACCATCCGCCTGGCGCTCGCCACCGGCTTGCCGAAAATCGTCGCGAGCGCCAAGGCGCTCGGTTTGACCGCCAACCTGAAGCCGGTGCCGTCGATCGCCATCGGTTCGTTCGAGGTCGCGCCGGTCGAGCTCGCGGTCGCCTACTCCGCCTTCGCCAACCGCGGCGTCCGGCCGGCGGTGCGCATGCTGGACAGTGTGCAACGGGCCGACGGCACGGCGCTCGCGACGATCGGCGGCGGCGAGAGCATGGCCGGCAGGACGGTCTTCTCGCCGCAGACCGCGTTTCTCGTCACGACGCTCCTCCAGGGCGTGGTCGACTACGGCACGGCGCGGTCGATGCGCACGCTGGGGCTCGCCGATCCGCTCGCCGGCAAGACCGGCACCTCGAACAACCGGCGGGACAACTGGTTCGTCGGCTACAGCCCCGAACGCGCGACGGCGGTCTGGGTCGGCTTCGACGACGACTCGCCGACGCCCTTCTCCGGTTCGAAGGCCGCGCTGCCGATGTGGACGAAGTTCATGCTCGCGGTGCGCCCCGCCGAGGGATACGCCCGTTTCACACCGCCCGACGGCATCCGCGTCGTGCTGATCGACCCGGTGAGCGGCGAGCTCGCCACCGAACGCTGCCCGGAAGTGCTGTCGGAGGCATTCCCTGCCCAGCGCGTGCCGCAGATCGTCTGCCACCTGCACGGCGGCAACCGAAGCCTGCCGATCGATCCGCAGATGCGCACCGAGCTCGAGGAGCAGCGCAAGGCGAGCGGCATCTCGGGCTGGCTGAAGCGCGT
>JAGOCP010000143.1 GCA_017998715.1 Thermoanaerobaculia bacterium | reverse complement strand
CTCGTAGAGATGACGCCAGCGCGCCATCAGCAGGCCGAGGTTCTTGCGAAAACGCTCGTTCGAGTCGGAGAAGCTCGCCCCCTGGCGGTGGTAGACGAAGACGTCGTCGGCGACGACGCAGCGCCAGCCGGCGGCGCGGGCGCGCAGGTGGAGGTCGGTCTCTTCGCAGTAGCCGCGCTCGAACGCCTCGTCGAAAGCGCCCAGCCCGGAGATCACCTCGCGCCGCACCACGAGGCAGAAGCCGACCACCGTCGTCACGTCGGGGTAGAGGCCCGGGCTGCGCTCGGCGACCCGGCGGGCGAAAGAGAACACGTCTTCGCCGGGCGGAATTCTCACCGACAGGTTGACCGCACTGTTCGACAGCGGACAGCACATGCCGATCGCAGGTTCGCGGTCGAGACGCTCGACCATGCGCTCGAGCGCGCCCGGCGTGAGCAGGGTGTCGCTGTTCAACAGGCAGACGTAGGGCGCGTCGGAGAACAGCAGGCCGCGGTTCGCCGTCTGCACGAAGCCGAGGTTGACCGGGTTCTCGAGCAGCGTGATCCCCTCCTGCTCGCGCAGCCACTCGCTGGTGCGGGCGTCGCTCGCGTCGTTGATCACCAGGATGCGCGCCCATTCGGGAGCGTGCTCGCGGACGGTGCGCAGGCAGTCGCGGGTCGCCCGCAGGGCGTTGTAGACCGGGATGACCAGGTCGAGCTTGACGGTCATCGGCCGAGGAGCTTGGCCTTGAATCTCCACCAGCGCGAAAGGGTGCGCCAGGAAGTCGAGGCGTAGATCTGCTGCAGGGTGGCGAGAAGGGCGCTCTCGCGCTCGCCCGCGGCCTGCAGCTGGCGCGCGGCGTCGCCGCGGAACGCCGCGAGATCAGCCTCGAGTTGCGCGAACCGCCGGGAGCATTCGGCGAGCTCCGCGGCGAGCCGCTGCGAATCGGCGCGCGCGGCGGCGAGCTCCTCCGCGCCGCGGGCACGCTCGCTGCGCAGCAGCCAGGCCTCGTTCTGGAAGCTGTCCACCAGCGCCGCCTGGGTGGCGACGCTGTGCCGGTGCCAGTGCTTCTCGAACAGCCGGCGCCGCGCCGCCTCGGCCTCGACGCCGTGCCACGGCGTCACCGTGGTGGCGTTCGACTGGTCGTTGCGCACGCGATAGGTGGCCGTGATCGCGGCGAGGCGGTGAAAGCGTCCGCGCTCGGACAGGCGGAGCATGAAGTCCCAGTCCTCGAGCAGCTCGAAGCTCTCGTCGTAGCGCAGGTCGGTCGCGGCGTGCATCAGGCCGATGAGCGAGATGTAGTTCGACGACAGCAGCCGGTTCGGGTCGAACGGCTGGCCGTAGACCACGAGCCGGCGTCCGGGATGGTAGCGGCCGTCGGAGCCGAGGACCTGTTCGATCTGTTCGACGTCGGTGTAGGCGACGCGGTAGGCGTCGCTGCCGGCGAGAAAGCGCGCCAGGGTCGCCAAATGGTCGGGGAGGAAGAGGTCGTCGTCGTCGAGATAGGCGACGAAGCGCCCACGCGCGGCGTCGAGCCCGGCGTTCAGGGCGCGGGCGCGACCGTGCGGCGGCGCGCGATGGACGAGGGTCAGGCCGCCTTCGCCCGGCGCCGGCGCGAGAAGCTCCGCCGGCGGCCGTTCGCCGCCGTCCGCGACCACGATCGTCTCGAAGTCGCGCAGCGTCTGCGCGCGCAGGCTGGCCAGGGCCTCGGCGAGCAGCGCCGGCCGGTCGCGTGTCCTGACGATGACGGAGACGAGAGGCGAAGACATGGCTGCAGCCGACGCTAACACGCCCCGAGTGCCGCTCAGAACCGGATTTCGCTCACTCCGGCGAGCTCGCGCCGGCGCCGATCGCGTCGCGGCGAAGGAGCACGAGGGTGCGGTCATCGGCGAAAGGAACTCCGCGGACGAACTTCTCAAGCGCCTGGTCGATGCCCTCGGCCACGGCCTCGAGCGGTGCGCCGCGCAGCGCGACGAGGTAGGCCTCGAGGCGCTCGATGCCGAACTCCTCGTCGTCGGGATCGCAAGCCTCGACGATGCCGTCGGTGTAGAGCACGAGCAGGTCGCCCGGGTCGAGGGTGCGCTCCGCTTGAGTGAACTTCGCCTCGGCCAGCAGGCCGATCGGCGGGCCGGTCGCGCCGAGACGTTCGATCGTGCCGTCGGCGCGCACCACGAGCGCCGGGTTGTGCCCGGCGTTGGTGAAGCCGAGGTGGCCGTTCGCGGCGCCCGCGACGTCGACCGAGACCAGCATGGCGGTGGCGTACTTGGCGAGCGGCGTGCGTTTGTAGAGCAGGTTCGACACCAGCGGTGCGATTTCGCCCGGCGCCATGCCGTTCTGCACCGGGCTGGCGGCCAACGCCTCGAGCGACGCCGTCAGGAGCGCCGCCCCCATCCCCTTGCCGGAGACGTCGACGATCATGCCGAAGAGCTCGCTGCCGTCGCCGCGCAGGGTCGCCAGGTAGTAGTCGCCGGAGACGCCGCGCGACGGCACGCTGCCACCGTGCAGCGACCAGCCGGGGGTCGTCGGCAGCTCGCGCGGCAGGAGCCCGACCTGGATGGCGCGCGCCAGCTTGATCTCCTCCTCGAGGCGCCGGCGCTCGGCGGACTCTTCGACCAGCGCGATGTTGCGGATGCGCAGGGCGGCAACCGAAGCGAGCGAGGTCAACAGCTCCAGATCGTCGGCGGTGAAGCTGCGGACGTGGGCGCGCGAATCGAGGGCGATCATGCCGAGCGGGCCCTGGTCGTCGTAGAGCGGGGCGGCGATCAGGCTGCGGATGCCCGACATCATCAGGCTGGCGGCGTGGCCGAAGCGCTCGTCGGCGGCGATATCGCAGACCAGCGCCGCCTGGCGTTTCTCGATCACCTCTTCATGCAGCGTGCGCGACAACAACGCCTCGGCGCGCGAGCCCGGAGCGCGCCGCGAAGTGGCGCGGCGGTAGCGGCCGGGGGCGTCGCGCAGGACGATGACCCCCTCCTCCGGACCGAGCGCCTTCCAGGCGCTGTCGAGGATCAGTTCGAGGAGCTCCGGCAGCGCCATCGAGCGCCCGAGCGCGCGGTGGACCTCGTTGAGCATCTCCAGGCGCTCGGCGTGGCGGCGCAGCGCCGCCGTGTCGAGCTCGCCGCCGCGCCCGCCGGAGCGCTCGCCGGAGAGGATGTCCGCGGCCTTCATGAAGACCGAGGTGCCGGGGGCGGGCGAGGCGGTCGAGATCGGCTGGGCGCGCGGTGCGCTGCGCTCGGCGATGCGCTCGATCACCAGCAGGCTCGTGCCGACGCCGATCTGGTCACCGGGCGTGAGCGGTTCGCGCACGGTCACGGCGTTCGAGTTGCGGCGGGTCCCGGCGCGCGAGCCCAGGTCTTCGACCCACCAGGCGCCGCCGTCACGCACCAGCCGGGCGTGCCGTCGCGACGCCGCCCGGTCGGCGAGCACGATGTCGCTCTCCTCCGCGCGCCCGACGAGGATCTCGTCCTGGTCGAAGGCGCGCGTGGTGGCGGCGACGGGATCGCGAACCGCGATGACGATCTGAGACATCGGCGGGCCCCTACTTCGGCTTCGACCCGGAAGAGTCCGAGTCGAGCCGCCGGCCGCGCACCAGCTGGTAGCTCGAGACCTCGAGACCGGCACCGCTGCCGCCGATGGCTCCGCTGGCTCCGATGGCTCCCTCGAAGTCACCTCCGCCGTTCGAGCCCTCTGAGCCGGCGTCGCCGTCGAGGGTCAGCCGCCAGTCGTAGGCCGGCGAGATGGTGTTGCGCAAGTGGCCGGTGAGCTGTTCGGAAAGCCCGCTCATCTCGTAGCGAACCGCGTCCTCCTCGCGATTCCACAGCGTGATGGAGAGCACGCCGTTCGGATCGTGGGCGCCCTCGGCGAGGAAGACGCCGCGGCAGCCGGGCACCGCCCGCAGCGACGGGATGACCTTCTCGCGGTAGATGGCAATGAAATCGGCGAGGTGCCCGGGATCGAGACGCAGCGAGACGATGCGCACGAACGACGAGCGCTTGTTGCTTTCGAGCGTTTCGCTGCCGCTCGCGGAATCGACGTTGTAGCCGGCGGAGGGAACCTCGCGCCGCGAAGGATCCGAGGTTTCGAGCGGGTCGGTAGCGAGCCGGATGCGCCACTCGGTCCGTTCCGACAGGAACGGCGCCGCTTCCCGAAGGAGTTGATGGTAGAGCCCCTTGTCCTCGTAGGCGGCGGCGCTCTCGGCGGAGTCCCAGATGGTCAGCGACTGATGCGCCTCGCCGCCGCGCCAGGGGGCGAGGAGGCCGGCGTACAGGCAGCCCGGGGTCGCATCGAGCGCCGGCATCACCCGGTTCTCGTAGAACCGGGTGAACGCCGCCTCGTCGGCGTCGCGAACGCGCAGCCGGATGATTCGCAGGAACATCGTGCCGCCTCCTTCCCGCCTCGACCGAAGGGTCGCTCGAAGTCTAGCCGGATTTCGGGTCCGAGCGGCGGGGAGGAAGCGGGCGGAGGGTCGAGCTCAGGAGCCGCGACGCAGCGAACCGACCATTGCCTCGAAGGCGGCGCGTTCGGCGTCAATGGTTGCCTTGGGGCCGGTGAACTTGAAGAACCAGTTGGCGTCGCCGCCCTCGGCGACCACGCCGAGAAGCGCCCAGTTCTCCTTCGCCGCCGCCGCCGCGCCGCTCATCGTGCCGGGGTTGTAGGTCCCGGTGGTCTCGACGAACAGCGCCGGAATGCCGCGGATGTCGCCGGTGCGCGTCTTCAGGGCCGACAGCGGATCGGCGCCGTTGGGCTGGGCGAACTGCATCGCCCAGCGCTGCGCGTTGTCGAGCGGCGGGCCGCCCTGGTTCGGACCGAAGTAGAAGACCACCAGCTCAGCGTCGCCGGCCGCGCCGGGGACCCGGTACTGGGCGCGGCGCATCGGGTTGGCCGGCGGTTGCGCGACCCAGCTCGCCGGAGCGTCCCAGACCAGGCCGGCTGCGCCGAGGCCGCCCTGCGGGTCGACCGGCGGCAGCGCGATGCCGGAGGCGCCCATGCCTCCGCCCATGCCGCCAGGCATACCTCCAGGCATGCCGCCCGCCATGCCACCCGCCGGCGGATGTCCGGGGGGGAGCGCGACGGAGGGATGTCCCGCCGGCAGCTCGCCGGCCGGGGCGCCCGGCGCCGAAGGCTCGGTGGGCGCAGCCGCCGGTGCCGCGGGGGCGGCCTGCGGGGTGCTCTGCACGTTGAGCTGCGGTTCCTTGCTGCACGCCGCAGTGGTCGCCATCGCCGACAGGGCGATCGCCGCCGTCAGCGCAGTCAGTCCGAGAGATCTGTTCTTGAGTTCCATAGTGGGGTTCCCCCTCCTGTGCAGACCATAGCAAGTGCGGGGACCCCTGCCGGCCACCCAAAGGGTCGGGGAGGGCGCCGCCCTGAATTCACGAAGCCCGCCGACCGCGAAGGGCCGGCGGGCTTCGCCCGTCCGTGACTGCTGAATGGTGGGGGCCGGTCAGAACTTGAGCTTGCACCTCAAGCCGATGACCTGCGCCGTGTAGTCGCCGTAGTTGGCGTTGAGCAGCAGCGCCGCCGGCATGTAGTTCTCCAGGCCGCGGGCGATGAAGCTGTCGAGGGTGTAGTCCTCGTAGCGGTAGTCGAGGCCGGCGCTGATGTTCGCGGTGATCACGTAATCGAGCGCGAAGCGCGCCGAGAGGATCTCGATGTCCTCGTAGTCGTCGAAACCGACCGCGAGGTTGGGGCTGCCTCCGGGCGGGCTGAAGAAGTCTGCCAGGCCGTCCGACTTGTTCCAGGTGGCGCCGAGGTCGAGCTTCCAGCGCTCGCCGAGATCGGACTTGAAGCCCGCGCCGGCGGTGTCGTTGTTCTCGTCGAAGGTGACGTCCCAGTCGTCGAGCGGGTTGGTCGAAGGCGTCGCGCCGGACTGCCGCGAACGCTGGAAGACCTGGCGCTCGGTGCGCTGGTAGAAGGCGTAGAAGTTGGCGCCGGGGGCGACCGCGTAGTTGACCTCGGCGTTGTACTGCAGCACCTCGTCGGAGACCAGGCCGAAGCGGCTCTTGTCGTAGTCGTCATTCCGCTGGTTGACGCCGAAGGCGAGGTCCAGCTTCTCGGAGACGTACCACCAGCCCTGGACGTAGAAGCTGTCGTAGCTGCGCTCCGCCTCGTCGTACTTGCGCAGCGCCGGCAGGTTGTTGATCCCCTCCGGATGGATGAAGCTCTCCTCCTGCGCCTCGGTCGAGTAGTCCCCGATCGAGCGATCACCGAGCTCGTAAGCGGCCCGCAACTGGAAGTCGCCGAACTTGGTGTCGTAGGTCAGCTTGAGGACGTCCTCGTCGCTCTGATCGATCTCGCGGTAGCTGCGATCCCAGCTCTGGCGGTTGAACGACAGCCCCAGCCGGCTCGCCTCGCCGAAGTTCCAACCCAGATCGCCGCCCAGGTCCTGGACGGTGTAGGAGTACGGTACCGTGACGCGGCCGATCTCCTCCCAGACGCCGTGATAGCGCACATAACCCGGGAACTCGATCCGTGACGAGCTGTTGTCGTAGTCGTAGTAGCGGACCTTGAAAGCCAGCGTGAAAGCGTCGCCGAGCTTGCCGTTGGCCGACCCGTAGAAGCTCAACACGTCGACCTGGGTGTCGGCGTTCGCAGTCGGCAGAGCGCCCGGGTCGGTGGCCGCGAAGGTGGAGTGGTCGAAGTCCGTGCCGCGGATCGCCGAGTTCAGCGTGTACGGCAGGAGCTTGTCGTTCTGCTTCATCTGGTTGAGGCTCAGGGCGCCGTTCATGCTCCACGATCCGGCGCGCAGGCGGCCGTTGACGAACAACGTCCCCGCCTCGTTGTCCGGAGCGAGGTCGGCCTGACCCGTCGCCGCGCCGCCCACCGATGCGCTGCCCGGCGCCTGGTAGGCCGACGGGTCGGTCGAGTCGGTGATGCGGAACGGGTTGTCGAAGATCAGCGAATCGACGTCGTTCTTGAAGGTCGAGTAGCGATAGCCGAAGGTGAGGCCGCCCTTCTTGCCGTTGAGCTCGCCCGAGAGCGTGGCGCCGTCGGTGGCGTAGTCGATCGGTTCGGGGAGCTCGATGGCGTTGCCGAAGCCGAACGACGCGCCGTACGGGCGGTTGCCGGTGCGGTTCTCGTGGCTGTAATCGAGCTTCCAGGCCAGGTGGCCCATCTGTCCGACGTTGAACACCGCCCGCGTGCGGTCACGCTGGAGGCTGAGGTCGATGGTGTTCGCGGCGTTGAGATAGGGCGTGATCAGGCCGTCCAGGTAGGCGTAGTTGATGCGGCTGGGGTTGCTCGCGAACTGCTGCGTCAAGGTGGTCTGCAGCGAACGCTGGATGCTGTCCGAGATCTGCCAGTGGCCGGGAGAGGTCTCGGCGAACAGGATCAGCCCGTTGTTGCCGAAGTTGTGCGGGATCTTGTTGTAGTCGATCATCATCGACCATCTGCCCGAGACGCCGTAGTCGAGGGTGTAGCGGGCGTCGCGGCGGCCGACCCAGCTGCTCTTGAACTCCAGGAAGCGGCCCTTGTCGTCCTCGCCCGAGATCTTCATCTTGGGAATTGCGAAGCCGCTCGACCAGTCCCGGTACTCGTTGAACTTCGAGGAGTCGGTGTCGACGTCGACGTCGTAGACGGCGAGGTCGAGCCGGTCCATCTTGAGGGTGAAGCCGGTCCCCTCGGCCGCGAAGGCGCTTCCGGCCAGCAAGAGGATGCCGGCGAACGTCATGCGAATTGGTGTGTGTGCGCGCATGTCGTATCTCCTAGTACCCGAGGTACGGACTCGAGGGATGGTTGCTGCCGTGGATCGCCGCATGGCAATCGAGGCACGCCCGGTTGAAGACTCGGTTGCTGCCGGTGGTCGGATTGTCCGCCGTCGGCAGCTTCGTGTTGTCGTAGATCGTCCCGGGGTGCCGGGTGTTCGAATGGCACTGCTGGCAAAGGTACGGCACCGAGGTCTTCTGCAGTTTGATGTGGTTCGAGCCGTGCGGTGTATGGCAGTTGAGGCAGCTCTCGCGCACCGGCGCGTGCTCCCAGATGAACGGGCCGCGCTTCTCCGTATGGCAGGTGTAGCAGAGCTCGTTGACCGATTCGCCGATGACCATCTTGGCGGTCTGCGTGCCGTGCGGATTGTGGCAATCGCTGCAGGAGATCTTGCCTTCGCGGATCGGATGATGCGAGTTCTTCCACAGGTCGGCGCGGATGTTCTTGTGGCAGGAGAAGCACTGCTCGAGCATGTTCGTCGCCACGAGCTGTGCGTCCTCCGACTTCGGCGAGTGCACCGAGTGACAATCGGTGCAGGCCACATTGCGCGTCTGGTGGGTGCTGCCCGACCAGAAGAACTGCGCCCGGCCGTTGTGACAGGTCTGGCAGATCGCCGACTTTTCGTCCGCGCTCTTGCCGGTCAAAGTCGGTCGGTTGGCCACCACCTCGGGATCTTCGACATGCAGCGACCCCGGCCCGTGGCAGGTCTCGCAACCATGATCGGAGAGCTTGCCGAAGCCAGGGGCGCCGTGCGGCCCGAGGGCGTCGGCGACTTCGGAGTGGCATTCGAGGCAAGCCTCCGCACCCACATAGGTGGCTGGCGCCGCTGCTTCCGTTTGAGCGACAGCGGCAGTCGCTGCCGCCAGCGCCAGCGCGATCCAGATGAAAGAGTTTTTTCGCATCGTCGCTTCCTCCTTTGCGCCAGCCAGGGAAGATGAAAGGACTCCCAAGTCAGCTTCCTGCAGTCGTCCGGAATATGCCGTCTAAGGTAACACAGGCTCGCGGCAGAAAAAGCAGGGGGCCCGGAGTTTGGCCGTAGTCCATCACAGGCTTGGCGCGGGACATCCGTATTTTCCACGCAGGTCTCCAGGCCTCGGAGGAAACGCCCCACCCGATCGGGCGGTACGCGCTCCGGCGGCATGCGAACAGCCCGACAGGGTGGCGAAAGATGGGGCGGTTGGTACGATGATGCCCCTATGCACGGACGCCGGCTCGGCCTCGCCGCGGGACTGTTCCTCTTGCTCGGCGGTTCTCCTTTCGTGGCGCGCGCGCTCGCGGCGCAGGAGACCTGTCAGAGCGCGCAGTGTCACGCCACCCTGGTTCAGGGAAGCGCCGTGCACGAGGCTGCCGAGAGCTGCGAAAACTGCCACGAAGCGACGGCGACGGCCCATCCCCA
>JAGOCP010000481.1 GCA_017998715.1 Thermoanaerobaculia bacterium | reverse complement strand
GCGCCATCGTCAACGAAGCGGGCGTGGACGCCCGAGCCATCGGCGCGATCCAGATCACCGATCGTTTCTCGTTGGTGGAGGTTCCGGCGGAGATCGCGGACAGCATCATCGAGGCCCTCCGCGCCACCACCATCAAGGGGAAGCGCGTGCCCGTGCGCCGGGATCGCGAACAGGCCTGGAAGAGCTGACCCGCGCTCGCGTTTCCCCGTTGGACTCCCGCCGCAGGCGTGGCGGCGAAGCGCGATGCGCGACCTCTCTTGAAGAGGGAGGGGCGCCAGCGAGGAAGACCGCGAAGAGGCGCAACCTCGAAGCGGCCGGCTGGAGGGTCGGCGAGGGTCGGGACGGTCGCGGAGCTCCTCGGTCTCGACGCGACGGAGGCGGCGTGGGTCAAACTCCGCGTTAGGCTCGCACGTATGTACCCGCGGAGGTGGAGATGACCGTTGTCGACCAGGCGATCGAGACGCAGCTCTCGAACATCCAGAAGAAGACCGGGAAGTCCCTTGCAGAGCTCTATGCCTGGCTCTCGGCGACCGGGCTCGCGAAGCACGGGGAGCTCCGAGACGCTGCCAAGAGCGGCCTCGGCCTCGGGCACGGCGACGCCAACACGCTGGTCACGTTCCACCTGCGAGCCGGCGGCGGCTCGACCGCTCCCGCGGCGAGCGCCGGTGCGGCAGAGGACGAGATCTACGCCGGCCCGAAGGCGGCGCTCCGCCCGATTCACGACCGGGTGATGGCGGCCGTTCAGGGCTTCGGTGCGTTCGAGATCGCGCCCAAGAAGGGCTATCTGAGCCTGCGCCGCAAGAAGCAGTTCGCGATGGTCGGGCCCGCGACGAAGACCCAGGTCGAGATCGGCCTGAACGCCAAGAACCTGCCCGCCTCCGAACGCCTGATCCCCCTGCCGCCCGGCGGAATGTGTCCGTACAAAGTGCGCGTCGCCTCCCCGGAAGAGGTGGACGCCACCCTCATCGCCTGGCTCCGCACCGCCTACGACGCCGCCGGCTGAGGGCGGGCGAAAGCGACAACGAGACTCTCCAGACCGACGCATCCAGGGCCTCCGCTTCGAAGCTGAAGAGCCGCGTCCCAGACAGCAGTTTCAGAGGCAAGGGTCGGTCTTCGTCGAAACTATTTCGCCAGAAGCACATCTCGAGCGGCCGCGGTCACGGCATCCGTTTCGATTCCGCGACGCTCGAGGCGTGAAGGACAAGGGGGCTCCCTTGAGTCCCTGAAGTCGGGGTTTCGAAGAGGGCAACCTCAACTGGCCATCAGGATGGGCGCGGGCAGCTTGCCGATCCGCTGGGCGGCTTCGTAGAGGTCGACGGCGCGCTGGGCGTTCAGCCAGAACTCCGGCGTCGTGCGGAGCGCCGCGCCAAGCTTGAGCGCCATCTCCGGCGTTACCGAGGTGCGGCCATTCACGATGCGGTTGATCACTTTGACGTCCGTGCCGAGACGTTCCGCCAACTGACGCTGCGTCAGACCGGCTGGAGCGAGAAACTCCTCGCGAAGGATCTCCCCCGGAAGCGTTGGTGGGCGCTTGCCTCTCATAGTCACCTCAATGGTAGTCGACGATGTCGACGTCCGTCGGCCCCGTCGGCGTCCAGCGAAAGATCACTCTCCACTGGTCGTTGATTCGGATGCTGTGCGCTCCGGCCCGGTCGCCTCGCAGCGCCTCGAGCCGATTTCCCGGTGGCGAAGTGAGGAGTCACACGTCCCCTCTTCGGTCTCGGCGGATTCTCTCGAGCCGGTCGATGTCAGCGAGGTCCTGAGGCCGGCCTGCGCCACGTTTCATCGCCAGCAGGTCGTCGAAAGCCACGAACGAGACTTCGAGGCCCGGAGCGATCGCCGCGCGGTGGCGGCGAGCATAGGCCTGCGCGAAGTCAAAGGGCGGCTCGAGAAAGAGATCCACTCGCAGCGTCGGATGACGCTCGCTCCAGAGCTGGAAGACGCGGGCGTGCTTCTCGACCGCCCAGCTCCGTCGAACCGCGGCGTCGGCGAACTGCTCGAGTCCGACCGGCACCAGGGGCACGAGCTCGAGCTCCCGGAACGCTTCCAGGGCAGGCGCTGGATGAGGCGGTTCCAGGTCGAGCACCAGGTCCACGTCGAGCGTCAACCGCAGATAGCCGTGGGCGACGACCGCCAGTCCGCCGACGACGAGATACCGGGCGCCCGCGCGATCGAGCGCGCGGAAGAGAGTTTCGAGAGAGGATCGCTCCATGGGCGCTGGGCTCCGTCGGCATGCTAGCCTAAGCGCATGCCGACGAGCCCCGAACTCGACGACCCGTGGCGATCCGCGACCTGGAAGGGCGCGGAAGAGTCGGTGCTCACGGTCGGCGCGCGCATGTCGCTGCCGGAGCGGCTGCGCTGGCTGGAGCAAGCCGCCGCCTGCGCGCGGGCACTCGCTGGAGAGCGCTCTCCACGCGCCGCCTCCGCCTGCGACGCCAGCTCCCAGCTTTCCCGCTCCCCAGCGAGCGGCGCCACCCACCCCCGCTGAACCGGCGGCGGC
>JAGOCP010000142.1 GCA_017998715.1 Thermoanaerobaculia bacterium | reverse complement strand
GGTATTCGAGCGCGGGATCGACCGCCGGCAGCGCGCCCGCGCCGACCCACGCCGCGAGGCAGCCGACCGACCAAAGGATGCGCCACTTGGGCCCTCGCGCGCGTCCGGGGCGGCCGGGGCGGCCGCGGCGACCGGGGCGGCCGATCATTGCCGCCCCTCGCCTGCCGCGGTCGCCGCCACGGCAGAGGCGAACGCCAACTCCTCGGCCGCAGAGATCCGGCCGTCGAGCCGCGCCGCCAGCGTCTGAGCGAGGGCCCGGCCGATCGCAGCGCCTGCGATCGCGCCGGCTGCGAGGAGGTCGCGGCCTCCGATCCGCAGACGCAAACCGCGCAGCTCGTCGAGCTCTCGCCGCACCCATTCGAGCTGGGCTTCTCCGCCGGCCGCCACCAGGGCGAGCTCCTCGTCCGTCAGCCCGGCGAGACAGGCGTGCGCGTCGCTCGCCGCCGGGCCGCCGGCCAGCAGTGCCGCAGCCGCGCGGATGCGCCCGGGCCCTTCCTCGAGCAGCATCGCGTCCACCGCCGGCAGAGCGAGCCGCCTCGTCAGTCGCCGACGGTCGCCGACCGCGAGGTCGTTCGCGAGACAGAGCAGGGAAAGACGGAAGACGGGTGAGAGACTCCGGCCCGCGGCGCGGACGAAGGCCTCGAGCGCATTTTCCAACAACGCCTCCGCGCCCGCGGTCCCGACCAGGCTGGAATCGATCGCCGGCAGCAGCGCGAGCTCCCGCATCCGGCGCAGGACGCGACCCACGGTCCGCCCGCGCGCGAGCGCCCGGGAAAGCGCCTCGCGCAGGCGGGCCGGCGAGAGCAGCGCCACCGTCCCTTCGGCGATCGTCCGTTCGATCTGCCGTCGCGTCTCCGCTTCGAGCTCGAAATCGAAGCGCGCCTCGAACTCGAGGCCGCGAAGGATCCGTGTCGGATCGTCCCTGAAAGAGGCCGGATGGAGCACCCGCAGGCGGCGCCGCTCGAGGTCCGCAACTCCGCCGCAGGAGTCGAGGAGTCGATCGCCGAAGGTCGGCGCGAGCGGAATCGCCAGGCAGTTGATGGTGAAATCGCGGCGCGCGAAGTCGCTCGCCAGTGTGCCCGGCGCGACCTGAGGCAGCGCGGCGGGGGCCGCGTAGCGCTCCGTGCGGACCTGCGCCAGATCGACCCGGAAGCCTCCAGGCGCCTGAAGCTCCGCGGTCAGGAACTCCGGATGCGAGCGCAGGTCGCTGCCGAAGGCCGCGGCAAGCTGCGCGGCGAAGGTCGCTATCTCACCGTCGACGAGCAAGTCGACGTCGAGCTCGCTGGTTCCGAGCCAGAGGTCGCGCACGCCGCCGCCGACCCAGTAGAGGTCGCAGCCGGCGCCGACGGCGACTGTGGCGCACTGCCGCAGAAGTGCCACCCTCTCCTCGGGAAGCCGATGGAAGCGCCGTACGATCTCGCGGGCGGCCGCCGAATCGCCGCTCGCGAGCGCCGACGGGTCGGAGACGGGGGCGATGCGAGTTTCGGGAGAAGGCCGCATTCCGGCGGCGAGTCTACAGCCGCTCAGAGCCCGAGGCGGTGAACCGTGCCGGCACCGAGAATGCCCTCGATGGCGGAGAAGAGCGCCGGCGTCGCGTTCACCCGGAAACGCTCCTGCGGCGCGATGCGCACCAGCTCGTCGCCGAGCCGCATCTCGAACTCCACTGCCACTTCTCCGGGATGGTCGACCAGCACATCGCGAAGTCGCAGCATCTCGGTCTGCGCGAACTCGCGGTCGAGCGAGAGGCGGACGCCCGAGACCAGCTTCTCCACCGCCTTGGCGAGCGGCGTCATCTCCTCGACGGTCATTTCGTTCTCGGCGCCGCGCTCGCGCACCTGCCCTTTGACGATGACGGCCGCATCCTCGACCAGGAGCCCGTCGTAGCGCTGCAGCTGGTCGGCGAAAACGGTCACCGGAAGCGACCCGTTCAGGTCTTCGAGCACGAAACGCCCCATCACCCGGCCGGCGTTCTGGCCGCTCTTGATCTTGGCGCGCGAGATCCGTGTCACCAGCCCGCCGACCGTGGCGGTGCCCTGGAATCCGCCGCGCAGTTGATCGGTCGTATGGCTCACCAGGCGCTTGAGGTGAGACTCGAACTCGATCAGCGGGTTGCCCGAGAGGTAGAAGCCGAGCGCTTCCTTCTCGAGGCGCAATCGTTCGCTCTCGGTCCAGGCGGGCACCGTCGAAGGGGGTTCCGGCGGAAGGGCTGTACCGCTGCCCGAGCCGAACAGATTGGACTGACCGGCCTCGACTTCGCGCCTCTTGCGCTGCGCCTGTTCGGCGAGGCCGGCGATCGCCGCAGCCTGGGCCGCGCGATGGGCCGGGCCCAGGGCATCGCAGGCCCCGGACTTCACCAGCGCGTCGTAGACCTTCTGGTTGACCGCCTGGGCATCGACTTCGAGCAGCAGGTGGGCGAGGCTCTTGAAGCTGCCCTGCGTCCGGCGGGCGGCCAGGATCGCCTCGCCGGCGCTCTCGCCCACGCCTTTGATCGCGCCGAGTCCGAAGCGGATGGCATCGCCGACGACCGAGAAGGTCCACTGGCTTTCGTTGACGTCGGGGGGCAGGATGCGGATCCCCATCTCGCGGCTCTCGTTGACGTACTTGACGATCTCGTCCGTGGCGCCCATCTCGCAGGAGAGCATCGCCGCCATGAACGCCACCGGGTAATGCGCCTTCAGGTAGGCCGTCTTGTAGGCGAGCATGGCGTAGGCGACGCTGTGGCTCTTGTTGAAGCCGTAGCCGGCGAACGGCTCGATGTACTCCCACAGCTCCTCGGCCTTCTTCTTGGCGAACCCGCCCGCGGCGGCTCCGGAGACGAACTTCTCCTTCTGTTTCGCCATCGCCACCGGGTCCTTCTTGCCCATCGCCTTGCGCAGCACGTCGGCTTCGCCCATGGTGAAGCCGCCAATGGTCACGGCGACCTGCATGACCTGCTCCTGGTAGGCGATGACGCCGAAGGTCTCTTCGAGGATCGGCTTGGTCTCGGGCAGGATGTACTGCACCTTCTTCTTGCCCAGCTTGCGCTGGATGAACTCCTCCACCATGCCGACCGACAGCGCGCCCGGGCGGTAGAGGGCGTTGAACGCTGCCAGCTCCTCGAAGCGGGACGGCTGGGCCCGGCGCAGCATGTCGCGCATGCCGCTCGACTCGAACTGGAAGATGCCGTTCGTGCGGCCGTCGCAGAACAGGCGGAAGACTTCCGCGTCGTCGAGAGGGACAGCATCGAGGTCGAGATCGATGCCCTGCATCTTGAGCGTGCGCAGGGTATCGTCCACGACCGTGACGGTCTTGAGCCCCAGGAAGTCCATCTTGAGCAGACCGAGGCGCTCGACCGCCTTCATGTCCCACTGCGTCGTGATTTCGTCCCGGCTGGTCTTGTAGAGCGGCACCAGCTCGTCGATCGGCACCGGCGCGATGACCACGCCGGCGGCGTGCACCGAAGCGTGACGAGTCAGACCCTCGAGGCGGCTGCCGATGTCGACGACCTCCTTGATCTCCGCGTCCTTGGCCACTTCGGCGACCAGGCTGTCGACTGACCGCGCCGCTTCCGCCAGGGACTTGGTCATGTCCGGAAGCATCTTCGCCACCCGGTCCATCTTGGCGAACGGCAGTCCCAGCACGCGCCCGACGTCGCGCAGCACGCCCTTGGCGGCCAGGGTACCGAAGGTGATGATCTGCGCCACCCGGTCGCGGCCGTACTTCTCGTTCACGTACTGGATCACCTCGCCGCGCCGACGCATGCAGAAGTCGATGTCGATGTCCGGCATGCTCACGCGATCGGGATTCAGAAAGCGCTCGAACAGCAGGTCGTACCTCATCGGATCGATGTCGGTGATGCGCAGCGCGAAAGAGACCAGCGAGCCCGCGGCCGAGCCCCGGCCCGGACCGACCGGGATGCCGCTCTCGCGCGCGAAGCGGATGAAGTCCCAGACGATCATGAAGTAGCCGGGGAAGCCCATCCGCTTGATCACCCCGATCTCGAACTTCAGCCGCTCGCGGTAGAGATCCATCGAATAACGCGAGTCGATCGTGCCGCGGCGCGCCATCTCCTCGAAGCGCTCTTCGAGGCCCGCCATCGCCCGGTGCTCGAAGAAGCTCTCGATCGATTCGCCCGGCGGCAGCGGAAACGCCGGCAGATGGAAGGTCCCCGACGGGATCTCGACGTTGCAGCGCTCGGCGATCGCGACGGTGTTCGCGATCGCTTCGCCGTCTTCGGGAAAGAGCGCCGCGATCTCGTCGCCCGACTTCAGGTAGAACTGGTCGGAGGCATACTTCAGACGGTCCGGGTCGGAACGCGTCCGCTGGGTGCCGATACACAGCAGGACGTCGTGCGCCACCGAGTCGCTCTGCCGTAGATAGTGGCAGTCGTTGGTGACCACCATCCCCAGGCCGAGCCGCTTCGCCATCCGCCGCAGAACCTCGTTGGCGGCGCGCTGATCGGGAATGCCGTGATCCTGGAGCTCGAGGAAGAAGTTCTCGGGACCGAGGATCTCGGCGTACTCCCGGGCGCGCTCTTCGGCTTCCGCCTCGCGATTGCTCAGGATGCGCTCGTTGATCTCCCCCTTGAGGCAGGCCGACAGACCGATCAGACCGTCGCTGAATTCGCGCAGTGTCTCGTGGTCGATACGCGGCTTGTAGTAGAAGCCCTGCAGGTAGGAGCGCGTGGTCAGCTTGATGAGATTCTGGTATCCAGTCTGGTTGCGGGCGAGCAGCACCAGGTGATTGCTGCTGCCGCGCGCGGGGTTCCGGTCGACGAGGCTGCCCTGAGCGACGTAGGCCTCGATACCGATGATCGGCTTGATCCCGGCCTTCTTCGCCTTGTCGTAGAACTCGATGGCGCCGAAGAGGTTG
Organism: Thermoanaerobaculia bacterium; assembly: GCA_017998715.1. Taxonomy (GTDB): domain Bacteria; phylum Acidobacteriota; class Thermoanaerobaculia; order Multivoradales; family JAGPDF01; genus JAGPDF01. The sequence goes on along the minus strand of JAGOCP010000142.1, from coordinate 4,294 downwards.
CCGTGATCGGTCAGGCTGATCGCCTTCATTCCAGCTGCGGCGGCAGCCTGGATGACATCGTCGAGGCGGTTGGCCCCGTCCAGCAGGCTGTACTGACTGTGAAGGTGGAGGTGGACGAATTCGGTCATGCGGGGAGAGAGCCCTTCACTCGCGATGCGCGGCCATGCGATTCGCCCGGTAAATGTACTCGATTCCCGACCCGATCGTCAGTGCCGCAACCAGGTAGACGAAGAAGGTCGCTCCGGCCTCGAACAGCGGGCCGCGGCTGGAGAGCAGCACGGAGATGACCGCAATGAGCTGCGCCGCGGTGTTGATCTTGCTCAGCGGCGATGGCGGGAAGCGCGAGATGCCGACCGCGAGGTGCAAGACCAGAGCGACGACCACGATGACGACGTCGCGGGTGATCACCAGCGCCGTCACCCACGCCGGAATCACCAGGCCAATGCGCAAGTTCGGAATCGCCAGCATGACGTAGGCGGTCACCAGCAGAAGTTTGTCGGCGAGGGGATCCAGATACGCGCCGAGCGCCGACTGCTGATGCCAGAAGCGGGCGATGAATCCGTCGAGAGCGTCCGTCACGCCGGCGATGGCGAAGATCCACAGCGCCTGGGTGGCATCGCCTTCGATGACCGAGATCGCGAACCACGGGATGAGCCCCATGCGCAGGATCGAAAGCAGATTCGGAATCGTGAAATTCATCACCCCTCCAGGCGATCGAGCGCCCGGCGCAGAATCTCGATCGCTTCGGCTCCAGAGATGCCAGAGCCGGCCTGACACAGGAGCGGGTCCTCGAACAGACCGCACGCCACGCCCGCCTTGCACAGGGCATCGCGGCCCCCGACGCGAGGCATGCCGCACTCCGCAGCGGACTGCCCATTCGCGAGCAGCCTGAGGAGCGCCGCGACCGCGTCGCTGCGGCGCAAGGCGGCGTCGGGCGAGAAGCGATGCAGCGTTTCGTCGATGCTCATGAGCCCGAGATTCGCCACCCGCGCGATCTCGTCGCGGGACTCGTGATCGACGATGTCCGAGGCGATCTGCGCCGCTCCTGGCCGCGCGGTGCGAATCTGCGGCACCATCCAGTAGAGCAGAACCGCGAAATCGGACCGGGTGAGCACGATCTTCCGGCGCAGCCCGCGCACCTGCTCGGGAGCATTCAGCAGCCGCCAGGCGAACTTGGCGCGTCCGAGCTCGGTCTGCAGGGCGACATCCACCGGCGAGGCCGCAGCGAGCGCCTCGATGAGCGCGAGACCGGTGCGGGCGTCGCCGACCTCGAGCTCGAGCTGGCCACGGCGCAATGCGAGCGCGGAGTCCTCCGGGAGCGAAGCCTGCAGAGCCTTCACCGCCGCGAGCTCGCTGCGCGCGTCGCCGGCGGCGCGAGCCATGTCCATGCCGGAGCGCAGCGCCGCCTCGGAGTTGGGCCAGAAGCGCTCCATGCGGCCGAGGTGCCAGGCCGCGGCCTCCCGGCGGCCGGCGGCAAGCGCCTCCGAGAAGCGGATACGGGTCATCTCCAGTGCGCCGGCCGAGATGGCTCGCGCGCGCTGGGCGGCTTCGGCCGGGACCCCGGTGGCCGCCAGATATCCAGCGAAGGCCTCCGGCAAGTCTCCGGCCGCTTCCTGCGCCCGCGCCAGCACGAGCGTCAGAGGCGCGCACTCCTGCGATCGCGCGGCGTAGGGAGCGAGAAGCGTCACCGTCTCGCGCGGTTGCCCTGCGACCAGGAGTGCTTCGCCGCGCAGCACTTGTGCCGACAGCAAGTCAGGGTCGCGCGCGATCCACGGCGTCGTCGCGGCGAGCGCCGCCGCTCCATCCGCAGAGCGCAGGAGCTCGCGATGAATGGCGCGGAGCTCGGCGGCTGCGCCTGGCGCGGGAACGGGAATGCACTCGCTGACCGGGTCGGGAAGGAAGGGACGCAACTCCGGATCGACGCCCATCGCGGGAGCCGCTGTCTTGACCGGAGCGCACGCCACCACGACCGCCAGGCCGAGATACCCTGCCGCCGCGAATCGGCGTCGGAACCGCATTTTCGAACCTGGCCGGTCAGCCTTCGCCCGAATGAGCGATGGTCGCGATGGCGTGCTTGTAAACCATGACTTCCCGCCCCGCGAGCTCCACCACGACCGCGAAGCGATCGAAGCGGCGGATCTTGCCTTCGAGATGCTTGCCGGTGACGAGCTCGATGCTCATGGCTCGACCGTCCTTCAGACTCTGGAAGAGGAAGCCGTCCTGGATGTTGATGCTCGGTTTGTTCATCCTACCCTCCGCCGCCCGGTGCACCGTTTGGCTCTGCGATTCCGGCGATCTTCTCCGGCTCACCACTTGCGACTGCAGGCATCTGCATCAGCGACATCAGGCACTCCCGGCTCCTGCGCGCGTCCCACCATTCCACTCCGGCCTCGCGCCGGAACCATGTCTCCTGACGCTTGGCGAAACGCTTCGTCAAGGTCACCACCTGCTGCCCGGCGGCTTCGAATCCGGTCTCTCCGTCCAGGTAACCGAGCCACTGGCGGTAGCCTATCGCCTGGAACGCCGGACTCGCCCGCTCGACACCAGCCGCGAGCAGCGCGCGCACCTCCTCGAGCCAACCCTCTTTCAACATGGCTGCCACCCGAGCCGCGATGGCATCGTACAGAAGGCCCCGCGGGAGCGTCAATCCGATTTTGCGCATCGCCAGAGGCTCGCTCCCGAACGGCTGGCGCGCGATCCAACTCGTGAGGTTCTCGCCGGTGGCGAGAGCGACCTCCAAGGCGCGCAGGATCCGCTGCGTATCCCCGGCTCCGAGCCGCGCTGCCGTGGCCGGATCCACTGCGCCGAGTTCGGCGTAGAGCGCCGACAGCCCTTCCCCTGCGAGACGTTCGAGCAAGCGCCCGCGCACCGCCGCGTCGACAGGCGGCAGCGGAGCGATACCCGACCAGAGCGCGCGCAGGTAGAGCCCACTGCCGCCGACCAGGATCGCAGGCCGCCCGCGGGCGGCGATCTCTCCGAGGGCGATGCGCGCGCGGCGGGCGAACTCGCCGGCCGAGTAGCGCTCGGCGGGATCGAGAATGTCGACGAGGTGGTGCGGCACCCGGGTGCGCTCGGCGAGCGTCGGCTTGGCGGTGCCGATGTCGAACCCGCGGTAGACCTGCAGCGCGTCGGCGTTGACGATCTCTCCGCCCAGAGCCTCGGCGAGAGCGAGCGCCAGCGCGCTCTTTCCCGATGCGGTCGGACCGACGATGGCGATGATCCTGGACACGAGCCGCGCTAGTCTACTCGCTGGACAGCGACAGGACGGCCCGCGGCGAGCCCGGAAGCCCGAGCATCATCGGTAGACCGCGGCGCCACCTCAGTACGACTCCGCCCGCGGCATCGGTGCGCAAGGTACGTCCTCCGGCGCGCGCCAGACGCTCCAGGACCTCAGTCGCAGGGTGACCGAAGCGGTTCCCGACACCGCAGGAAATCACCGCCATACGCGGCTCCGCAGCCGCAAGAAAGCGCTCGCTCGAAGAGGTCGCCGAGCCATGGTGCGCGACTTTCAGCAGGTCGCAACGCAGGCGTTGCGGCGCGCGGGCGAGCAACTCGAGCTCCGCGCGTCGTTCGATGTCGCCGGTGAAGAGGAGCCGCCGACCCTCCGCCTCGACGGCGAAGACGAGCGAGCGATCGTTGTCCTTGCCGGAACCCTCACGCGGCGGCCCGAGAACCTCGAAACCGAGCCCGCCGAGGGTCGCTCTGTCGCCAGCGGCGAGGCCGCGGAAGCGCGCTCGCGAGAGGTCCAGCAGTTGCCGCACGCAGGCGCTGGCCTCGAGCTCAGGGCTGGCCCAGACCTCGTCGATCGCGACATAGCTCGCGACATCCAACAATCCGCCGCAGTGGTCGCCGTCGCCGTGGCTGACGGCGACGGCATCGAGCCGCACGATTCCCCGCTCCGCCAGAAGCGGCAACCAGACCTGGGTAGCGAAGTCCCGTCCGCGCCGCCCGCTCGCGCTCCCGCCGCCGTCGATCAGCATCGCGTGCACACCCCGGCGCAGGAGCGAGCCGTCCCCCTGGCCGACATCGACCACCACCCACTCCACTTCCGGCGCCAGCGGCGCGCGTGCCGGCGGGTGTGCCGAGATCAGCAGCGCCAGGAGCACCGCGCCGCGTACGGAGCGCGGCGTGGCTGCTGCCGTGAGCGCCAGCGCCGCGAGTACCAGTCCCAGGAACCAGGAGGGCGGCAGGGGGAGGCAGAGCCACGGGCCGGTCGGCAGCGCCGGCAGCCAACGGAAAGGCGCCGCAAGAACGTCGAGCGCCAGGGCTGCCGTATCGCTCCACGCCGGCGCAG
>JAGOCP010000480.1 GCA_017998715.1 Thermoanaerobaculia bacterium | reverse complement strand
GGTCGGCGCCGAGATCGGCGGCCGCCTCGGCGATCGACCAGTCGAGCTTCTCCACCGCGGTGTAGAGCGGCAGGACGAGGAACGGCAGGTAAGCGCACAGCATGCCGATGTAGACCGCGAAGGTGGAAGGATAGAGCGGCCTGCCGTCCTCGATGAGCCCGAGTGTGGAGGCAAGCGTCGCCAGTGTGCTGCCGGGACCGAGCAGAATCTGCCACGCATAGGTGCGGATGAGCAGGTTCGTCCAGAACGGGATGACGACCAAGACGAGCGCGATCTGTTTGCGGCGCTCGGGCTGGCCGGCGATGAAGAAGGCGAGCGGAAACGCGGCAGCGAGGCAGGCGAGCGTCGTCCCGGCGCCGAGGACGAGACTGCGCAGGATGATCTGCGGATACTGCGGGTCGAAGCCCAGCAGCCCGAAGCCGGCGAGGCGATGGTAATTGTCGAGGGTCAGCGGCCACTGGATCTCGCCGTTGGCGCCGCGGGTCATGAAGCTGATGAAGCCGATGCCGGCGAGCGGCAGGAGAAGGAAGAGGGAAACCCAGCCGATCCCCGGGCCGCTCGTCATGGCCGAGCGTACGATCTGCATGCCGGCGGTGAGGTGCTCGCCGAAGCGGATCTCCCCTTTGGCCCGCGCCGGGCCCTGGCCGCCGCCGACCGCCTCGGGTGCCGCCATCAGTCCTCCAGCACCAGCAGCGCCGAGGACGGGATGTAGGCGGTCACGCGATCGCCGATCTCGAGGCCGAGCGGGCCGAGCAGCGAGTTCATGACGTAGGCGGTGAGCTTGCCGCCAGGTGTCGACAGGATGTAGTGGGTCTCGGAGCCGATGTAGATCAGCTGCTCGACGGTGCCGGGTACCTTGTTCGTGCCGGCCTCGCCCGGCGAGGCGATGGCGACTTTTTCCGGACGCACCGCGAGGGTCACCTTGCGGCCAAGCGCGAGCGACTCGCCCTGGAGCGCGGCGTACATGGTGCCGAACGGGGTCGAGACCCGCAGCTCGCCGTCCTCCTCGCCGCTGATCTCGCCTTCGAGCAAATTGCACGAGCCGAGAAACTGGGAGACGAAGCGGTTGCGCGGCCGCTCGTAGAGTGTCTCGGCCTCGCCCAACTGCTCGATCCTGCCGGCGCGCATGACGGCGATGCGGTCGGAGAGCACCAGCGCCTCTTCCTGGTCGTGGGTGACGAAGATGAAAGTGATGCCGACGGCGCGCTGCAGGGCGAGGAGCTCGACCTGCAGCTCCTTGCGCAGCTTGAGGTCGAGCGCGCCCAGCGGCTCGTCGAGGAGCAGCACCTTCGGCCGGTTGATCAGCGCGCGGGCGAGCGCCACGCGCTGCTTCTGGCCGCCCGAGAGCTGGGCAGGCTTGCGGTCGGCGAAGGAGGCGATCTGCACCATTGCCAGCGCCTCCTCGACCCGGGTGGCGATCTCGCCGGCGGCGACCTTCTTCATCTTCAGGCCGAAGGCGACATTGTCGCGCACCGTGAGGTGGGGAAAGAGGGCGTAGGACTGGAAGACCGTGTTCACCGGACGCCTGTGCGCCGGGATCTCGCGTGCATCGACGCCGCCGATGCGGATGATCCCGTCGTCCGGCAGATCGAGCCCGCCGATGATCCGCAGCAGCGTCGTCTTGCCGCAGCCGGATGGGCCGAGAAGCGAGAAGAACTCGCCTTCACGAATCGTCAGACTGACCTGGTCGAGTGCGACGAACGAAGCAAAGCGCCGGGAGACGCGATCCACCTCGACCGCTGTCGCCTGCGCCCCCGAACCGCCCATTTCGGACTTGCCGGCCATGCCCGATCCCCTTGCCTGTGCTCGCGGGCTGAGGCTGCCCGCGCGGATCCAGTTTCTAGCTGATGAGTGCCGGGCGATCGTACCACCGGCCGCGCGCCTGCATCGAGCTGCGAAAGACCGCAACCGGCCCGAGACTCAGCCCGCCAGCGACCGGAGCTCTTCGCGGCGTCCTTCGCGGCGCGCGGCGAGGGCGAACGGGACGATTGCGAGACCGGTGACGACGAGGCTCACCAGCAGGCCGGTGGTGAGACCGAGCCGGTCGCCGATCATGCCGGTCACCAGCGGCCCCGGTCCGACGCCGAGCAGGTTCAGCACCAGCAGCGCGAAGGCGACGAAGGTCGAGCGCGCGTGCACCGGCGAGAGCTCCTGAAAGGACGAGAACAGCGGCCCGAACCAGGCGGTGGTGCCGGCGCTGGTGAAGAACCAGCAGAGATAGAAGAGCGCCGTGCCCGGAGACGTCGAATAGTAGACCCAGGCGATCGGGGTGAGAAAGGCGGTCATCGCCACCAGGCTCCACAGGCGGCCGGCGCGCCAGCGCCGGGCGCAGAAGTCGCCGAAGGCGCCGCCGGCGAGATTGCCGAGGAAGCCCGCCGCGACGGCGACCAGGCCGGCGCGAAAGGCGGCGTCGGCGTAGCTGAAGCCGCGCTCCTGGACGAGCCAGGTGACGCCGTGAAGCGCGGCGCCGGAGCCGTAGCACAGGAGCGAGCCGCCGGCGAG
>JAGOCP010000141.1 GCA_017998715.1 Thermoanaerobaculia bacterium | reverse complement strand
TCCGGGCGGCGCATGAGGATGCGCTGCGCTTCCGGGTGCAGCGTCGGGCGGTCGCGGGCGGCGTCGCGCACGGCACGCACCAGCTCGGCGCGCGAGACGTCCTTCATCAGGTAGCCCATCGCGCCGGAGGCCACCGCTTCGCGGATCGCCGCTTCGTCGGCGAGACTGGTGAGCATCAGCACGCGGGGAGGAACGGGGAGCGCGAGCAGGCGGCGCGTCGCCTCGATGCCGCCCATGCCGGGCATCATGACGTCCATCAGCACGACGTCCGGATGGCGCTCGGCGGCCATGCGCACGGCCGACTCGCCGTCCTCGGCCTCGCCCACCACTTCGAGGTCTTCCTCCTGCTCGAGGAGCGTGCGCAGACCTTCGCGCACGATCTCGTGATCGTCGACCAGCATCAGGCGAATCGGCGGCACGGGGATGTCGGAGAGCGTAGACATGTCGGGGCTCCGGGGCGAACTCAACGCGGCAGCCGGGCTTCGACTTTGGTGCCGAGCCCGGGGGCACTTTCGACGATCAACTGACCAAACTGTCCGCGAATCCTGTCACGCATCGACGCCAGACCCATGCCCCCGTCGCCGCGCTTCTGCGCCGATTCCGCGCGCACGGCGCTGCGGGCATCGAAGCCGCGGCCGTTGTCCTGCACGGTGAGCACGACCTCGCCGGCGAGCGCCGCCACGCGCACGCTCACCTCGCGGGCGGCGGCGTGCTTGACGGCATTGGCCAGCGCTTCCTGCGCGACGCGCAGCAGCATCTCTTCGCGCTCGCGCGACTGGCGCTCGTAAGTGGAAGCTTCGAGGTGCGTGGCGAGCCCCTGCGCGGCGACTGTCGCGAGCTCGGTGCGCAACGCCTCGACCAGCCCGTGGCGGTGCAGCATCACCATCGCCGGCGGCGGCAGCTCGCGGCTCGAGAAGTCGGCGCCCGTGCCGCCCGGGGCGAGCTCGCGCAGCAGCCCGCGCATCTCGCCCAGCGCCCGCCGGTTGAGCTCGATCAGGCGGTCGAGCTTGGGCGCCGCCTCGGTGATCCCCTTGCGCAGCAGCCCGGGGAGCGATTCGGCGAGGAGCGTCGAGCTGAACAGCAGCTGGGTGACCGAGTCGTGGAGATCGCGCGCCAGCCGCTGACGCTCTTCGAGGATCGCCAGGCGCCGTTCCTGGGCGAAGAGCCGGGTGTTCTCGATCGCCACCGCGAGGTGGTCGGCGACCAGCTCGAGGAGCTGCACGTCGACGGCGGTGAACGGCCGGTCGCCTTCGACGTTGACCACCCCGAGCGGCCGGCCCGAATGCAGGATCGGCACCGCGAGCTCGGCCATCACCGCGATCCCCGAGGGCGGCTGCACGTAGCGCGGGTCTTTGGCGACGTCGTTCACCACCTGCGTCCGGCGCTCGCGCACCGCCGCGCCCATGACGCCGCGCGCGATGGCGATGCGGTCTTCGTGGCGGATGCGCGCCTTGTACGAGCCGCCGCGGATCTTCACCACCAGCGTCTCCGGGTCGCGCTCGTCGAGGAGCGGCAGATCGACGTTGGCGTAGCCCAGCAGTTCGTGGATCGCGTCGGCGGTCTTCTGCAACATGTCGAAGAGCTTGAGATCCGACGAGATGATCCGTCCGACCCGCATGAGCAGGAGGAGTTTCTCTCCGGCGCGCAGATCGGACGACAGGGCGGAGGAGAGATCGGGCGGATGATCGGGCGAAAGGTCCACGGAGGCTCGACCCGGGACGGTACCGCGAACCGGCTTCACCGGTCCATCTTCTCTCCGGCGGCCGGCCGGCACCCCTCTCTTTCGTCGGGTGTGGAGCCCGACGATGGAGGGTGATCGCCCGAGGGCCGGCCTCAGCGCGGCCGGAAGAAGAAGTAGCGCGGCGCCGGCAGCAGGCGAGACGAGTCCGCCGCGAGCGGCAGCTCGCCGCCATCGCGATCGACGATGCGCTGCAGGGCGCCGGCCGCCCCTGCTGACGATGCCGGCGTCCAGTCGAGCGCGCCGCCGGTCGACCAGGCGACGAGGATCTCTTCTGCGCCGGAGCCGCGGGTGAATCGCATGGCGCGGGCGCCGGGCGGAAGCCCTGCGGCCGGCAGCGCGCCATGGCAGGTGGTGCCGGCGAGCTCGCGGATCAGCGTCGCCATGGCGCGAAACGACGGGCGCTCGCGCAGCGTCCCGGAGGCCTCCGGATCACACAGGCCGTAGCCCTTGGCGACCAGTTGCCACCAGTCGATCCGCTCGACGAGTCCGCTGCCGGCGGCGAGCAGGAAGAAGCGCACCAGGAAGTCCGCCTGCGCCTGCTCGTCGACCGCCACACTCTTGCCGGCGGGGGAGTGCGGCCCCTCGCGCAGCGGCCAGTTGACCTCCGGGATCCACTGCCGCGGCGAGGAGATCAGGCGGGCCGTGCCGCCGATCGCCGCCAGCACCTGCACCTTTCCCGTTGTGTCGAAGCCCAGCTGCGGATTCTCCGGCGCGCCGCGGCGATCGACGTAGAGCAGACTCGCGAGGCCGTCGAAGGTGAGCTCCGGAAGCCCGGCCGGCTGCCGCAGGTTCACCACCGCCGCCGTGACGTGGGCTTCGAAATCGATGACTGCCGGCCCGAAGAGCTCGACCCCCTGACCCTCGGGGCCGGCACGCAGGATGCCGGCAGCGCGCGCCGCGAGCGCCAGGTACTCGTCGTAGTTCCAGATCCCCCACTTGCTGCGGTTGATCGCCTGGCCGACCTGGAAACGCTTGCCCAGCGGCCGGAAGCGTCGCGCGAGCTCGCCCACCGCTCTCTCCCAGCGCGCCGGATCGCGCACCAGCTCGCGGTTCTGCGGCAGGGTGAAGGCGAGATCGACGCCACGGTCGGCGAGGGCGCGGGCGAGCTCGTACTCCTCGTCGTGGCTCTCCTGCCAGGGGTGAAGGCGGATCGTCGCGCGCCGGGCGCCGAGGCGATCGAAGGCGGCGAGCAGGGCGGCCGGATTCTCCGGCCAGGGGCGCAGGGCGATCCCCGGCTCCGGCCAGGCGAAAGGGGTCACCGGGGTGGCGGCGAGCTGCCGATACCGCCCGCGAATGCGCGGCAGCGCGCCGGCCAGTGCCGCCGCCGCCCGCAGGTGCTTCGGCAGATCGGCGATGCGGATGCGGGCGCGGGCCCATCTGCCGGCGTGCTGGTGGGGTTGGTCGGAGAGGCGGTCCCACACCGCCCGGTCGCGGATCTCGGCCTCCTTCGGCGGCGGCGGGATGTGGGCGTGCACGCCGCGCGGCACCAGCCAGGAGCGCACCTTGGCGAGCCCGCCGCGCAGGCGCGCCTTGAGGCGGTTCTTGGCCAGGAAGCCGCGGCGCCCGAGCTCGTAGCTCTGTCGGGCGGCGTCCGGAACGGCGCCCGGCGCGAAATAGGCGTCGAGCAGGAGCTCGCGGTCGGCGGCGCGCTCGAGCGGCAGCCGGCAGAGGTCGCGCATCCTGTCGGTGGTGCTGACCGCACGCTGCCTGCGGCAGCGGTTGAGGTCGAGCACGGCGACGTCGGCAATCTCGCCGGGAACGGCGCCCTCCTGCAGCAGGAGATTGCCGATCGAGAAGTCGCGATGGAAGAAGCCGGCGTCGTGCATCCGCCGGGCGTAAGCCGCCACCGCCGCGATCGCCGCGCTGGCCTCCATGCCGGGGAAGCTCTCGCGTTCGGTGCCGGCGTTCCGGGCGCGCAGGAGGTAGCGCAGCTCGACGCGCCCATCGAGGCAGGCGGTAACGAAGATCGCCGTCGGCTCGCCGGCCTCCGCCTCGGCGAAGAACAGGGGCTCGGGTGTCGAGAGCCCCGCCGCGGCGAAGGCTGTCGCCATCCGGAAGCTCTTCGCCGCCTTCGAGCGCCCGCGGGCGCGCAGCCAACGCGCGCGCAAGCTCCGTTCCCGGAACTGCTTCACCGCCACTGCGAGGTCTCCGCCGGCGGTGGGGAGGTTCGCGCGGTAGATGTAGTTGCGACCCCAGTGCAGCGTCGCGGTGGCGACGGCGGGATCGAGCAGCAGGCGGGCGGCCGCCGGGAGGTCCTCGCCGGCAAGACGCGCCGCCGCCTCGCCGCGGAAGCCGGGCCAGGCGAACGGAAGAACGGTCACGCAGCGAGGATATCGAAGCTGGTGTCGGCGCTGGGCAGCAACGTCACACTTCGAGGATGTCGAAACTCGAATGATGCAGCTTGGCGTCGGCCTGCATGATGATGCCGACCGCGAGCTCGCGCTCGATCTCCTCGATGACGCCGCGCTCCTCGCGCTGCAGCATGCGCGCGACGTCCGGATGGACGCGGATCAGGAGCTCCTTCGAGATCAGCGTGCCGCGCAGGGCGAGCGCCGCGCGCCGCAGCGAGAGACAGATCGTGGCTACCGACTTGATGCGGCCGCTGCCTTCGCAGTAGGGACATGTCTGGGTGAGCAGGCGCTCGAGATTGGCGCGACTGCGCTTGCGGGTGATCTGAACCAGGCCGAACTCGGAGATCGACAGCACCTTGTGCTTGCCGCGATCCTTGCGCAGCTCCAGCTCGAGGGCGGCGAAGACCTGCTCGCGATGCGCGGGGTCGGTCATGTCGATGAGATCGAGGACGATGATGCCGCCCAGATCGCGCAGCCGGATCTGCCGCACGGCCTCCTCGACCGCTTCGAGGTTGGCGGCGAGCGCCGTCTCCTCGAGGTTGTGCTGACCGACGAAACGCCCGGTGTTGACGTCGATCGCCACCAGCGCCTCGGTCGGATTGATCACCAGATAGCCGCCCGACTTCAGCCACACCTTGGGCCTGAGGGCGGACTCGATCTCCTTCTCGATACCGAAGCGCTCGAACAGACCCCGCTCCTCGCGGTCGAGCTTGACGCGCGAAACGAGCTGCGGCTGCACCTGATCGAGGAACTCGACGATGCGTTCGTAGGTCGACTCGCCGTCGACCCACAGAAGCGAGAACTCCGCCGAGAAGAGGTCGCGGACCAGGCGCAGCGCGAGATCGAAGTCCTGGTGCATGAGCGCCGGAGCCACCGCCTTCTCGGCGCGGCTGCGCACCGACTCCCAGCGCGCGGCGAGGTAGGCGAGATCGGCGGAGAAGTCCTCGGCACTCCTGCCTTCGCCGGCGGTGCGCACGATCACTCCGCCGCCGGAGCCCGCCCCGGGCGTCGTGCGCGGCAGCGACTCGAGAAGCTCGCGCAGACGCAGGCGCTCGGCCTCGTCTTCGATCTTCCGCGACACTCCGACGTGCGAGACCGTCGGCAGGAAGACGACGAAGCGTCCCGGGAAGGTCACCTGGGTGGTCACCCGCGCCCCCTTGTTCGGCAGCGGGTCTTTGGTGACCTGGACGAGCAGTTCCTGGCCGACCTTGAGCAGCGAGTCGATGGTCGGCCCGCTGCCGTAGTCGGACCGGTGCGGCGTGCCCGAAAGCGTGTCGTCGTCGTGCAGGCCCGGATTGAGCTCGAGCTCGTCATCTCCGGAGATCGCGTGGCCGAGAGCGCCGGTGACGGTGTCGGCTACGGCTTCGGTCTCGCTCTCGCTCGGCAGATAGACGTCGGCGACGTAGAGGAAGGCGTCGCGGTCGAGGCCGATGTCGACGAATGCGGCCTGCATTCCCGGCAGCACGCGCGACACCCGCCCCTTGTAGACGTTGCCGACGACGCCGCGATGATAGCGGCGCTCGAGGTAGATCTCGGTCAGCAGATCCTCTTCGAGCACCGCCACGCGGGTCTCGTGCGGATCGCTCTCGACCAGCATCTTGTGGGCCACAGGGACCTCCGTCGCCGATCTTAACCGCAGAGGCTCCGAAACTCCCTGTTTTCCGGCCTTCTGCACGGGTCCGCCGCCGCCGCAGGACCGCGTCGAGCGGCGAAGACGACTCTACCGGTTGGCGAAACGCCGGTAGTCGACGCCCCCCAGACTACCGGCGTGCCTCACTGGCGAGTCGCTTACCGGTTGGCAAATCGCCGGTAGTCGACGCCGAGGATCAGGCCGAGGCTGATGAAGTTGAGCAGGGTGAAGGAGCCGCCGTAGGAGAGGAAGGGCAGCGGGATGCCGGTCACCGGCACCAGGCCGATGACCATCGCCGAGTTGTAGAGCACGTGAAAGGCGAAGGTGCTCCCCAGGCCCACGACGAGGAGAATGCCGGCGCGATCCTGGGCGCGCATGGCGACCGCCGCGACGTTGGCGAGATAGGCGGCGTAGAGCAGGAGCACCGTGCCGACGCCGACGAAGCCCCACTCTTCGGCGAGCACCGAGAGGATGAAATCGGTGTGGCGCGCCGGCAGAAAACGCAACTGGCTCTGCGTCCCCTGGCCGTAGCCGCGGCCGGCGACCTCGCCCGAGCCGACCGCGATCTTCGACTGCCGCACCTGGTAGCCGGCGCCCAGGGGGTCGGTGTCGGGGGCGAGGAAGGTGAGCACCCGCTGGCGCTGATAGGGCTTCATCCCCAGGCTCCAGATCAGCAGTCCTGCCGCCAGGCAGACGGCGAAAGTGGTGAGGATGATCCGCAGCCGCACGCCGGAGACCAGCAGCATCCCCGCCGCCATCGGCACGAACATCGCGGCCCCTCCCAGATCGGGCTCGAAGGCGATGAGCAGCATCGGCAACCCCACCAGCGCCGCGGCGGTTGCGATCTGGCGCAGCGGCAGCTGACGTGTCGACGGCGCCGCGAGGTAGCGCGCCAGGTAGAGCGCCGTCACCAGCTTGGCGAATTCCGACGGCTGCAGCCCGACCGAGCCGAGGCGGAACCACCCCTGCGCGCCGCCCGCCTCGTAGCCCATGACGAGCACCAGCGCCAGAGTCACCAGCGCGAAAACGTAGATCGGCAGTGAGAAGCCGAGCAGCGTGTGGTAGTTGAAGCTGAACGCCACGACCATCGCCACCAGTCCGACGCCGACCCAGATCAACTGGCGCGAGAAGTAGTCCGTGCCGAGCTCCGCGGAGGCGCTGTGGACGGTGGCGAGCCCTACGCCCGCCAGCGCCAGCGCCGCCGCGAGGAGTCCCCAGCGGATGGTCGCCAGGTGCTCGAGCCGCGGCCGCGCGTCAGGAAGCGGGAGGGCTGAGGAGATCTGGCCGGAAGAGTTTTTCATAGAGAACCTTCGCCACCGGCGCGGCGGCGCGCGAGCCCTGGCCGCCGTGCTCGAGGAAAACGACGATGACCACCGTCGGGTTGTTGAACGGCGCGAAAGAGGCGAACCAGGCGTGGTTGCGCTCGTTGTAGGGACGGAGGCTCGAGTCTTCGAAGGCGGTGTGCGCCACCACCTGCACGGTGCCGGTCTTGCCGGCGATCTCGACTCCAGCGACGCGCGCCGAAGCTCCGGTGCCGCCGTCGTTGACGACCTTCCACATGCCACGGCGGATCGGCTCGAAGATGCCCGGAGCGAGCTCGATGCGCCGCGGCGGATGCGTCTCGTCGCCGCGCACCAGATGCGGCGTGACCAGGTAGCCGCCGTTGGCGAACGCCGCCGCCATCACCGCCATCTGCAGCGGCGTCGCGAGCAGCGCCCCCTGTCCGATCGCCACCGAGATCGTCTCGCCGGCGTACCAGGGTTGACGACGCTGACGCCGGCTCCAGGCGTCATCGGGCACGAGGCCGCGCTTCTCGCCATCGAGATCGACGCCAGAGGGCTGGCCGAAGTCGAACAGACGCGCGTAGCGCGCGATGCGCTCGATACCCAGTTTCTGGCCGAGCTCGTAGAAGTAGACGTCGCAGGAGTTCTTGAGCGCCGCCTCGAGGTTCATGAAGCCGTGCCCGCCGGCCTTCCAGCAGTGGAACGGCCGCTTGTAGAAAACCTTCGAGCCGCTGCAGAAGACGCCGCTCTCGGTGTTGATGACCCCCTCCGAGAGACCCGCCGCCGCCATCACCATCTTGAACACCGAGCCGGGAGGATAGGCGCTCGACAGGGCGCGATTCTGCAGCGGCAGCAGAGGATCCTGGATGAGCTCGCGCCACTCGGCGATCTCCAGGCGGCGGGTGAAGAGATTGGGGTCGTAGCCCGGCGCCGAGACCAGCGCCAGGATCTCGCCGTTCCTCGGATCGAGCGCCACGACCGCGCCCGCCTTGCCCTCGAGCTGGCGCTCGGCCTCCTGTTGCAGGCCGGCGTCGATGGTGAGGGTGAGGGCACCGCCCGGCCGCCCGACCTCGCGCCCGAGCTCCTCGACCGACTGGCCGTGGCTGTCGACGACGACGACGCGTTCGCCGTCCTCGCCGCGCAGCTTGGCGTCGTACTCGAGCTCGATGCCGCGCCGGCCGACCCAGTCGCCGCTCTTCAGGCCCTTCAGCGGATCGGCGAGCTCCTCCGGCCGGGCCTCGCCGAGGTAGCCGAGAACGTGCGCCGCCTGCTCGCCGAGCCGGTAGAGGCGGCGGTGCGAGACGTCGACGACGAACTCGGGGTGCGCGAGCTGCTCGACCTGGAAGCGCGCCACCTGGTCGAGCGTCAGCCCCTCACCGAGAAGCACCGGCTGGAACGAGGGCACGCCGCGGTAACGCTCGACCAGCGCCTGGAGCTCGGCCACCGGCCGCTCGAGAATCGGCGCCGCGAACTCGAGGCTGGAGGCGTACTCACGCGAGCGGCTGCGGTCGAGGAGCAGGTTGTAGCTCGGGAGATTCTCGACCATGACGCGGCCGTTGCGATCGTAGATCGTGCCGCGCGGCGCCTTGATCGCCACCTTGCGCAGGCGGTTGTTCTCCGCCAGATCGCGGTAGTAGCTGCCGCGCACCACCTGCACGAACCAGAACGCCCCGGCGATCATGGCGAGGCAGACCCCGACCACCCCCGACAGCACGCGCACCCGCGCCACCAGCGCCTCCTTGTGTTCTCCGACGCGCATCGCGATCCGACTCTCTAAGCCTCTGCCCGGAGTTTCAAGCGCATCTCGTCGTCAGCCCGGGAGCTGGATCTTCGTCGCGCGGTTGGCGCGGCGGAACTTGAGGTGGCGGGCGAGGGCGTTGGCGGAGGCGGTCCAGGCGACGCCCAACAGGGCGGTGGTCGCCACCTTGACCAGCAGCCAGAGTGGATCGGGGAGCTCGGCGTGGTCGCGGAAGACGAGCGCCAAGGCGGCGAGGAGCGCCTGTTGTGCGGCCGCGCCGGCGGCGAAGACGCCGGCGAGGCTCGAGGTGCGCTGCACGACGAGCTGCTGTGCCGCGAGCGCGATGCCGAAGCCGACCGCGGTGTCGGCGAAACCGTAGAGTCCGTAGGGCCCACCCGACAGGCCAT
>JAGOCP010000140.1:4167-9155 GCA_017998715.1 Thermoanaerobaculia bacterium | reverse complement strand
GCGCCCGCCAGTGCAGTCAAGCGGCGGGCGTTCGTGACCTCCGTGCAAGGAACCGGCAATCTCACCTCGTGGTCGGACTCCGGCGGGCTCTTAGGCGTCGCCGCTGGCGACCTGATCTGCAAGAACCGCGCGCTGCTCGCGGGTCTGCCGAACTTCTCCGGCTTTCGCGCCTGGCTGTCGACCGCTTCGACCGACGCCTATTGCCATGTGCAGGGACAGACCGGGAAAAGGGATCCCGGCTGCGTCGGGACGCCGACACCGGCAGGCCCGTGGTACCGCTATGACGGTGTCGGCCGCTTTTCCGGCACGCTCGACGAGCTGACCGACCCGCTCCAACCGGAGATCTACCAGCCGATCCACTTCGACGAGCTCGGCAACGAGCTCTCGCAGGACTCCGGCAACTACTGGACCGGGACCGGAGCGGACGGAACCGCGTCCGACTCGACCTGCGCCGGCTGGGTCGTCGGCACCGATGGCGCTACGGGAAGGACGGGAACGCCGGAGCGTTCGGTCTACTGGTGGACCTCCGACTTCACCAATTACTGCGATCGCTCGCGGCGGCTGCTTTGCGTCGAGTCCGGAACGAGCGAGGTCACTCCGGTCCCCTGGGTGCCGGCGGCGCTGGTCTTCTCGACCTCCGCCCTGGGCAGCGGCAATCTGGGCGCGTGGCCCGAAGCCGGCGCGGCGACCGGTCTCGCTGCCGGCGATGCGATCTGCCGCAATCTCGCCGCGGCGGCTCATCTGCCCTCGCCCGATGCGTTCATCGCGTGGCTGTCGACCGATTCGGTCGCGGCGGGCAGTCGCCTGACGCTCGAGGACACCCGGTTCCGCCGGGTGGACGGTTTCCGGCTCGCCAACTCGAAGGCCGACCTGCTTTCGAGCGGTTCCGCCAACACCCTCCACGTCGACGAGCAGGGGCAGTATCAGGCGCAGCTCAACTGGCACTGGTCCGGCAGCTTCGGTGGTGGCTCCGCCTCGGGAATCAACTGCGACGGCTGGACATCTTCCGATCCCGGCGACGACGGCGACTATGGGGTTTCCGACTTCGCCTACGGCGCCGAATGGAGCGCCTTCTGGAGCACACCGTGCAGCCAGCCGCTCCGCCTCCTCTGCATGTCGAACCGCGAGGTCCTGTTCTGGGATGGCTTCGATCTCTCCGAGAACACCGAGCGCTGGTCGGCGGTGGCGCCGTGAGGACTCCGGCTACTCGTAGTGCGTCCACATCCGCAAGACGCGGACGGTGCGGAGCTCGGTGAGGACCTCGTAGACCAGGCGATGTTGAATGTTGATGCGCCGCGAGAAGGCGCCGGAGAGATCTCCGACGAGCTTCTCGAAGGGCGGCGGTGAACGGAACGGGTCCTCCGCGATCAGGGTCAGGAGGGCTTGAGCTTTCTCCTTGAGGCCGGTCTTGGCGAGCTTTTTCGCATCGCGAACCGCCTGCCGGGTGAAGACAACCTCCCATGACCGGGCCGGCGCGGGTTCGGCTCGCCCCTTCACCAGTCGAGCTTCTTCACCGCCTTCGAAAGCGGCTCCGCCATCCCCTCCCGGATCGATTCACGCATACCGGGAATCGACAGCAGATAGAGCGTCTCGTCGATCGCTCGCCAGTCGTCTTCGGAAACCATGACGGCATTGCCCCGCCGCCCGGTGATCGTCACCGGTTCGCTCGACTCCGCAACTTCGTCCACGAGTCGATAGAGGTTCTGCCGCGCCTTGGTCGCCGGGATGGTCTTCACGAGGGCACCGTACGCTATTTCGTACGAGTCCGTCAAGACTCGACAGCCCCTCCCCGGCCCCGGGACGCGCTGCAGGCTAAAGCGCCGAGAGGACCCTTCGTAGCCCCTTTTCCGCGCCCATCGCCAGATGGATGCGGAGGGCTCGGCGGCCGCGTTCGGTGAGGACCTCGAAGTCGCCGCGTGCCTGGGCGGCGATGACCTGGCCGAAGGTGAGGCGGCGGTCGGGGACCGGCAGGTCGGCGTTCGGCTTGTCGGTGAGCTGCAGGAAGAGGCCGGTCGCCGGGCCGCCCTTGTGGGCCTGACCGGTGGAGTGCAGGAACCGTGGCCCGAAGCCGAGAGTGGTGGCGACGCCTGTGACCTTCGAAACGGCGTTGCGCAGATCCCCCATCGCCGCCTGGTTCTCGGCGCTCATCTCGAGGAAGGCGCAGAGAGCGACGTAGTCGCCGGGGCGCGCACGGTCGAGATGGGCGGCGAGCAGGCCGCGCAGCGACCGTTCGTCGGCGGCGAGAAAGAGCGCCGCCGCCTCGTCCGGATCGGCAAAAAGCTCGACGCCGTGCTCGGCGTAGAACGGCGCCTCGGGCGGCAGAGCTCCGCTCTCCTCGACCTGTTGCGTCAGCTGCTTCGCCACCACCTTCGCCGCCTCGACGTCCGGCTGGTCGAACGGATGCAGGTGGAGGTGAGCGCCCGCCACCGCGGTGGCGAACTCCCAGCGGAAGAACTCGGCACCCAACGACGCCAGGTCCGCGCAGTCGAGCTCGACGACCGGCAGGCCGGCGAAGAGCAGCGCCGCGACCGCCTCCTCCTGTGCCTCGCTGAGCCTGCCGGCATAGCGCACCGCGACGAACAGCCGGTCCTTGCCGTACCAGGCCGGTGGCGCCAGCAGCTCGCCATCGACCGGCAGGATCATCTGTCCGAGCTTACCGGTCGACTCGGCGATCAACTGCTCCAGCCAGGCACCGAGGGCCGCGATCTCCGGCGCCAGGATGAGCGTCAGCTTGTTGCGACCGGACTCCGCTGCCACACCGAGCGCGAGCCCGAGCGAAACGCCCGGGTTGCTCTCGACCGCCGTTTCCCGGCAGTCGGCCGCGAGCTCCGCGGCGCGCTCGAGGTAGCGCGCGAGATCGATGCCGAGCAGGGCCGCTGGCACAAGGCCGAAGGGCGAGATGGCCGAGAACCGCCCGCCGATCGTCGGCTCCCCCGGGACCAGCGCCAGGAAGCGCCGGTCGCGCGCCATGCGGTCGAGGGAAGAGTCCGGATCGCTGATCGCGATGAAACGCGCCATGGCGCCTTCGCCCAACTCGGCGGTGAAGCGCTCGAGAAAGAAACTCAGCAGCAGATTGGGCTCGACCGTCGAGCCGGACTTGCTGGCCACCACGACCCAGGCGCGGCGCGGATCGATCTCCGCCGCGAAGGCCCTGACCTGGTCGGGGTGCGTCGAGTCGAGGACATGCAGCCGCGGCGAGCCCGGCAGCCTGCCGAACGACAGCCGCAGGACCTCTGCACCGAGCGACGAACCGCCCATGCCGAGCAGCAGCACGTCGCGGATACCCTTGCGCGCCGCGACCTTCGCCAATTCGGCGTAGTCGCCGAGGCGCGCTACCTCGCGTTCGGGCGCGTCGAGCCAGCCTAGCCAATAGGCCTCGTCGCGTCCGGTCCAGACCGTCGGGTCGCCCTCCCAGATCCGGCCGGTGCGTTCGCCGGTCTGCCACTTCGCCGCTGCCGCCGCGAAGGCCGCGCGCAACTCGGGAGTCAGACGTTCGATCATCGCGTCACCTGCGCCCCGGAAGCTTCGCGCGTGCCGATCTCCGCGGTCTTCGCGGCGATCGCGGCGAGGAGTTTGCGAAACGGCTCGACGAACTTCGCCACGCCGTCGGCCAGGAGCTCGTCGGTCGCCGCGTCGAGCGATATCCCGAGCGCCGCGAGCTCCTCGAGCTGCCGTCGGCTTTCGGTCAGGCCCTCGCCGAGCGTCGACTTCGCGACGCCGTGGTCGCGGAAAGCGTCGATCGTCTCCGGCGGCATCGTGTTTACCGTGTCGCGGCCGATGAGCTCCTCGACGTAGACGACATCGCGATACGCCGGATTCTTGGCCGAGGTCGAGGCCCACAGGAGTCGCTGCGGCACGGCGCCGGCTTCGGCGAGGCGTTGCCAGCGGGGAGAAGCGAAAAGACCGGTAAAGAGGGAATAGGCCTGCTTCGCGTTGGCGATGGCGACCTTGCCCTTGAGTGATTCGAGGCGCGAGCGTTCGGTCGGCGGCGCCTGCGCGACCCTTTCGTCGATTCGCTTGTCGACCAGAGTGTCGATCCGCGAGATGAAGAAACTGGCCACCGACGCGACTCGATCCAACGGCATCCCTTTACCGAGCCTTTCTTCCAGAGCCGCAATGTAGGCTTCGGCGACCAGGGAATAGGCGTCCTTGGCGAACAGCAGGGTGATGTTGACGTTGATCCCCTCGGCGAGCAGCGTGCGAATCACCGGCAGGCAGGTCCGGGTGCCCGGAACCTTGATCATCAGATTCGGCCGGTCGACCTCCATCCACAGGCGGCGTGCCTCGGCAAGGGTGCCGGCGGCGTCCTCGGCGAGCTCGGGCGAAACTTCCAGGCTGACGTAGCCGTCCTGGCAGTGGGTCCGGCGGTAGACCGCGGCGAGGAGATCCGCCGCCTGCCGGATGTCGGCCACGGCAACCTCCTCGTAGACCGCGAGCGCATCGCGCTCGCCGCGGGCGACGATCTCCGCGATCTGCGCGTCGTACTCGCGACCGTGGGCGATCGCCTTTTCGAAGATCGCCGGATTGGAGGTCATGCCGCGCAGGTCGTCCTCACGGATGAGCCGCTCCACCGTGCCATCCTCGAGCCAGCTGCGGCGGATGAAGTCGAGCCAGACGGACTGGCCGAGACCGGCGAGCGCGTGAAGCGGATTGCCTGCGGTCATGCGGAGTCTCCGGGAAAGGTCCGTTCGGTGAACGCGGCGAGCGGCTGGAGCGCCAAGTCGATTCGCAGCGGGACAGGGAGAGGATACCGCGATACATTTGCCGCGATGAATAGCCGCCCCGCCGAACTGTCCGCGCGTTCCGACAACGGTTCTCTCGCCCGCTTCGCCTGGCTCGTCCTCGCCGTCAACCTCGCCGTCATCGTCTGGGGCGGTTTCGTCCGCGCCAGCGGCTCCGGCGCGGGCTGCGGCGCCCATTGGCCGTTGTGCAACGGCGAGGTGGTGCCGCAGGATCCCAGGATCGAGACTCTGATCGAGCTCGGGCAC
>JAGOCP010000140.1:0-4067 GCA_017998715.1 Thermoanaerobaculia bacterium | reverse complement strand
CGGATGCCGACGTCGATGATCTCCGGCGTGCAGTAGGAGAAGTTGAGGCGCATCGAACGCTCTCCCCTGCCGTCGGCGCTGGGGCCTGGATAGAAGGCCGAGCCGGGCACGAAGACGACCTTCGACTTCACCGCCTCCTGCAGGATCGCCGCGGCGCCGACCTTGGAGAGATCGCCCTCGGGCAGAGTCAGCCAGAGGAACAGGCCGCCCTGCGGGCGCGTCCACTCGACGGAATCCGGCATGTACCGCTGCAGGGCGTCGAGCATCGCGTCGCGACGCAGGCGGTAGAAGTCGCGCAGCACCTTGACGTGCTGGTCGAGGAAGCCACCGCGGGCCGTCTCGTAGGCGACCATCTGGTTGAAGGTCGAGGTGTGGAGGTCGGCGCCTTGCTTGATCTGAACCAGCCGGCCGATGACGTCGGTCGGCGCCACCACCCAGGCGATGCGCAGACCCGGAGCGAGCGTCTTCGAGAGGCTCGAAAGGTAGATCACGCCGCCACGGAATCGGCCGCCCGCCGCCGCCTTGCCCGAGCGCTCGCCGTGGTACTCGGAGTCGATCTCGACCAGCGGCGGCTGATGCTCGCCTTCGTAGCGCAACTGCCCGTAGGGGTCATCTTCGAGAATCGGCACGCCGTAGTGGCTCGCCAGCTCGACGACGCGGTTGCGTCGCGCCTCCGGCAACGTCGTCCCCGCGGGATTGTGGAAGTTCGGCAGCACGTAGAGGAACTTCGGTCCTGACCGCAGCTCTTCTTCGAGGCGGTCCACACGCAGTCCGTCGCCGTCGAGCGGCACGCTGAGATAGCGCGCCTCGTAGGAGTTGAACGCCTGCAGCGCACCGAGATAGGTCGGAGCTTCGACCAGGATGCGGTCGCCCGAATTGATCAGCAGCTTGCCGATGAGGTCGAGAGCCTGCTGCGAGCCCGAGGTGATGAGGACGTTCGCCGGGGTCACGCGGATGCCGTAGCGCTCCATGTGCCGCACCAGCATCTCGCGCAGCGGCAGATAGCCCTCGGTCGCCGAGTACTGCAGAGCGAGCGTTCCCTGCTCGGCGAGCACCTTGCGGCAGGCCGCCGCGACCTCGGTGACCGGGAAGACCTGCGGTGCCGGCATGCCGCCGGCGAACGAGATGACCTCCGGGTCTTGGGTGTACTTGAGCAGCTCGCGGATGATCGAGCTGGTGAGCCCCTCGGTGCGCATGGCGAAGCGGTCGCTCCAGGGAGTGTCGACGTAGCCGTTGCCGGAAAGCAGCGAGGAGGCCGCCGCGGTCTCGGGAGCGAGCTCGGTGGTCGAGGCGATAGGCATCAGAGAAGCCTCCTGTTGCGGGCGGCCTGGCGCAGCTCTTCGCGGAAGTCGGGGTGGGCGATGGCGATCAGCTCCTGGGCGCGCTCGCGCAGGCTCTTGCCGTAGAGGCTGGCAACGCCGAACTCGGTGGCGACGTAGTGCACGTCGGCGCGCGAGGTGACGACACCGGCGCCCTCGGCGAGCACATCGACGATGCGCGACACGGTCCCCTTCTGCGCCGTCGCCGGCAGCGCGATGATCGGCTTGCCGCCCTTGGAGCGCGCCGCGCCGCGGACGAAATCGACCTGACCGCCGAACCCGGAGTAGATCCGCTTGCCGATCGAGTCCGAAGAGACCTGGCCGGTGAGATCGACGGCGATCGCCGAGTTGATCGCCACCATCTTCTCGTTCCTGGCGATGATCGTCGGGTCGTTGACGTAGTCGCTGGGGTGGAACTCGACGAACGGATTGTTGTGCAGGAAGTCGAAGCTCTTCTTGGTGCCGAGGAGGAACGAGGCGATGATCTTGCCACGGTGCAGGGTCTTGGCCTCGTTGGTGACGACTCCCATCTCGAAGAGATCGATCAGCCCATCGGAGAACATCTCGGTGTGGATGCCGAGATTGCGCTTCTGGGTGAGGAAGAGCAGCACCGCGTCGGGGATCTCGCCGATCCCCATCTGCAGGGTGGCGCCGTCCTCGATCAGCTCGGCGATGTGCGAACCGATGGCGCGCGACGTTTCGCTCGGGCTGCCGGGCACCGGCAGCTCGACCGGCAGGCGATCGATCTCGACCACCCGGGAGAGCTTCGATACGTGGATGAAGCTGTCGCCGAGCGAACGCGGCATCTGCCGGTTGACCAGCGCGATGACGGTCGCAGCGCGCTCCGCCGCCGCCTTCGTGCATTCGACTCCGACGCCGTAAGAGCAGAAGCCGTGTTCGTCCGGCGGCGAGACGTGGATCAGCGCGACGTCGACCTTCTGCAGCCCGGAGTAGATGAGCCGCGGAATTTCCGACAGGAAGACGGGCACGTAGTCGGCGCGCCCGTCGGCGACCGCCTCGCGGACGTTGGCGCCGGTGAAGACGGCGCGATGGCGGAAGGAGCGCGCATGCTCGGGGGCGGCGTACTCCGCCTTGCCGAGCACCATGAGATGAGTGACCTCGACCCCTTCGAGCTCGGCGGCGCGCGCCGTCATGGCGTGCGTCAGCTCGAGCGGTGAGTTGCAGCCGGCGTGCACCCAGACGTGGTCGCCCGAGCGGATGACCTGCACCGCCTCGTCGGCGGTCATGACCTTGCTGCGAAAAGTCTCGTTCCACTGCATGATCAGTTTTCCTTCCTGCCGGCATTCCCCGCCAACGGCGCCCACGGGGGACCCGGGGTCAACGCCAGGCCATGCACCCGGGCGAGCGATGCATGCACACAGGACCCGTGATGGAGGTAGACGCCGCGCGCCAGGCGCGGGTGCTCGAGCGCTGCCGACTCGATGCCGTCGCGCGCCACGGCCGAGATGTAGGGCAGCTGGACGCTGGTGAGAGCGAGCGTCGCCGAACGGGCCGCCACCGACGGCAGGTTCGGCACGCAGAAGTGCACGATGCCGTCGACCGTATAGGTCGGATCGGGGAACGAGGTCGGCCGCGAAGTCTCGCAGCAGCCGCCCATGTCGATCGACAGGTCGAGAATGACGCTCTGCGGCCGCATCAGCGTCAGCATCTCGCGACGCACGAGCAGCGGAGCGCGCTGGCCATGCACCGCGGCGGCGCCGAGCAGCACGTCGGCGAAGGCGACCGCCTTCTCGATGTTGGGCGGCGTCGCGAGCATCGTGGTGAGGCCCGGACCGAGAATCTCGCGGGCGTGCCGCAACGGCTCGATCGAAACATCGAGCATCGAGACCTGGGCGCCCAGGCCCATCGCTGCGCGAGCCGCGCTGGTGCCGAGGACGCCGGCGCCCAGCACGACGAAGTGCGCCGGAGGAACCCCCGGCGCCCCGCCCAGGAGAATGCCGCGACCGCCCTGCCCGCGGCCGGTGTTGAGCAGCGCGCCGGCGCCGAACACCACCGCCAGCCCACCGGCGATCTCCGACATCGATGTCAGGATCGGCGCGTTCCCCTTGGAGTCTTCGATCGCCTCGAGACCTACCGCCGTGACGCCGCTGGCGAGAAGCTGAGCGATCTCCTCCGGGTGCGCCGCCGGGAGCCCCCAGAAGGCGAAGACGGTCTGTCCCGCGGGCAGCAGCCGATACTCCTCGGCGCGCGGCGGGTGGACGCAGGAAAGGAGCTCCGGGCGCAGCAGAATTTCCATCCGGTCGAAGACGACCCGCGCCCCAGCGGCCTCATAGAGGCTGTCGGCATGCCCGGCTTCGAGGCCGGCGCCGCTCTCGACGAAGAGCTCGTGCCCCTCCTGCACCAGGGTGCGCACCGCCGACGGCGTGAGCGCGACCCGCCGCTCGTGCGCATGGGTCTCCTTGGGTACTCCGATCCTCATCGCCGGTCTCCTTTCGAACCCGAACTCCGACAGGACGAAGATACCCCCGTCCTCGAGCCCTTCCACCATCCGGCGGGGTGGCGACAGCCGCCGCTCGAGCCTGCCGGGAAGAGCCGTCGCCGGCCATTTGCGCCATACTTGCCGGATCATGGATTTTGCCCTGTCGCCGCGCGCCGCGAGCCTCCTCGAGCGCCTCAGCGCCTTTCTCGCCAGCGAGGTCGCGCCGAACGAGGAGGAGATTCTCGCCACTCGCGCCCGTCACTGCGCCGGGCCCCACTGGCGGACCTGGCAGGACTCGCCTCTGGTCG
>JAGOCP010000479.1 GCA_017998715.1 Thermoanaerobaculia bacterium | reverse complement strand
GCGGCGCGCTCGAGCTGCACCAGCGCCAGGCGGCGCACGGCCTCTTCCGCCGGCCGGGTCAGCAGATCCGCTGGGATTTTCATCGTCGTGCAGAGCGGGTACGGCGTGCTCGGGTGGGCATCGTCAGCGCAGGGATCTTAGCTGGGCTGCCGTCAGATGCCAGAGCAGGGTGGCGTTGGCGGGTGCGAGCCGGCCAGTGAACTCGAGCAGGCAGGCGCCGCCCTTGCGCAGCTCGAGGAACGACCTCTCCTTGCCGGCCAGCAGCCAGCCGGCGAGCTGCGAGAGGTTCGGTTCGTGACCGACGAAGGCGACGAGCGGCAGGGACTTCTGCGTCTGCAGGAACTTGAGCAGCGGCGCCGCCGCGCCGGCGGGAGCCAGCTCGGCAAGCTCCGACAGCACCGGACGGTCGGGACAGGCGCGAGCCAGGATTTCCGCCGACTCGAGGGCGCGCAGGTAGGGGCTGGTCGCGATGAGCGAGATCTCGGGGAGCAGGCCGGCGAGCGCTTCGCCGATCTTGCGCATCTTCTTGCGCCCATCGTCGGTCAGCGGGCGCAGGCGATCGTCTTTGCCGGTAGCTGCGAAAGCCGCCCGGTCGGCGGCGAGGGCGTGCCGCAGCAGCAGCAGCTTCAACGCCAGCGCCTCACGACTCGAGGTCCATCAGCCGCGCATCCGGTAGCCGACGCCGATGACCGTCTCGATCCGGTCGGCCTCGGGGCCGAGCTTGTGCCGCAGGCGCCGGACATGGGTATCGACGGTGCGGCTGTCGACGTCCTCGGCGTAGCCCCAGACGTCGGTCAGCAGGCGAGCGCGTGTCTGGACGCGGCCCGGGCGCTCCATCAGCAGGCGCAGGAGGCGGAATTCGGTCGCGGTGAGCGCAATGTCGGCCCCCTTCACCTCGGCCCGGTGCGCCGAGGAGTCGAGCCGGATCCGGCCGATCTCGATGACCGGCGAAGGCTCCTCATCGCCGGCATGCCGGCGCAGGACCGCCTTGATCCGCAGCACCACCTCTCGCGGACTGAACGGCTTGGGAATGTAGTCGTCGGCGCCGAGCTCGAGACCGACGATGCGGTCGAGCTCTTCGCCCTTGGCCGTCAGCATCACCAGGGGCAGCGCCGAGGTCGCCGGGTCGCGCTTGAGCAACCGCGCGAGCTCGAGGCCGTCGAGCCCCGGCAGCATCAGGTCGAGGACCACGAGGTCGGGGGCGCGCCGCCGAATCGCCTCGAGGGCGCTGTCTCCCCGGCGCTCGACGGCGACCGAGAAGCCCGCGCGCTCGAGGTTGAA
The DNA here is from genome assembly GCA_017998715.1 of Thermoanaerobaculia bacterium. GTDB lineage: Bacteria > Acidobacteriota > Thermoanaerobaculia > Multivoradales > JAGPDF01 > JAGPDF01. Next base: position 1,224 of record JAGOCP010000479.1, on the reverse strand, counting down.
CTGCAGAACCTCGGCGATGTCGGGCTCGTCTTCGACAACCAGAATCCGGCTCGCGACCATGACGGTAAAGGTAGCACGCACTCCTCCGCAGCCAGTGCGGAAAAGCCTGTGGAAAAGGCGCGTGTGAAGGGTCCGGGAGCGCGTTGTTTTCGGCCTCCGCAGCATTTTGAACAGGAATCTGTGCAGCTTCGCTAAGTGACTTGTTTTCAAGAGTTGCAGGTATCGACCGGCGATTTGCACCGGGCCGCGAGGCTGCCGGCCCTGTTCCTTTTCCACAGTGGTTTCGTGACGGGAGAGTTACAGGAGCCATAAATAGCTGTGACAGCGGCATTTAGCTCGCCTCGGCGGGTCGACCTTGACAGTCGCCGGCGCTCCCGCTACGGTCCGAGGGCTTTCGGGAGTGTGCGCACATGAGCCTGCAGACGAGTATCCGGTCCTACATCATTTTCACCGGCACCGGGCCGATCCTCGTGCTCTCGACCTACCCGGAGCTCTTCGACGCCCGTCTGGTGGAGAAGCTGCGCTACAAGGGGATCGTCAAGTTCATCGCCTACGAGGTGACGCTCGCCGCCGTGCGCGAGCGCTATGCCCGCTCCTACGACAATGTCGCCGCCGACCTCGCGGCAGTCGAGGACCTGCGCGTGCTCGATTTCAACGGCCACCAGATCATGACCAACTTCTCGCTCTCGGAGCTCGGCGAGCCGATCAAGTTCGAGAGCTAGGTCCGCCGGGCGACTCCCGGCGGAAGCGGCCGATCTCGAAGCCGAGCTCGCGGAAGCAGGCCTCGACGGCCGGGATGGGCAGTCCGACGACGTTGGTGTAGTTGCCGGTGATCGCTTCGACGTAGACCGCTCCCCACCCCTGGATGGCATAGGCGCCGGCCTTGTCCATCGGCTCGCCGCCGTCGACGTAGGCGGCGATCTCTGCGCTCGCCATCGCGCGGATGCGCACCTGCGTGCGCTCGACACGGCTGACCAGTCGGGTCGGCGCCACGGTGGCGTCCGCCAGGGCGACGCCGGTATAGACCTCGTGATCGCGCCCGGAGAGCCGCGCGAGCATCGCCCGGGCGTCGTCGCGGTCGACCGGTTTGCCCAGGATCTGGTTGTCGATGACCACCACGGTGTCGGCGGCGAGGACCAGCTCTCCCGCTTCGATACACGCCTGCGCCTTCTCGAGCGCCAGGCGCGCGACCAGGTCCGCCGGCCTCTCGAACGGCCGGGCGCT
>JAGOCP010000478.1 GCA_017998715.1 Thermoanaerobaculia bacterium | reverse complement strand
CGATGGTTCCGAAGGCGCCCGACAAGCGCGCCTTCGGTGCCGCTTTCAACGGTCTGCGTCTCCGCATCGAGGCGGCGCTCGCGGCGCGCGGCGCTGACCTCGCCCGCAGCGAGGAGGAGGCGCGCCTACGCGCCTCACGCGTCGATGTCACCCTGCCCGGGAGGCGACCCGCAGGCGGCTCGCTCCACCCGGTGACGCTGGTGTCGCGCGAGATCGAATCGGTCTTTCGCGCGCTGGGCTACAGCGTGGCGGAAGGTCCGGAGATCGAGAGCGACCGCTACAACTTCGCCCTGCTCAACTTTCCCGACGATCATCCGGCCCGCGACGCGCAGGACACGCTGTTCGTCGAGGACGGCCGGCTCCTGCGCACCCACACCTCGCCGGTGCAGATCCGCACCATGCTGGCGCGCAAGCCGCCGATCCGGGTCATCTGCCCGGGGCGTGTCTACCGCAACGACAACGATCTGCGGCATTCGCCGATGTTCCATCAGGTCGAGGGTCTGTGCGTCGCAGAAGGCATCACGATGGGCGACCTCAAGGGAACCCTCGAGGCGTTCATCACCCGCTTGTTCACGCCGGACACGAAGGTGCGCCTGCGCCCGAGCTACTTTCCGTTCACCGAGCCGTCGTGCGAGGTCGACATCACCTGCCAGATCTGCAAGGGCAAAGGGTGCGCGACCTGCTCCTCCACGGGATGGATGGAAATTCTCGGCGCCGGCATGGTCGACCCGCGCGTGCTCGCCAACTGCGGCATCGACCCCGACCGCTATTCGGGCTTCGCCTTCGGACTCGGCCTCGACCGCGTGGCGATGAACAAGTACGGCATCCCCAACATCCGCTCGCTCTTCGAGAGCGACGAGCGCCTCCTGCGCCAGGTGCGTCCATGAAGTTCTCCTACTCGTGGCTCGCCGCGTATGCGGAGCTGCCGCCGCTCGCGGCGGCGGCCGGCGCCGAGGAACATCTCCGCGTGGCGGAGCAGCTCGCCACCGAGCTGACTTCGGTCGGCCTGAGCATCGAAGGGATCGAGCTCGTCGCAGGCGACCCGGTGCTCGACGTCGAAGTCACCAGCAATCGCCCCGACTGCATGAATCATCTCGGCCTGGCGCGCGAGATCGCGGTGAAGCGGGGTACGCAGCTTCGCCAGCCGGTGTTTTCGTTTGCTGAGAGCCCCTCTGCTGCGGGAGCAAGAGCGTCGGCGCAAATCGACGACCCTGAAGGCTGCCCGCGGTTCACCCTGCGGATCATCCGCGGCGTGAAGATCGGACCGTCGCCCGAATGGCTCGTGCGCCGCCTCGAGGCGATCGGCTCGCGCTCGATCAACAACGTCGTCGACGCCACCAACTTCTGTCTCTGGGAGTCCGGTCAGCCGCTGCACGCCTACGATCTCGCGACCGTCCCCGGCGGCGAGCTCGTCGTCCGCCGCGCGCGCTCTGGCGAGAAGCTCACGACCCTCGACGGCAAGGAGCGCGAGCTCGATCCGGAAGTGCTGGTCATCGCAGACCGTGCGCGCGTCATCGGACTCGCCGGCGTCATGGGCGGCCTCGACACCGAAGTCACGCGAGCGACGACCGACGTCCTGCTCGAAGCCGCGCATTTCGACCGCCGGCGGATCCGCATCGGCGCGAAGCGCCTCGCGATGCACACCGACGCCTCGCACCGCTTCGAGCGCGGCGCCGATTTCGCGATCTGCGACGAGGCCTCACGACGCTGCGCGGCGCTGATCGCCGAGATCGCCGGCGGGACGATCGAAGGCCCCGGAGTCGATGTCGTCGCTTCGCCACCGCTGCCGGTCGCCTGGCGGCTCTCTGGATCGGAGCTCGAACGATTCGGCGGTGCGCCGGTCGCCGACGGCGAGATCGAACGCATCCTCGCCGGTCTGGGATTCGCGCCGCGCAAGACCGGCGAGCGCCTCTGGGAAGGAGCGGTTCCCTCCTGGCGGGAGGTCGACTTCGAGCCGCGCCAGGACCGCCTCCCTTCCCGCGATGCCTGGCGCCAGGACCTCTTCGAAGAGGTCTGGCGGCAAGTCGGTCTCGATGCCATCCCGGCGACCTTGCCGGCGCTGGGCGGTGTCGACCGCGGCGAGAATCCCGAGCACGACCGGCGTGACCGTTTGCGCGACCGGCTCGTCGGCTTCGGCTACGCCGAGGCGATCCACTACGCCTTCGGCGAGCGCCGCGCCGACAGCGCCTTCCCGCGTCTGGTCGGCGAAGGTGAGCCGATCGCGCTGGCCAATCCGCTCTCCGAGCTCTACTCGGTCATGCGGCGTTCGCTGGTTCCGAACCTCGTCGCGGCGGCGGAATTCAACGCCAACCGCGGAGCGCGCGGCGTTCGTCTGTTCGAGTCTGGGCATCTGTTCCCTGGCGGCGAAGCGGCGGAGATCGAGGCGCTGGCGCTGGTGGCCGGCGGCTCCGACGGCGGCCTCTGGGACCGCCGTCCGGAGTGCGACCTCTTCACAGTCAAAGGCGAGCTCGAGGCGCTCCTCGCCGAGCTCGGGGTCGAGCCGGAGG
>JAGOCP010000477.1 GCA_017998715.1 Thermoanaerobaculia bacterium | reverse complement strand
GGCCGGACCCCGGACAGCCCGAAGGCAGCGATGTCGGGCCGGAGTAGCACCCGGCGTTGGGGTCGCTGCCGTAGCACTGGTCGATGGGGTTGGCATTCCCTTCCAGTCCCGCGTAGCAGTGCGTGTGAGGCGAGTTGAAGTTGTGGCCGATCTCGTGGGTAAAGGCCATGATGTCCCAGACGATCGACGGGCTGTTGATGTTGAAGTTGCCGTCGATGCCCGAGGTGAAGCCGTAGCCGCCGCCCCAGTTGCCGGTCACGTTCACCGGCGCCGGGCAACCGCCGAAATTCGCCGGGTTCGCCGAAAACCCACCGCGGCAAAGGACACCGACCCAGGCGATACCGGAATTCGAGGCCTTGCCGCTCAGGAAATGGCTGACGGTGCGCACGGTCGCGAGGTGATTCAGGTTCCAGTAGCGGCCAAACTCGAGCAGGCCGCAGCCCGGATCGTTGATCAACCAGGGATCGACAGCCGCCCACAGGCTGACGTCGCCGAGCACCCAGGAGGTCTGCAACTCGTCGGTGTAGATCGTCGAAGAGTAGGCCACCAGGTCGGCGATGTAGTTCGTCGCGTCGGTGGTGTCGCCGCCGAAGATCGTCAGGAACTCGTTGTCGGACTCGATCGCTATCACGGCCGTATGGTCGAAGGCGGGTCCGGCGCCGGCGCGCGGCGTCACGGCTGGAGTGGCTTGCGCTGACGTATCGAAAATCGCCGCGAGCGCCTCGTCGGCGGAGCCGTCGCCGGCCCGGTAAGCCGCCTGCCCGATGTCGTCGAGAGCACAGCGGAAGCCGCCGCCAGGCTGTTCGAGCTCGAGCGCGCCATCGACCTCACGCACGCGCAAGGGACCGTCCTCGACGCCGGCACCCAGCAGCCAGGTGCGGCCGAGAGCGGTCGCGAGGCCACGGATCTCGCCGGTCGCGAGCACCGACAGCACCACCCGCGAGCCCGGCTCCCCTTCGATTCCGCCGCGCAGATAGACGTTCTCAGGCACGGGCAGAGCGCGCTCCCCGGCGTCGGTGTGCAGGACGATCCGCGCCGTGGGCGCGAAGACCTCGAAACGCGCGAGCCGGAGAGCGAGCGGACGGTTCGCGCCGCCGAGCGCCCAAGGCACTGCCGTGACGCGCAGCTCGCCACCGGCCGGCAAGGTCTGCGCAACGCTCCGGATCGCTGCGCGATCGAAGCCAACTTCCATCATGGCGGCAGAGGCCGGCCAGGCGAACAGAACCAGGCAGCAAGAACACAGCAGGGCCCGGTAGCGCTTTGCAGAATCCATGTCGTCCCCCTCCGGAAGCGGGCTCACCTTCGCGCAGGCCGGCGCCGCTGTCAAGGGGAAAGCGCACTTCGCTCGTCCGCGCTGTTTGACTGCCTCCGCCGCCCGCTGCTAAAAACAGCGGATGCCCTCTCTCCCGACGAACTTCGGTCTCCTGCCGCCCGAGCTGTCCGATATCAAGAAATCCCCGGTGGTCGTCCTGCCGGTGCCGTTCGAACGCACGACCTCTTACGGCAAGGGAACCTCCGGCGGCCCCGCGGCCCTGTTGCGGGCGTCGCAGTCGATGGAGCTCTACGACGACGAGCTCGGCTGCGAGCCATGCGAGATCGGCATCGCGACCGCCCAGCCTTTCCACCCCGAGGCCTTCGACATGGAGGAGGCGATGGCGGAGCTCGACGCCGAGTGCCACCGGTTCATGGAGGCGGGCAAGTTCCTGGTCACCGTCGGCGGCGAGCACAGCCTCACCATCGCCCCGGTGAGGGCGGCGCAACGGGTGTTTGGCGACATTGGCATCGTCCAGTTCGATGCTCACTCGGACCTGAGGGAGGACTTCGAAGGCACACCCTATTCGCACGCCAGCGTCATGCGCCGGGTGTTCGAAGAGGGGATCCCGTCGCTGCCGGTCGGCATCCGGTCGCTGTCGGCTCCGGAGGCCGAGCACATCCGCCGGCACCGCAGCCCGGTGCTGTGGGGGCGCGATCTCGAGCCGGCGGCGACGCTCGAGAAGCGCTTCGCCGCGATGCTCAAGAAGCTGCCGAAGCAGATCTACCTGACCTTCGACATCGATTACTTCGATCCAGCGCTGGTGCCGGCGACCGGCACCCCCGAGCCCGGCGGGGGCAGCTGGTATCCGACGCTCCGCCTGCTGCGCCACCTGTTCGCCACCAAGGAGGTCGTGGCGATGGACATCGTCGAGCTCGCGCCGCTCGGCGGCCAGCCGGCGTCCGACTTCGTCGCTGCGAAGCTCGCCTACAAGTGCATCGGCTACAAGTATTTCGGCCGCCCGGCGCCGGCGCGCAGGAAGCGCTGACGAAAGCTAGGCTATCCAAGAAGCATTCGTCGGCTGACGAATGCTATTCAAGCCAGGCATTCGTCAGCTGACGAATGCTATCCAACGAGCACGCTCCCGCCGTTGACGTTGACGATCTCGCCGGTGAGATGCCGCGCGAGCGGCGAGGCCAGGAAGAGGATCGGCCCGGCGACGTCTTCGGCGGTGGCGACGCGGCCGAGCGGAATGCCGGCTT
>JAGOCP010000139.1 GCA_017998715.1 Thermoanaerobaculia bacterium | reverse complement strand
GCAATGTGGACAGCCTGCTGCCGACGCTCGCTCACCCGCAGCGCGTGCGCGACGAGGTGCGCGACTGGGCGCTGCGCGGCATGGAAGTCGCGATTCCGCGCACCGAGATCGAGCGCAACGCCTGGCGTGGCTCGGTCTTCCGGGTCGAGGATCCGGAGACCGGGGCGGCAGGGTACTTCCTCGCCGGCGGTCTCGCTGGCGGCGCGACGACCGAGGCGCCGGAGAACTGGGTGTTGCAGTTTCTCGCCGCGGCGCTCGCGGCTCCGTACACCGAGCCCAACCCGGATGCGCTCGCCGGAGCCTCGATTCGCAAGCTGGAATCGACCGACGAGCAGAGCGGCGAGGTGGGGGAGCTCACCGATCAGCCGCTAGCCGTCGAGGTGCGCGACATTTTTGGAGCCCCGGTTTTCGGCGCGGCGGTGACTTTCGGCGCCTTCGCTGGGGGAGGGTCGTTCGTCGACGACGTAGGCCACGAGAGCTCCTCCCTGGTCGCTCTGACGAACGCCCAGGGAGTCGCCAGCGTCCGTTTCCGTTTCGGCACGAGCACCGCGATCGAGCCGGTCTTTCGCCTGAGGAACCCCGACGACTCCTACAGCACCCGCTTCGGCGCTCAGATCGTCGAAGCGGCCGTCGCGACACACGAAGGGGATCTGCCGCTCGCGACGCCGTTCGCCCTGTTCGCAGCGCCCGGACCGGCCACTCATCTGGTCCGGACCAACGGCTCGTTCGATCAGCCGGTCGACCTGTCCGAGCTCGCGGTCTGGGCCGACTCGATCTTCGTCGAAGCGCGCGACCGATTCGAGAACCCGGTTTCCAACGTTACGATCGACGCTGGCGTCGAGATGGTCGGCTCGACCCCTGCAGAGTGCCTCCACCCGGTCCTCGACCCCCGGACGGCGGCGGTTTTCGCGCGTGACCAGTGCGTCGTCCCAGTGCCGCTCCTCGGCGAGTGCGGCGGCGAGACGGCAAGCAGGATGACGTCCGCCTCCGGTGCCCAGTTCGGCGTCATCTCTCCGAATGAGATTCGCCCGTTCCACGTCGTCCTGGACGCGCCTGGGCTTCCCGCGGCGACTCAGATCTACGGCATTCTCTACGACCACGTCAGCGGCAGCGAGATCTGCACGCCGTACCGCTCCGGAGTCCGCATTCGGACCTCGATCTTGTCTGACGAGAAAGGCAACAACATCCAGGCGGCCCGGCCCGGGGCCACGTACGGTCCGGTGCGTTTCGAAGTCCTGCTCTGGGATGCGTTCGAGGGCGCGTTGTGTACGAACTGCGGTCCGTGCGGATCGCCCACGGCCGGCTGCCATCCGGGTCCTCCGCCGGCCGGTGGAGTCTGGCGTCGTGGCGTCGATGGGACGCTGCAGGAGGCAGAGATCGTACCCATCTTGAGCGTTTCGAACGGAGGCCTCGCCGCGGAGCCGCTTCGGCTCGATCCTGGAGTTTTCGAGACCTCGACAACCGTCGGCAATACCCCAGGAAAGAACGTCGTCGAAGCCGATCTCCGGATTGCGTACAACCTCTGCCCGCAGGCCATTTGCGCCGGGTCGCCGACGATGACGGACGTTGTAGAAAACAGGCTCGTGATCGAGATCTGGAGTGTCCTCCCGACGATCGACGCCCTGGCGCCCGATCCGATTCCGCTGGACGACGCGGACAGGGTCGAGGCGCCGATCGAGGTCGCCTACTCGATCGATCCAGGTGCGTATCAGGCGCGCACGGCCGAAGTGGCTCTCCTTGCAGACGGCGAGGAGGTTCTGGCGGGGCACGGCACGGCGCGGCAGGGATCGGGTCAACTCGATATCCAGCGCGGGATCGAGATCGACACCGACCTCGACTATGCGGCGCAGCTGGTGCTCAACCGCGGCAGCGCGGCGGAGGTGCGCTCCGATCCCTTCCCGCTGCCGCTCGCGCAGCGTCTCTTCGCCGAAGTGAGCGAGTCGGTGGTCCTAAGCCAGGACGTGGACGTGGTCAATCAGCGGGTCTGCGCGCAGCCCGACCAGTTCCACTTCTTCCTGACCCGCGAGGCGGCGGTGACGCTGGAGTTCTTCGGCGTGAAGGCGCTGGCTGGAGGCGCGTACGAGGATGACGGCAGCCACGTCACGCTGATCGCGGAGGAAGTCCGCGCGGAGGGCGCGCACGACATCGACGTGTCCCCCGCCGATCTGCCTCCCGGGCGCTACCGCTACGTACTGCACGGGGTGGCGACGGGCGACGGTATCGCCGAGACCCGGGAGGGGTTCGCGCTCTCGGAGTACCAGAGCCGCGACACGCTGCCGGTCGGGCACGAACTGGTCAAGGGGATCGACCTGTTCGATGGCCACCTGACTCTCTCGCGGGAAGACTTTTCGATTCCAGGGCGAGGCGGTGCTGCCTTGGCCCTGTCGTTCGCGCGCACCTATTCGTCGAGCGCCGGCGGCGAGGGCGGCGCGTTGGGTCTCGGCTGGTCGATGAACTGGGGCTCGAAGGTGCTGGTGACGCCGTGCGGCGAGGCGATCGTGGTCGGCGGCGAAGGGTCGGGGATGCGCTTCGTCGACGACGGCGCGGGGGGCCTGCGTCCGTTGAAGGGCTACCACGGCTCGCTGGTCGCGAACGCCGACTACTCGTTCGATTTCTTCACCAAGAGCGGCAACCGCTACCACTACCTGCGGACCCTCGGCAGCGAGTGGGAGCTCGACACGATCACCGATCCCAACGGCAACGCCACCCGCCTGCTCTACGAGGCGAGTGTGGAGGCGGGGGAGCGGCGGGTCTCGGCGGTGGTCGACGCCTCGGGGCGGACGCTGCGCCTGCACTGGGAGGTGCGGCAGTTCGTTTTCTGGCGGGGCGAGGTGATCGTCGGGGTCGAAGGCCCGCTGGGGATCGCGCTCACCTTCTCGTACGACGGCTTCGGGAATCTGACCCGTGCCACGCGCGAGCCGCACGGTGGAGCGGGTGGCTCGCCGTCGTACGCCGAGACTTACCACTATGAGATCCGGCCAGAGCAGGCCTTCGATGACCATCATGTGCTGATCGAGGTCGAGGACGAGGTTCGCGGTGCCTCGACTCACTACGACTACGAGCAGGGCACGATCGGCATCCAGGGGACGGTGAGCGTGCCGCGGGCGTTCGTGACCGCGGTCCGGGAGCCGGAGGGCGGGACGACAGGTTTCGCTTACCCGCTGGCGATCCTCGGCTCGCCCGGCGACCTGGACCTCGACGTCGAGGTGACCGACCGCCGGGGCAAGCTCTGGCGCCACCGCCTGAACCGCTACGGCGCGCCGATCCGGCGCGAGGATCCGCTCGGCCACGTCACCCTGACCACCTGGACGCCCGATGACGTCCTGGTCGAGAGCCGCACCGATGCCAACGGAAACGCGACGAGCTTCACCTACGACAGCCACGGCAACGAGCTGACGGAGTCGGTGACGGTCACCGACGTCGACAACGTCGCGCACACCTACACCACGACGACGACCTATGAGGCGCCCGCGAGCTTCGATCCGCCGTACATCAAGGATCGCCCGGCGACGCGCACCGATCGCACCGGCCACGTGACCGAGCTCGACTACGACGCCCACGGCAACCTCCTCGAGCAGGCGATCACGGTCCACGACGTGGGTGGCGGCAGCCGGCGCCTTGCGACGGGGCAGACCTTCTTCCCCAACGGCGATCTCAAGACCCGCACCGACCCGCGCGGCCACCTCCAGAGCTACGGTTACGACAGCTACGGCAACCGGACGCAGCGGACCGACGCGCTCGGCCACCCGACGACCTGGGACTACGACCTGCGCGGCCGGCTGACGAGCGAGACCGACGCGCGGGCGCACACCACGACGTACGCCTACGACACGCTCGACCGGCGAATCGGGGTGACCTACCCGGCAGTGGACGGAGACACCGCCACCGCCAGCGTGCTCTACGACGACGCGAACCGCCGCCGGACGGAGATCGACGAGCGGAACCGCGAGACGACGACCGGCCTCGACCGCGAAGGCCGCGTCCTCTCGGTCGACAATGCCGCCGATGGCCACAAGGCGTTCGAGTACGACGACGACGGCAACAAGAGGCTCGAGTCGACCTGGTTCGATGGCACGACGGCGCGGCAGGACACGACGTTCGTCTACGACGACGCGGGCCGGCTCGTCGAGCGCCATGAGCCGCTCGGCAGAACGACGGTCTACGCCTACGACGACGCCGGCAACGTCGTGCGGGAGACGCTGAGCGACGCACTGGATCTGGAGTTCGTGCCGCGGGTGACCGAAAGTCGCTATGACGCCCTGAACCGCCGGATCGAGCTCTCGCGCCACCTGGGAAGCGAGCGCGCCGTGAGCAAGCTCCTTCTGGACGGCGAGGGGAACGTGCTCGCCGAGGAGGATCCGCTCCAAAGGCGTACAACGCACCGCTACGACGAGCTCCAGCGCCGGATCGAGACCACGGCACCCGAGTGGCGACCGGGGTCGGCGAAGGTGACGCAGTTCCTTTACGACGGCAACGGCAACCGCACCGAAGAGCGCAGGAAGAACGAGCGCAGGGCGCCAGGCGGAGCGGCCGGGACGTGGGAAGCCGCGGATCAGATCCGTACGTGGGTCTTCGACGACCTCGACCGCGTGCACCAGGTGGTGGACGCGGAGGGAAAGGTCACGACGCTCGACTACGACGACGTGGGGAACCTCACCCGCGAGATCAATCCCCGTCTGGCGGTGACGGAGCACGAATACGACGCGAGGAACCGCCGGCGGCTGACCCGGCAGAAGCTCGATTGGTTCACGGCCCCAGCGCGAAACGTGGTCACGGAGTTCGACTACGACGCAGTGGGGAACCTGGCCGAGACGCGGTTGCCGAACGGCAACGTGGTGACGCGGCAGGTCGACGCGCTCAATCGGCTGCTCTCCGAGAGCGACAGCCTGGGCCCCGTCGCCGGAGCGACCTACGACGCCCGCGGCAACCCGAAGACGACGACCGACGCCAACGGCAACGTCACCACGAACCACTACGACGCTCTCGACCGCCTGATCGCCCAGGATCTGCCGGAAGACCGCCACGTCGCGTCCACCTACGACGCTGCGGGGAACAAACTCACAGCGACCGACGCAAGAGACAACACCACACGCTTCCAATACGACGCGCTAAACCGGCTTACTCAGACGACAGCGGCCGAGCCTTTTTCCTTTACCGAGCTTTTCTCTTACGACCTGGCCGGCAACCGCCTGACGACGACCAACCGCCGCGGCAAGACGACGACCTATGAGTACGATGCGCTGAACCGGGTCACGAAGATCACCGATCCCGCGCCGCTTTCGTTCGAGCGGACCTTCGTCTACGACGCGATCGGCAATCTCCTCTCCGAGACGGACCGGCGGGAGATCGAAACCCAATCGACCTACGACCGGGAGAGCCGCCGGACTTCGACGCGGCGTGCCGGACTCGAGATCGAGCGGGTGGAGTACGACGCCGCGGGGAACCGCGCCTTCGTCACCGACGCCAACCTGAACATCACCGGCTATCAGTGGGACGAGCGCAATCTCCTGCTGCAGGAGAACCGCCCGCTCGCCGCGATCACGAAGTACCGCCTCGACGATATGGGCGACCGCGTCGAAGCGATCGACCCCGAGAACAAGCGCTCGCTCTTCGGCTACGACTTGCGCCGCAGGCTGACGACGAGCACGAACGGCGCCGGCGAGACCACCGCCTACTGCTACGACGACAACGGCAACCGGACGGGGATGCGGCATCCGAAGTTTGCCGTCGCGACCGAGCCGTGCGCAGCCGCGACCGGCCGCTGGGGCTACGAGTACGACGATGCGAATCGGCTCGTCGCGGTGGTGGACCCACTCCTGCACCGAACGGAGTACGAATACGACGCCAACGGCAACCGCACCGTCCAGCGCGACGCCAACCTGCACGCGACCGGCTTCGCCTTCGACGAGCTCAATCGGCTGACAACCAAGACTTACCCCGGCGGCGCTGGCGAGAGCGAGACTTACGGCTACGACGAGAACAGCAACCGCACCAGCCTGACCGACCCCAAGGGCCAGAGCTTCACCTACGGCTACGACGCGCTGGATCGCCTGACGGCGGAGACCCTGCCGAACCCGGCACCGCCGACGGGCGATGAGCTCGAAACCCGCACCACCGTCTACGACCCCAACGGCAACGTCACCCGCCAGGAGGAGACCTACTCGACCTCCGGCCTCGCGGTCGAGACCCAGACCTGGGACGACTTCGACCGCCTGCTGTTGAAGACCGACCGCCACGGCGAGACGGTCTCCACCACCTACGACGCCAACGGCAACCGCAAGTCGGTCAGGGATTCGGACGGCGTCGTCACCACGTACACCTACGACGCCCTGAACCGCCTCGCCTCGCAGACCGGCGCCGGCGGAGTCACGAGCTACGACTACTTCAAGAACTCGCTGCCCAAGAAGACGACCTACCCGAACGGCGCCAGCGCCACGCAGACCTACGACCTCGCGAACCGGACTCTGTCGATCACGAACCGCCAGAACGCCGCGCTCATCGCGAGCTACGTCTACGCCTACGACGACAACGGCAACCGCAGCGAGCAGCTCGAAACCAACGGCGGCGCCCCCGAAACCACGACCTACGGCTACGACGACGCCGACCGCCTGACCGAGGTCCATTACCCGGATCAGACGGTCACCTACACACTCGACCCGGTCGGCAACCGCGAGACGGAGACGATCGTCGCCGCCGGCGGCACCACGACGAGCGCGAAGACCCTCGCCTACGACGTCCGGGACCGCCTGCTCAGCGTCACCGATAGCGTCGACCCCGCAAACGACGCCACGCTCGCCTGGGACGAGAACGGCAACCAGATCTCGAAGACCCAAGGCAGCCTCATCCGCGGCCAGATCTACGACGCCCTCGACCGCCTGGTGGAGGTGCAGGACAACGGCCTTCTCCTCGAGCGCTACAGCTACGACCCGGCCGGCTTCCGCATCCGCAAGGCCGACCCCGGCGGGATCTTTCGCTACGTCAGAGACGACAGCGCAGTCCTCCAGCAGACCGACGACGCTGGAGCAACGATCGCCCGCTACGAGTGGGGCGGCGATCGCCTGGTCTCGATGAGCCACACCGCCGAAGGTCGCAGCTTCTCGCTCTTCGACGGGCTGGGCAGCGTCGTGGCGCTCTCGCGCCCCGACGGTGGCATCCAGACCCGGTACCTCTGGGACGCCTGGGGCAACCTCCGAAACCAGATCGGCGATAGCGAAAACCTCTTCGGCTACACCGGCTACGAAAAGGACGACGCCACCGGGCTCTACTATGCCAAGGCCAGGTACCTCGATCCCGAGCTGGGGAGATTTCTGAGCGAGGATTCCTTCGGAGGCCTCGCGGAAACACCGCCCAGCCTCCACCGATTCCTCTACGCGTACGCGAACCCAGCGGTCTACTGGGACCCCGACGGGCGAGAGAGTCTTAAACAAACCGTTCAGGACTACGCAACAGAGGCGTACGGCGAGGGCAACTGGTTCGAGAAAGGGATCGCCTTCCTCAGTCAAGCGGCGTACGCCGTGGCCGAAGCCGCATCGGTAGGGGCTGTCGGGCGGATTGGCAATGCGCAGGAACAGCTGGACCGTGGTGAGATCACGAAGGATCAGTACTGGCAGCAAACCGGTAAGGCCGTCGTCAAGAGCGGCGCCATTCTCGCCGTGGGCGCCGCGACCGGTGGCGCGGGAGCCCTAGTCGCAAGAGGCGCAGGCGCCGGGGCCACCGCTTCCGCTGTGATTTCCGGCACTGCTGCGGGTCTCGGGGCCCAGGCCGGCGGCGATCTCGTCGAGGGCGAGCTGAGCAGCGCCCAGGACTATGCGATAGCAGGCGGGCTCGGCGCAGCTGGCGGCCTGGCAGCGAGAGGAATCCTGGCGCTGAAGGCGAGCGGCATCGGGGACATGACGGTCGGTCAGGCTACAAGGTCCGTCGTGTCCAAGGTGAAGGGGGTCGTCCTCGGGGAGAGCGCTTCCACAGGTAGCGCAGCGGTGGCTGAAGTCAGTGTCACCCAGAGCGTGCCTGCGACGACCTCGTCGCCGCGAGCGGTTGCCTCAGAGCTTTCATCAGATTCCGGGGCAGCGACCGGTGAGGCGCGCTTCCAGCGTTGGCGGCGAAGCGAAGCGATAGACAAACCCCTTCCAGATGGACGCAATCCGTCATGGGATGTGGTTCGGTCAAGATACTGGAAGAATCGTTATGAAGCCTCCAGGAGCACTGGCGAATTCTCGGCAGCCAATCTTGAAAGGATGAGGCGTGGGACGGCGCCGGTGGACTACAATCCGCGAACTGGCGTATTCGAGTCGCGAGAGCTGCACCATGTGGTTGCTCAGCAGCATGGCGGGGCAAACGCGCCTCTCAACCTTCGGGAGCTGACACCTGACTGGCATGCAGAGGTGGACCCGCTTCGCATCCGAGAGGGAGTAGCGACTACGCGTGGAATTCAATGACTGACTTCGATTTCTTGCACGAGGCGGAGGATGTTCTGCTTGCTTCCAGCGAGACGAGATGGTGCACAGAGCTCTGGCAGCTTCTTCCTCAGATTGGATTCGAGCTGGACGAGGATCTATTCGCAATCGATCGCCAAGGCAGAATCCCGCTTTGGCAGTCGCGAACAGTCGTCGCTGCGCATATCTTGCATGGTGAGCGCGAAGTCTTCGATGAGCACAGTACTTGGGACCGTATGCGGCTGCGTTTCTTGCTGGCAACTCTGCCGGCGAGCGCTCTTGGCACTTTTGTTGAGAAGGCCGCACTCGTTTCCGAAAGGCTGAGGCTGCCTATGCAGTTTCATGGGCGTGAAGTATCGAAGGAAGAGCTGCACGCATCCTTGATGGTTTGCATGGAAGACCTACGGCGGGCCATCGGGGAGCCGGGTAGTAAGGAGGTTGCGGCGGCGATTGAGGCTACCTATCCTCGCCGTTAGAGGGTAGCTCATGGTTGAGATCCATACGAACGCCGGTGGGAAAAGGTGCCACTCATTGAAGGCTCTCGGGTCAAGGCGCAGAGTCTTCCTATACGAGCGTAGAAGCTCGCTAGGCCCATCGGCTCGGTCTCGAGGAGTGGATTGCGCGCTTTGTGGATCTTCTTCGGTCTAGGTGTCGTGCCCTGGAGGGCGCGCACCAGCCACTCATCAGGATCAAGGCCTGGGAGAGAGATTCTTGTCTCCGGGCCTCTGACAGCCTCGGGCTGTCCCAGAAGATCGTCGGTACCAGGC
>JAGOCP010000476.1 GCA_017998715.1 Thermoanaerobaculia bacterium | reverse complement strand
GAGATCGCGCGTCAACTCGAGACGGCGCGCGAGCGCGATCCCGCGTGGCGAGACGGTTTCCGGGCGCTGCGTGAGCGCCACCGCTGCCAGTTTGCAGCGGTGGCGCGCGGGCGCGGCGCAGTGCGGGAGGCCGACGAGCTCGATCGCGGGCTCGAGCGCCTGCGCGACCTGTTGCGCGCCGTGGAGCTGCTGGGCGAGGTCTCGCCGCGCACCCGGGCGTGGGTGCTCGCCTGCGGCGAGCGCCTGTCGACGCCGATCTTCGCCGCCGCGCTCGCCGCGTCGGGGCTCGCTGCCGCAACGCTCGACGGCGCCGAAGTCCTCCTCGCCGAAGGGTCGCACGACGACGCCTTCCCCGACGTCGCAGCCAGCCGGCCCCGCCTCGCCGCGCGGCTCGCGACGCTGGGCGCCCATGTGCCGGTCGTCACCGGCTTTTTCGGCGCCGACGCCGCGGGCGAGGTGCGCCTCTTCGGGCGCGGCGGCTCGGATACCTCGGCGACAGCCCTCGGCGCCGCGCTGGCGGCGGAGCGGGTCGAGATCTGGACCGATGTCGACGGCGTCGCGACCGCCGACCCCAATCTCGATCCGGGCGCCGAGCTGCTGCCGCGGCTCTCCTATGACGAGGTCGAGGCGATGGCGCGCGCCGGAGCGAAGGTGCTGCATTGGAAGGCAGTCGCGCCGGCACGCGACGCCGCGATTCCGATCGTGGTGAGAAACACCTTCCGGCCGCTCGCGGCGGGCACATGGATCGGCACCGAAAAAACGCCGGAAGCGAGCGCCGGTCCGGCGCGGGGAGGTGCATCCGCTCTGTTATGCTGACCGGTAAACCTCATGTGCCCGCGGGTCCGACCGTTCACGGCGATCGTCGCCGCAGCTCTGCTCGGCGCTTCGCCGGCCACCGCCGCCGAGTTTCGCGGACGCGTCGAGCTGCTCGAAAAGGGCAAGCCTTCGGCTGACAAGACGCTCGCCCTCGACGCTACCGTCGTGGTTTTCGCCCCCACCAAGGTGGCGCCGGCGCCGAAACCGGTGGTGGTGGACATGGTAACGGTGCGCAAGGCTTTCCAACCGCGCATCCTGGTGGTACCGGTGGGCTCGACGGTGCGCTTCCCCAACCAGGATCCGATTCTCCACAACGTCTTTTCGGTTTCCGGCCGGAACTCGTTCGATCTCGGGCTCCTCGGCAAGGGCGCCGGATCGACCGCGGTCTTTCGCGAGGCCGGCATCGTGCGCGTGTTCTGCAACGTGCACCACGGCATGTTCGGCTACATCTTCGTCGTCGCGACGCCCTACTGGGCGCGGGTCGCGCCGGACGGGACCTTCCGCATCCCCGACATCCCGGCGGGCCCGGGCAAGCTCACGGTGTGGAACGAGCGCAGCTCGCCGACGACGCAGGACCTGACCTTGCCGCTCGCCGCTCCATCCACCATCGGCATCGAAGTCACCATGCCGCGCATTCCGCCGCACAAGAACAAACTCGGGAAACCGTATTCTGGAGGGGGCTATGGCTGAGCGCCGCCGCGGGCTATCGCTCGGGACGCGCATTTTTCTGGTGACGGGGCTCTTGCTGGTGCTGGCGCTCGGGGTGGCGATCGCCGTCACCTCGTACCTCGGCAATCGCATCGGTCTCGCCGCCGCGACGGAGCGCATCCTGGCAGGCAACTCGGTGCAGTCGGTTTCGCAGCAGGAGCGCTACCAGCAGCTGTCGCTCCTCACCCAGATCCTGACCGCCGATCCCGAGCTCAAGGCCTATCTCCTGCGCGCGATCGACGAGCGCGACCAGCTCTCGCTGCTCGATCAGCTCGACGAACGCCAGGCGGACCTGGGCTACGACTTCGCGCTCATGGTCGATCCCCAGGGCAGGCTCCTGGTGCGCACCGACCAGCCGGACGCGCCGCCGGCGGACCTGTCGGAGCGGCCACTGGTGAAGAAGGTGTTGGTCGACTTCGAGGCCAGCGGCGTCTGGCAGGAGGGCAACAAGATCTACGAGGCGGTCGCGGTGCCGCTGACGCTCAGCCAGAACGTCTTCGCCTATCTCGTCGTCGGCTTCGCCATCAACGACGTCCGGGCGCTCGAGGTCAAGCGGGTCACCGGCACCGAAGTGGCCTATCTCACCGGCACCTCGACCGGCGTCGCCGTCGTCGCTTCGACGCTGGCGCCGGCGCAGCAGGACCGCCTGCTCGCGGCGCTGCGCACGCGCGGCGATCTGCTCTCGCGGGTCACCGAGCGCGGCCAGGCGGCCGATCAGGTGGAGATCGCGCTCGAGGGTGGCCGCTGGCTGGCGCTCCTCGCGCCGCTCAAGGACGCGACGGGGGCCTCCGCCGGCGCGTCGGTGGCGCTCGCTTCGCTCGACAAGGAGCTCGTCGGCTACACCCGCATCCGCAACATCCTGCTCGGGCTGGGCCTCGTGACCATCGTCGCCGCTCTGATCGTCTCGTATCTGGTCTCCCGCCGGGTCTTCAAGCCGGTGCGTCAGCTGGTGGCGGCGGCGACCGCGGCGCGGTCGGGCAACTACGAGGTGCCGATGCCGACCGG
>JAGOCP010000475.1 GCA_017998715.1 Thermoanaerobaculia bacterium | reverse complement strand
CCGCGCGCGACCTGCTCACGGCCCTCGAGCCGCTGCGCGAGCCCTGAGGCCGCCCCTGCCCGGGCCCCCCGGCCCACCCGATGAGACGGCCACCGGGTCTCGGTTGCCGGCCTAAGATCGGACGTCGTGGCCCGGCGTGCCGGGCGTTGGATGTTCTCTGACGACTTTTCGAGGTGAACTGATGATTCGATTGACCGTGACTCCGATTTCGCGCCGCGTCCTGCCGGTTCTCGCAGCGCTCCTGCTGGCCCTCGCCGCGCCGCTCTGGCTGGGCGCCCTGGCTCCGCTGGCTCCGGTCGACAAGATCCTCGATCTGCCGATCGGCGATCCGGCGCGGCGCGACCGCGAGGCGCCGGTGGTGCTCGACGGCGTCACCGACACGGCGAAGGGCGAAGTCATCACGCCCGCCGAGCTCGCCGCGCGGCTCGACGGCGTGGAGCTCCTCTTCGTCGGCGAGAGCCACACCGACTACGAGTTCCACCAGGTACAGCTGCGGACGATCGAGGAGCTCCAGCGGCGCGGCCGCAAGGTGCTGATCGGTCTCGAGATGTACCCGGCCGGCGAGCAGGCGATGCTCGACAAGTGGTCCACCGACCCGGCCTACACCGAGGCCGACTTTCTCGCCCAGTCGCGGTGGTACAAGAACTGGGGCTATCACTGGGAGTACTACCGGCCGATCTTCGACTTCGCGCACCGCCATGGCCTGCGCATGTTCGGCCTCAACGTGCCGCGCAAGGTCGTGCAGACGGCGCGCAAGGAGGGGCTCGCGGCGCTCACGCCCGAGCAGCGCGAGCTCCTGCCGGCGACGATCGACACCGACAGTGCCGAGTACCGCCGGCTCTTCCAGGCCTTTTTCAGCGACGACGGGCTGCACGGCGGGATGTCCGCCGAGATGTTCGAGGGCATGTTCACGGCGCAGTGCACCTGGGACGCGGCGATGGCGCACAACGCGCTCAAGGCGCTCGCGCGCCATTCCGAGGGGTCGGAGGCGGGCGGCACGCGAGCGATCATGGTGGTGCTGATCGGCGAAGGTCACGTCGCCTACGGCCTCGGTGCCGAGCGCCAGGCGCGCCTCACTTTCCAGGGCCGCACGGCGTCGATCATCCCGGTGCGGATCGAGGATCCGAAGACCCACCAGCCGGTCACCGAGGCGCGCGCCTCGTTTGCCAGCTTCTTCTGGGGCGTCCCGCCGGAGCAGGATCCGCTCTATCCCGTGCTCGGTCTCTCGGCGCCGGAACGCGATCCCGGCCAGCCGCTGACGGTGATCCGGGTCGAGGAGGAGTCGGTCGCCGCGGCCGCCGGCTTCGCCGCCGGCGACCAGCTGGTGGCGATGGACGGCACGCCGATCGACCAGCAGGAGACGCTCAACCGGTTGATGTCGGGCAAGCGCTGGGGCGACTCGGCGCGCTTCGAGGTGCTGCGGGAGGGCAAGGCCACGACCCTGACCGCCTACTTCCGGCGGACGCCCGAGAAGCCGGCCGTGCCGCCCGTGCCGCCGGAACCGCCGGCCGCTCCCGCCCCATCGGCGCCGCCTGTGCCGCCCGCGCCGGTTCCGCCGGCGGGGAATGCGCCGTGAGCGTGCGCCGCCTCGTCGGGCTGCTGGCTCTCTCGGGTCTGCTGATCGCTGGCCCCGGACTCGCGGCCGAGGCAGATCGCACCGGAGTCACGGTCGCGCATCGGCTGACCGTCGGGATCGATCCGGCGGCGCGGCAACTGGCGGTCGACGACCGGCTGCTGCTGCTCGAGGGTGGAGCGGTCGAGTTCCTGCTCAACCGAGAGCTCGAGATCTCCGCCTCGGAGCCCCCGGTCGAAGAGGTGCCGCTGGGCGATGTCACCCCGTTTTTCGGCAACAACTCTGGCGAAGGGAGCGCTGCCGGTCTGCGCCGCTACCGCGTGCGCCTGCCGGAAGGGGGAGGAAAACTCCACCTCACCTACTCCGGGAAGTTCGACTTCGGTCTCGGCACCCAGCAGGAGGAGTATCAGCGCGGCTTCCGCGAGACCGCGGGCATCGTCTCGCCGGAGGGGGTCTATCTCGCCGGCAACGGGCACTGGTATCCGCAGTTCACCCATCCAGCCGGCGAAACCGAGCTGGTCGAGTTCGAGCTCACCGCCCACTCTCCCGAGGGCTGGCAGCTGGTGAGCCAGGGCAACGGCACGTCGCGCGACGAGCAGGGCTTTGCCCGTTGGAGCTCGGCTGGGAAGATGGACGAGATCTACCTGGTCGGGGGTCCGTTGGTGCGCTACCGGCAGACCGTTCCAGCGGCTGCCGGAGTGGCCGCGGGCACCGGAGCGAGCGCCGTCGAGGCCGAGGTCTATCTCCGCCAGCCGGACGAAGCGCTCGCTGGCCGCTACCTCGCGGCGACGGCGCAGTATCTCGAGATGTACAGCCGGCTCATCGGCCCCTACCCCTACGGCAAGTTCGCCCTGGTCGAGAACTTCTGGGAGACCGGTCTGGGAATGGCGTCGTTCACCCTGCTCGGACCGCAGGTGATCCGCATGCCGTTCATCGTCACCACCTCCTACCCGCACGAGA
>JAGOCP010000474.1 GCA_017998715.1 Thermoanaerobaculia bacterium | reverse complement strand
TCTTCGCGGTGCCGCGAGACCGGAACTACTGGTACGAGCTCCGACGCGACGGCCTCTTCCGGCAGACCTGGACCTCGTTCCTCGAGGAAGCGACCTTCGTCGCTCTGGACTCGATAGGAACTCCGTCCGGCGCCCGTATCGCCCTGCTCGACCGCGTCTCCCTGCGCATCTTCGACGCGAGCTCCAAAGTCGCGTTGCTGCGCATCGTCACCGCGACGACCAGCAGTGCCGACGTCGCCCTCGGCGACCTCGATTCGAACGGCGTTCTCGACGCCGTCGTTTGCGACGCGGACACCCTCTATCGCTACGAACTGGCGACCGGTTCGCAGACCGGCGTCCGCCACGGCTTCGGCTGCTCGGACGTCGCGATCGGCCAGATCGACACCGATCCTCAACTCGAAATCGCGATTGCCGGGAATCAGACCGGAGGCTACGTACTGGACGGCCTCACTCTCGCCGTCGAATGGGGCGATCTCGAGGGCTTCGGTGAGCGAATCGCGCTCGGCGACCTCGACGGCGACGGCCGCGACGAGATCCTCGCTGCGAGCGATTTCGACTACGATGCCAGAGCCCTGGACCCCGAGACCGACACGGAGCTCTGGCGGGTTTCGAGGGACTCCAATCCGTCGGCGTTTCTGGTGGCCGATCTCGATCCATCTCCGGGCTCGGAAGCCATCGTCAAGTCGGTCTATTCGGATATCTCCGTTCTCGTCGGTGCGACAGGCGCGCTGATTCGGACGCATCCGTTCCAGGCGAGCTCCGTCTCGCAGTTCGCCGCCGCGGACACCGATGGCGACGGCGACCTCGAGCTGCTCTGGGGCGCCGATGCGTGCTGCTACAGCAGCAGTCTCTGGGTTCTCGAAGGTGGATCGAACGTGGTCTCGAAAGCGGCAGACGACACGAACAGTCTGGTGGGCGGGTTCGCGGTGGGCGAGTTCGGCGACGGGCTCGTCAAGGAGGTCGCCGTCGCTACGCCGACCGGCAGCTATCAAGTGCCGGATCAGGTCGTGATTCTCGACATGACGCAGGGTCGGGAGATTCGTCGCAGCGAACTCGACGCCGAGGCCTCTGTCGAAGGCATCACGGCCTTGGCCGCCATACAGCTCGACGGGGATCCGGAGCTGGAGATCTGCACCGGTTCGAGCTACGGCAACGGTTCGGTGACTTGCGTCGATGGCCTGAACTTCGCGGAGGAGTGGAGCGGTGGCACCTACGGTTACGTCCATTCGCTGCAAACCGCCGAGCTCGACGCAGATCCGTCTCCCGAGCTGCTGGTTGCGAACTACGGTCCGGCGATCGAGGCGCGCGAAGGGGAATCGGGCTGGCTCAAGTGGCGAACGCCGGCGCTCGCGACGAATCTCGAACAGATGAGCCAAGTCCTGGCCATCGACGTCGATGGTGGCGGGCTCGACGAAGTCGTCGGGCGCATGAGCTACTTCTACTATCTGGGAGGAGACCTCGCCCTGTTCTCGGGCGCTACCGGCGAGCTGCTCAGCGGCCCCTGGAATCTGAGCGCCCTGGCCATGGCTAAGCCGGCGCTGGCTGCGAACCCGCCGATCCGCGTTTATGTGGCGCTCGGCGATGCGACGATCCGCGGCCTCGATCCACAGAACGGCGCCACCACGCCACCACTCGTCACTCTTCCCAACGCCGCGCGCGCGCTTGCAGTCGTCGATCTCGATTTCGACGGCGCGCTCGATTTCGTCATCGTCGACTTCGAGATGCGCCTCCGGGTGGTCAACGGGGCGACCGGAGCGATCGCCTGGACCGGCCCCTACATGGGGCCGCCCGAGAGCGGCGGCGGGGGCCTCTGGCTCGAGGCCGGCGATCTCGACGGCAACGGCATTCCCGATTTCGCGGCGGGCTCGAGCTACGGCCTGTTCTTCTTCGAGGGTCCGCTCTCGGCGCTGTTCATCGACGGCTTCGAGGCCGGCGGCACCTCCGCCTGGAGCGTCACGCAGCCCTGACGCAACCCGCGGCCGATCGCCAGCAGGGTCTCGCGGGGCTCCTGGAGCAGGCGGTCGAGATCGCCCGGGCGCGCGAGGCGCGCGGCCAAAGGCATCAGCCAGCGGTCGCGCACGCGCCGCGCGAGCGGCTGCGTCCATTCGGCGAGGGCTCCGAGGCGAGCCGCAGCCGCCGCCACCCGGTGGACTGCGGGACGGCGCCGCTCCTGGTAAGCGGTCAGCCCTGCGGTCAGAGTCGTGGCGCGGCGCAGCTCGTCGAGCAGCACGGCGGCATCGACCAGCGCGCTGTTGGCGCCCTGGCCGAGGTTCGGTGCCATGGCGTGCGCGGCGTCGCCCACCAGCACGAGCCGGCCGTCGTGCCACGGCGCGCAGTCGACTCGCTGCACCGGATGAATCAAGAGATCCTCGAAGCGTTCGACACCGGCGAGCAGAGGGGCCGAGGGCGGATAGGCCGCCTCCCAGGCGGCGGCGAGCGCTCCGAGATCGCGCGCCGCGATGGCTTCGCGCGTGCGACGCGAGCCGGCCGAAGCGTAGATGTAGACGCCGTCCGCGACCGCGAAGCTTCCAAAG
>JAGOCP010000473.1 GCA_017998715.1 Thermoanaerobaculia bacterium | reverse complement strand
GGCGACTCCGGCTTCGGCCGGGGACGCGAAGGTCGCTCAGCCGGTCGCCGTCTCGCGGGCCAGCGGCGGCGCTGCGGCGAGAGGGCTCCCCGGGGCCGGCTGGGAACTGCAGTTCTCTCCGGACAGCCGGTACCTCGTCTACGGCGGCCAATACAGCAAACGGCTGCCGAACGGTCCCCTGGTGGAGATTGCGCCACCGCCTGCCTGCTCGAACATGGCCTCCTCGTTCGTCATCACAGACGACTCGCAAACGGTGCTCTTCACCTGCCCGGCGTTCGCCGGGACACCCAATGACCTCTGGGCGGTTCCGATCGCGGGCCCTCCGAGTGCCGCCGTCCTTTTGTCGGCGGCGCCGACGGCGCCCTATGAGCTCCATGAGTTCTACCCGTCGACGACGGCCGGAAGGGTCTTCTACACCATGCCCCGGCTCGAACCGTTCCGACTGGATATGTACAGCGTTCCGGTCGGAGGTCCCGCTGCCGCGGGGGTTGTCATCAGCGCCACCCTTGCCGAGGGCGGCCAGGTGCGGAGCCCGTATCCGCTGACCTCGTCCTCCCGGGTGCTCTACCACCGCTGGCGCCCCTCCTCGCTGGGTGGGGACATATGGATCACCGACCCCGACGCCCCGAACGCGGTGGCGGTCGGTGTGCCTCCAGCCTCTCACCCGTTCACGAGCGACTTTCGAGTCTCGCCCGACGAGGAGTATCTGGTCTGGGCGTCGGCGGATGAACAGGAGGACTACTGGCTCTATAGCGCCCCGATTTCGACTCCTCCCGGTGCGGCGATTCAATTGAACGCTGCCGTGCCGCAGTCGGCGTTGGCAGGGCACTTCGCGATCAGCCCCGACAGTGCCCGCGTGGCCTATGTCGCAAACCAGGAGAATCTCGCGAAGCGCGAGCTCTTTAGCGTGCCGATCGTCGGTCCAGGGTCGTCCTCGGTGAATCTGAGCGCGTTCCCACAACTGTGGGAGCCTGCCATCGCCGGTACCGGGTTCACGCCGGACAGCGCCTGGGTGCTCTATCTCGGCTGGCGGGAGGTCTATGGCCGGAAGGATCTCTACGGCGTTCCCGCCGGGGGTCCGTCAACTGCCAACGTTCGCATCAATCCGGTCGGTGAGGCAGCGGAAGAGGTCGGCTGGTACGAGCTGATCCCGGACTCGTCCGATGTCCTCCTGTCGATGCACGGAGCGAGTCCCGAGTACGACCTGCGCTGTCATCGCGGCAGCTGGCTCGGGGCGCCTGGAAATGCCACGACGCTGTGGACCGAGCGCTTCCGGCTCCAGGGCTACGGCATCGGTTGCAAGTGGGCGGCGGAGAGTCGGGGAGCCCTCACCATCGCCGAGAATCCGTCGAACGGAGTGCTCACCCTCTGGCTCGCGCACGGCGAAGGCCCGGTGGACCAGCGGCCGAAGAGGCTCCTCGACTCGTCCCAATTCGAGCTCAATTTCGATCCGTTCTGGGGTTTGAAGTTCATCCTGAGCCCGGACGGCAGGTACGTCGCCTACCTCGGCACTCCTCTCGGCGGTGATTTCGGCATCTGGGCGCTCCCGCTGCCTTTCTTCTGGGACGGCTTCGAGTCGGGCGGCGCGGGGCACTGGTCTGTGCTGCAGCCTTGAACCCGGTCGACTTGGTCCATGAAGCCGATGAGAAGGTCAGGCTAGGGGTCGTCCCGCCAGCGCCGGCCCGAAGCGCCGGTCGCGCGCCGAGCGCGCTGGTTTGAGCGCAGCTTTCCGGAAGACCCGGGCGGGGAGGCACCGCTAGCCTTCCTGCATGCACAAGACGATCGAACCGACCATCCTCTATTTCGGCACTCCCGTCGCCCTCATCTCGACTCTCAACGCAGACGGCAGCGCGAATCTCGCGCCGATGTCGTCGGCCTGGTGGCTGGGCTGGACCTGCATGCTCGGTCTCGGCAGCATGGGGCAGACATCCGACAACCTGATCCGTACGCGCGAGTGTGCGATCAACCTGCCGTCGATCCACGAAGTCTCGGCGGTGGATCGCCTGGCGCTCACCACGGGGAAGAATCCGGTGCCGGAGCGCAAGCGCACCTGGGGCTACCGCCACGAGGCGGAGAAGTTCCGCGAGGCGGGTCTGACACCGGTGGCGTCGGAAAGCGTCGCGCCCCCGCGGGTATTGGAATGCCCGGTGCAGATGGAGGGGATCGTCCACGACCATCGCTCCTTCGGCAAGAACGTCAGCGCGGTCGCCTTCGAGGTCCACATCACGCGCCTGCACGTCGACGAGTCGCTGCTCTTCGCAGGAAGCGCCGAGGGCGAGAGGCCGCACATCGACCCGGAGCGCTGGCAACCGCTCCTCATGAGCTTCTGCCGCTTCTTCGGGATGGGTGGCGAGGTCCATCCGTCGCGCCTCGCCGAATCGGACTTCATGAAGGTCGTCGCCCGCGGCACCGGGGCGCCGGCAGCGGTCGCGGCCAGCGCAACTGGTCGAGGATAGAGCGCGTCAGTTCCCGGCCCGCGCCACTGCCCGGGCGATCGCCGCGAGGACGAGATCCGGACGGTCAAGCATCACCTGGT
>JAGOCP010000472.1 GCA_017998715.1 Thermoanaerobaculia bacterium | reverse complement strand
CGCCTATCTCGACGGCGGCGACGAGCCGTTCCGCGATTCGCTGCTGGCCGCCTGGAACCGGCCGAACTCGAACGCCACCGAGCCGCGGCCGGCGGCGGAGGCCGGCCCGATCGTTCACGAGCTGCGGCTGATCAAGGACGCGACCGAGCTCGCGTTGATGCGCCGCGCCGCCGAGCTGTCGGTCGAGGCGCACGTCGCGGCGCTCGCCGAGGTCGAGCCGGGCCGCTACGAGTACGACGTCAAGGCGGCCATGGTGGCCGCCTGCCTGCACGGCGGCGCCGCGCGGATGTCGTATCCGCCGATCGTCGGCTCCGGCAGGAACTCGGTGATCCTGCACTACGAGCCCGCCGACAAGCGGCTCGACGCCGGCGGCATGATCGTCAACGACACCGCCTGCGAGTACGGCTACTACGCCGCCGACGTCACGCGCAGCTACCCGGTGTCGGGGAAGTTCTCCGCCGACCAGCGCGCCATCTACGAGATCGTCCTCGCGGCGCAGAAGGCGGCGATTGCGGCGGTGAAGCCGGGCATCCCCTACAAGACGATGAACGAGATCACCATCGGCGTGGTCGTCGACGGCCTGCTGAAGCTCGGGCTGCTCTCCGGCGATCGCGACGAGCTGATTGCGAGCGGCGCGCAGCGCAAGTTCTATCCCCATGGCTCCGGCCACTGGATCGGTCTGAACGTCCACGATCCCGGCAGCTACGGCTTTCCTCCGGGCATCCCCTGGAAAGAACGCTACCGCCAGGCCAACACCGTGCTCCGGCCGGGCATGGTCTTTACCGTCGAGCCGGGGATCTACATCCCCGAGGGCTCGACCGAGGACAAGCGCTGGTGGAACATCGGCGTGCGTATCGAGGACGAGATCCTGGTCACCGAAACCGGCGGCGAGTGCCTCTCCTGCACCGCGCCGCGCGAGATCGCCGAGCTCGAGCGAGCGCTCGCCGGAAGACCCTGAGCGATTCTTCGAGCCGCGTGCCGGGGTCTGCGCCCGTCTTGCCTCCGGCGCGGCAGGTGACTATCGCCGGCGGCGGATTCGTGCCATTGTGTCGGTGGAGAGGGGCTTCTTGGCAGCGCTCGAGTTGCGCACCGGAGCTCTTCCAAACTTCCACGCCAGGCCGGGCCCGATGTGCGGTCCGCGAGGCGTAGACCCAAGGACAAAGCAAATGAAGGGCACAGTGAAGTGGTTCAACGCCGAGAAGGGCTTCGGCTTCATCACCCGTGAAGATGGCGAGAAGGACTGTTTCGTTCACCATTCGGCGATCGCCGGCGAGGGCTACAAGAGCCTGAACGACGGCGAAGCGGTCGAGTTCGACATCGTCCAGGGCCCCAAGGGCCCGGCGTCGGCGAACGTCCGGCGCATCTCCTGACCCAGCCTCTGCGGCGCGGCGGAATCGTCGCGCGCGACTTCTAGAAGTCATTCGATTCGGTAAGTTTCTGGACGCGGCCCGTGCCGGCGCGTCCAGCTTTTGCCGTGGTGCGAGACGCTGCGGTTCCTGCGGCACGAGTTACTTCGCGAGCGGCGAGTTGCGAACTTCAAGGAAGGAGACCCACCGTGGCGACTGCGCACGATGAGAGCTTCGGCGGCGTTTCACCCGGCGAGCCGGCCACCGCGGGGAGTTACGGATTGCCGCCGGGCGGCTTCCGGCTGCCGGAGGCGACTCGCCTCGGGCCGGTGCGCCTGCAGGTCGGCGACCTCGAGCGTTCGCTCGCTTTCTATGGCGAAGTGCTCGGCCTCGAGCTTCTCGAGCGCGCGCCCGGCAGCGCCGTTCTCGGCACCGCTTCGCCCGCGAGACGGCCGCTCGTCGAGCTGCGCGAGCGGCGTGGAGCGCGGCCCTCACCGGGCCGCGGGCGGACCGGCCTGTTCCATTTCGCGCTTCTCCTGCCCGATCGCCCGGCGCTGGCGCGCTTCGTCCGCCATCTCGAGACGATCGGCGTCCGCGCAGGGGCCGGCGACCATCTGGTGAGCGAGGCCTTCTACCTGCAGGATCCCGACAATCTGGGGATCGAGATCTACGCCGATCGGCCGCGCAGCGCCTGGCGCCGGGTCGGCCGGGAGCTCCGGATGACCACCGATCCGGTCGACGTCGCGGGACTGGTCGTCGATGCCGGAGAAGAACGCTGGCAGGGGATGCCGGCCGATTCCGTCATGGGCCACGTCCATCTCCACGTCGGCGATCTCGACGCCGCCTCGGCGTTCTATTCGGAGGCCCTCGGATTCGACCGCACGGTGTGGGGCTACCCGGGCGCGCTCTTCCTCGCCGCCGGCGGCTATCACCATCATCTGGGAACCAACCTCTGGGCCGGCCGCGGCGCCGCGACGCCTTCGGGCGACGAAGCGCAGCTGCTCGAATGGACGATCGATCTGCCCGGGCTGCCGGCTCTGGCTGCGGCGGTGGCGAGCCTCGAGAGCGCCGGCTCCGCCGTCACACACAGCACGCCGACGGACGGCGAAGCGGCGGCGGTCGTGCTCGATCCGTGGGGCACGCCCGTGCGTCTGCGCGCGGTCTAGCCCGCCGACGTTTCCCAGGATTCGCC
>JAGOCP010000138.1 GCA_017998715.1 Thermoanaerobaculia bacterium | reverse complement strand
GTTCCCACGCGAAATGCGTTCTGGACAGGGATGAGCCGAGCTTCCTCGCCTCTCGAAACGTCTTTGGCTCGCGCGCGGAGTGCGGAGGGCAGCGCGACCTCGGCCTGGGCCGCGATCACAGCGCTGGCGCCGCGGTTCCTGACGGCTGGGGCCTACTTCGCGGTCTGGCTCGTCCCGGGGCGGGTGCCGGCCGCGCTTGCCCGCGCGCTCTTCGTGGGGATGGTGCTCGAGTTCCTGCTGCTGCACTCCTACGCCTTCTTGAACCTCGCGACTGGCGTGGGGAAGGGGGCGAGCTTCGGCGAGCGCCTGCGCGGGTCGCTAGCGGTGATTGCGTTCGGCTCCTTCTACCTCCTCATGGCGGGGGCGCTCGGATGGGCGACGCACTCGGCGACGCCGGTGTGGACGATCGTCTGGCTGCTCGGCGGGCGGATCTTCGAGGTGGCCGTCGTCGGGGATTCCGCCTCTGCCGGCGATACGCGCATCGGCTCGTGGCTGCGCCACCTGTTCCTCTATATATTCCTCGCCGTCCTCACGTCGATGGTGCCGTTGCCCGCGCTCGGCCTCACTCCCGAGATCGTCGCCGGCTTCCATCTGCCCGGCTCCGGCACCTGGGTCGAGAAGCCGCAGACCGCCCTAGCCTTCGGCTTCCTCTACTTCGGCCTCGGCGCCTACTTCGACCTGCGCGCCCGCCTGCGGCGCTGAAAGCGCTGCAGGCAAAGAAAAAGGACCAGTAAAGGGAGAGGCGGGCTAGGCGTTGTCGGCGAGGTCGGCGCCTTCGCGGTCGTTCTCGCTGTCGCCCTCCGCTTCGCCGCCGTCCTCGCTGGCGGGTCCGCTCGGCAGGCTGGCGAGCTCCTGGGTGCCGAGGGCGACGGCGCGCGGGGCGGCGAGCTTCTTTTCCGTCGCGGCGCCGAGCTCCTCGACGCGTCTGCCCTGCGGCAGGACTCGCGAGGCGAAGGCGCTGCTGGCTTTGTTGTGCGCTTTCACTGCGTCTTCAAGACCCTTGCCGACCTTGTCGATGTGCTCGGAGAAAATGCGGACGCGGTTGTAGAGCTCGCGCGCTTCGGCGGCGATCTTCTGCGCGTTCTCGGTCAGCGACTCCTGGCGCCAGCCGTAGTAGACGGTCTTCAGCAGCGCGACCAGGGTCGCGGGAGTAGCGATCAGCACGCTCTGCTGGAAGGCGTCTTCGATCAGGCCGGGTTCCTGCTCGAGCGCCGCGGTGAAGAAGGCGTCGCTGGGCAGGAAGAGGACGACGAACTCCGGCGTGTCGGCGAACTGGCTGGTGTAGGCGGTCTGGGCGAGCTTCCTCACCTGCTCCTTGAGCTGGCGGGCGTGGGCGATCAGGTGGATCGCGCGCTCTTCTTCGGTCCTCGCTTCGATGGCGGAGAGGTAGGCGTCGAGCGGCGTCTTGGCGTCGACGACGACGCTCCGGCCGCCGGGCAGGCGGACGATGAGGTCGGGGCGGCGGCGACCCTCGTCGGTGTTGCTCGACTCCTGCTCGACGAAGTCGACGTGGTTCAGCATGCCGGCGAACTCGACCACCCGGCGCAGCTGCATCTCGCCCCAGCGCCCGCGCGCTTCGGGACGGCGGAGAGCTTTGACCAGGTTACCGGTTTCGAGCTGCAGCTTCTCCTGCGAACCGAGCAGCGACTTCACCTGCTCGGAGAGCGCGCCGTAGGCCTCGAGGCGCGACGACTCGACCCGCCGCACCTCGGCGTCGATCTTGCCGAGCGCCAACTGGATCGGCTCGACCACCGCGGCGATCGCCTGCTGGCGCTGCTCGAGGTCCCCCTTGGCCTCGCTCTGCAGGCGCTCGAGGTTCTCCTTGGCGAGCGCCAGGAACTGCTGGTTGTTGCGGGTCAGGGCGTGCGAAGCGAGATTCTGGAAGGCGTCGGTGAGCCGGCTCTCGGCGGTCTCGAACGCCTTCACCTTCTCGTCGTAGCCGGCGACCTGCGCCTTGAGTCCCGAGCTCTCGGCCTCGAGCTCCGACTCCCGCCGCTCCTTCGCTGCCAGCGCGCCGCGCAGCTCCGCGATCTGCTCTTCCCGACCACGCAGCCGCTCCTCGACACCGGCCCGCGCCGCGGTGGCCTCGGCCTTGGCGAGCGCCACCGCCTGCGCAATGCGCCGCCCCACGACGGTGCGAATGACGAAGAACAACCCCACCGCCGGCAGCAGCGCGAGAACGACCTTGAGCGCGTCGGGCATCAGGCGCTCATCTTCCCCTTTTCGCCACCGTGCCGGAAGCCCTTCCGGCCTGTGCAGCGGTTCTCAGCGGTGAAGTAGGGATTTCCAGGAAGCCCTTGGTCAGCGCTTGCAGGGTTCGACACCGGACTGTGGTCTTCCAGAACCCGCCCGGGACTTCCACGAGTCCCGAACAGTGCAACCCCGAACGCTACGGCGGAAACTGGGCGCTCCATCGCAGTGTGGTCGAGCTCTCGAAACCGTCCCGGAAGATCCCCTGGGAGCCGACCGGCCTGGCCTGGCCATCGTAGAGCTCGAGCTTCTCGAGAAACCGTGGCGGGTTCTGCGTTCCGTCGACGAGCTGAGCCGTGCAGAGGATGTCGAGCGCGCCGCTGCTCTCGGCGACGATTCGTGCCGACCCGCTCACGCTTCCACCCGTCGGGCCGCAGTTCGCGTCCTCGAAAAAGACCGCGGTCGCCGTGGTCGACATGGTCCAGGTACGACCCGCGGCGAGGTCGGCCGGCGGCGTATTGCACGACACCGCTCCCGCTTGGTCGAGGACCACCAGCCGCAGGCCGACGGCGGCGACGGCCTCGAGGTTGGTGCAATGCACGGTGGTCGCCACGTCGCCGACATCGATCACGCCAGTGAGATGGTAGAGGATCACAGTGCCCGGACCACCGAAGCTCCCGGTCTCCGGGAGCGCAGCGGTAAGGGCCCTACCCGACCCTGCGAACGCGAGGCATGCCATGACGATCGCTGCCGGCCGGCCAGCCCTCGGGACGCTCATCGCGCCTCCGTCCGCAGGGCCAGGACGAACGTCGGCGCAGCGTTCGTAGCGTCCACGACGTGCGCGCTGCAGATCACGCGCGCCTGCGTCTGGTCGGCGAAGACCTGCACGCTGCCGCGCGCCATTCCAGGTGGTGACGAACAGATGCCCGTCTCCGAGAACGCCGCCGTGGCCCGACTGGCGAGGATTCCGGTCACGCCGACCGGGATGGTCCCCGAAATCGTGCAAGCGGCCGTCCCGTCCGACTGGACGAAGATCACGGCGGCTTCACCGTCTTCGGTACCGAAGTTGGTGCAGAAGACTGCCGTCGCGCGATCCGGAGCGTCCAGCGCCCCTGAAGCGGCTAGGATCCGCACGAGTCCTTCCGGGACCCGCTCCGGCTCTTCCTCCGCGAAGAGAGCCGACCCGCCCAGCATCAGGACCGCTGCGCCCGCGGCAACGACCTGCTTTGCGATCCGGAAAGGGGAGGGAGTTTGCCTGTCCGAGGGCCTCGAGTCCGGGCTCATCGCGGGTGAACCTCCAGCGCGCTCGCATAGACCGGCGAGGCCGCGACGGGGTCGACCACCTGAATCGAGCAGACCACATCCATCTCCTGCGCCGGGTCGAGGAGAACGCGCACCACACCCTGGTTGATCGTGGGCGTGCCGCCATCGCAGATCTCATTCTCGGTGAAGACGGCGGTCGCCCGAGTCGATGCCGTCCATGTTTCGTTCGAGAGCACAGGAACCGAGAAGAGGGTGCACGCCGGCGAGCCGTCGAAGTTGTCGAACCGGACCATCACAGCGGCAAGAGCGTTGCCGAGATTGGTGCAGTGGACGACGGTCGCCGCGTTGGTGTGGTTCATCGCTCCAGGCGCTACAGCGACCAGGCTGAAGACTCCAGCTGGAGCGAGCGGAGCGACGCCGCCCGGAGCCGCCGTTGCGGTCTTCTTCCCGGTAGCGCCGTGCGAAGCGGCGGACAGCAGAAGTGCACAGACAATCGGAAGCAACACGACTTTGGGAGCTCTCATCGGTGGACTCCTCTGGGTAAAAAGGTAGCGTAACAAACTCCCCGCGGAATGGTCGAACGCTAACCGGCCGAGCGGTTGCCGGGACGCCGCACAGACCCTCCCATAGCGATCCGCACCTGGGCCCCGGTACAGCGACCTCGATCGCTGGAGAAGGTGCTGCGGTAGACCCGCGGCGAGCGTTCGACTCGCGAGGCAGAGATTGTCTTCGTAGCCGGGGATGAGGCGCCGGGGCGAACTCGAGAGACGTCCGATTCGGCAAGTGGGAGATCGCGCCTACACCCGGATGAGGACCTTCCCGCAGCCTGGGTTCACGTTTCCTCGGCGCTGACAGCGCGAGCGTGCCGCGGGCCTCGGCTGACGATCTGCACCAGGAGCCTGCCCGTGGTCGCCCGGGCTTCCTCTACGGCTTCGCCTCCGACTCCCAGGGGGTCTTCTGGTAGTTGGGGAAGGGGGGGCGCTGGTAGGTCGGCGGCGGGCTCTTGGCCAGCTCGTCGAGCAGGATCTCGACGCCCTTGGCGAGCTGGGGGTCGTTGCCGTCGCGGCAGTCGGCCGGCAGGCGCTCGACCTCGACGTCGGGCGGGATGCCCTGGTTCTCGACCTCCCACTTGCCGTCGAGGCCGTAGATGGCGACGCGCGGCGCGGTGACGCCGCCGCCGTCGAGGAGGGTGGGATAGTCGTAGATCCCGACGAGGCCGCCCCAGGTGCGCGTGCCGACGAGCTTGCCGGAGTTCGCTTTGCGGAAGTACCACGGCAGGGCGTCGCCGCCCGAGCCCGACATCTCGTTGATCAGCATCACCTTCGGCCCCTGAATCGAGCCGCCGGGCGAGCGGAAGTCCTGGCCCTCGCGTCCCATCTCCAGGCTGCGCTGCGGCCGATTCAGGTAGTCAACGATGTAGTCGGCGATCAATCCGCCATGGTTGAAGCGCTCGTCCACCACCATCCCGAGCTTGTCCGTCTGCGAGAAGAAGTAGCGGTTGAAGTTGAGGAAGCCACCGGCGCCGGTGTCCGGCAGGTGAACGTAGGCGAGCTTGCCGCCGCTCAGGCGGTCGACCGTGCGGCGGTTGTCCTCCACCCAGGCGCGATAGCGCAGGTCTTCTTCGTCGGCGACCGGCACCACCGTGACGTCGCGGGCCTCCTTGCCCGCCGCGTCCTTGGCGACCCGCAGCCGCACGCTCTTGCCAGCGCGATTCTCGAAGAAGCCGTAGACCGAAGCCGGCGGCCGGACGTCGCGGCCATCGACCGCGATCAGGTACTCGCCGGCGAGGACATCGACGCCGGGCTGGGTGAGCGGTGCCCGCAGCTTCGGATTCCAGCTCTCGCCATCGTAGACCCGCGCGAAGCGGTAGCGCCCGTTGGCGATGTCGTAGTCGGCGCCGAGAAGTCCGCCCGGAACCTTCGGCGCCTCCGGCAAATCTCCGCCGCCGACGAACATGTGCCCGACACCGACCTCGCCGAGCATCTCCTCGAAGAGGTAGTTCAACTCGGTGCGTGAGCCGAGACCCGGAAGGTAGATCGAGTACTTCCGCTCCGCTGCGGCGAGGTCGAGCCCGTGGGCGTGCGGGTCGTAGAGGAAGTCGCGCTGGATCCGCCAGGCCTCGTGATACATCTGGCGCCACTCGGCGCGTGGGTCGACATAGGCCTGCATGCCGGAGAGATCGAGCGTCTTCGTCTCCTCGGTGTCTGCCTCGACCGGTCCGGCGGTGCCGGCGATCGACCACTTCTCCGCGCTTTCGAGCAGCATCTTCTCGCCGTCGGCCGAGAGAGCGAAGCTCCTCACGTCGTCCGCCAGCTTTTCGACCTTGCGCTTCGCGAGATCGAACTTCTGCACGCTGACGGTCGGCGGTTCTTCGCTGTCGATCGCCTCCACCGCCGGCGCCTCGAGCAGGAAGATCTCTCCCGCCTTGCCTGCGCGAAGACCGCTGTAGTTGCGCACCGGCACCGGCAGTGCGAGGGTCCGCTGACTCAGGCGATCGAAGTCGATCCTCACCACGGGAACCTTCGCTGCCGAAGCCTCCTCGTCGTCGGGTTCTCCCTTTTCGCCGCCGCTCTTCGTGGCCGCTGTCTTCCCGGCGCCCTTCGCCGCCGACTCGTCGCCTTTCGCGGCTTCGCCCTCTTCGTCGCTCTCGGGGGCGAGCGGCGAGGGCTCCTTGCGATCCAGCACGGCGACGTAGACGGCGCGCGACACCGGATGGTCGACGCTCGACATGTCGAGCCAGGTCGCCGCCGGACCCCAATTGGTCGAGGCGGTGAAGTAGAGGTACTTGCCGCCGCGGTCGAAGGCAGGGAAGCGGGCGTCCGAGAGTCCGTCGGTCGCCTGCGTCGAAGTCCGGCTGTCGAGCGCGTAGACGAAGATCGCATGCAGGTGCGAGGGGAGCTGCCGCGTGTAGGCGAGATACCGGCTGTCGGGCGACCAGGCCGGCTCGAGCGTGCGATACGGCGTCTCGAAGAGATCGCTCGCCACCTTCGTCAGGCCGCCGCCCGCGACGTCGACGATCCACAACGTCAAGCGCTTGTCGTAGAGCGCGATCCGCTTGCCGTCGGGGGACCAAAGTGGCTCGTAGAAGAACGAGGGCGGCTCGCCGAGGGCGATCCGGCGAGCTTCGCCGCTGCCGTCCTGGGGGGCGAGGTGTAGGGCGTACTCTCCCGAAGCGTCAGCCGACCCATCCGACAGCCAGGCGATCGTCTTGCCGTCCGGCGACCAGGACGGGTCGCGATCGGCGGCCGAAGAGGAGTGCGTCAGGTTGCGGATGTCGCCCTTCTCGGCCGGCACGGTGAAGATGTCGCCGCGGGCGGCGAAAACGGCCCGCTTGCCGCCGGGAGAAATGCCGGCGCCGGTGACCTCCTCGCCGACATCGGCCCAGCGCGGCCGCACCCCCGGCAAGTCGCCGTCCACCTGGATGTCGAGCCACTTCACCTTGCCCTGGGTTACGTCGTAGAGGCCGATCTCGCCGAAGCGCTCGACGGCGATCGCGCCCGGCCCAGCCGAAGCCGACTTGAGATCGAGCCCGTCGTTGGCGAGGGCGCGCGTCACCTGGCGACTGGCCGTGTCGTAGCGATAGAGCGCCACGGCGCTATCGCGATCGGAGAGGAAATAGACCGCGCCGCCGACCCACATCGGCCAGCTGTCGTTCGAGTTGTCGCGCGGGATCTTCTCCACCGCGAGCGAGGCCAGATCGACCAGCCAGATCGGCGTCGTCTGGCCGCCGCGATAGCGCTTCCAGGCGCGCTGCCACTGGCCGTGCGGCACATAGGCGAGGCGCTTGCCGTCGGGCGAGGGCGAGGCCATCCAGACCGAGGGGAGCGGCAGGCGCTCCGGCCAGCCGCCGGCGGCGGGGACCGAGAAGAGATGGGCGTCGTCGGTGCCGCTGGAGCGGGAGGAGAGAAAGAGCAGGTTCGCGCCATCGGCCGACCAGGAGAGCAGCTCGTCATCTCCGGGATGCCAGGTCCGGCGCCTCGGTTCGCCCCCAGAAGCCGCCACGACGTAGAGATCGATGTTGCCGTCGTACTCGCCGCTGAAGGCGACGGTCTTGCCGTCAGGAGAGAAGAGCGGATGCGACTCGATGCCGACGCCGTTCGTCAACCGGCGGGCGGCGCCGCCGTCACGGCCGACGATCCAGAGGTCGTCGGCGTAGGCGAAGACGACCGAGGTCGCGGAGACCGTCGGCGTGCGCAGCAGCAGGGGCTCGCCTGATGTAGCCGCGACGTTTGCGGAACCGACAACGGCTGCGAAGACGGCAAAGAGAGTCGGCAGGGCTCGGCGCATGTTCGTTTCGCTCCTGGACGGCGCGGATGGGACGGTCTACCCGGTACTTCGCTCCGGCGAGCGGGATGTTTCGCCGCTCGCCGGATCGAGCATAGTCGCTCCGGCGGGGTAGCCAGCATCGAAGCCTGCCCGGCGCTCACAAGAGGGCCGTCGGCGCCGCGATCAAGGTAGAACGAACGACCAGGCCGAGGCGTTGCCGCTGGCGAAGCCGTCGGCGAAGATTCCGTTCAGCCCGGCGGCACAGTAGCGGCTGCCCTTCTGAGTCTCGATGATGCCGCCCCAGATGATCATCTCGCTGCCGGTCCAGACCGTCGACCAGCGGCCGCCGATGCGCTGGTCGGGCGCACCCACCAGAGTCGTCGGCTGCCAACTGTCGAGGACCGGGTCGTAGCGTCCACCGCTTCTGTCGAACGTGCCGCCCCAGAGCAGGAGCTCGCGGCCGGTCCAGACGCCCTGGGCGATGCGCGGCGTCGGTGCGCCGGCCAGAGGGATCGGCGTCCAGCTGTCGGTCACCGGGTTGTAGCGTGCGCCGTCGCCCAGGTCGCCGAGGAACAGCCACTCGTTGCCGCCCCAGACGAGCATCTCGCGCCCCGTCCAGACTCCGACCGGCGACATGCGGGTGATCGGAGAGTCGGCGACGTTCGTCGGCGTCCAGTGGTCGGTGACCGGGTTGTAGCGGCCGCCGGTCGGGGTGATCCCGTCGTTGATGAAGCCGCCCCAGATGATCATCTCGGTGCCGGTCCAGACCGCGGCGTGGTGATCGCGGGCCCCGGGGGCGTCGACGGTGGTGGCATCGGTCCAGTTGTCGGTCGCCGGGCGGTAGCGTTTGGCGACCGTGTCGGTGCCGATGCCGCCGAAGACGATCATCTCGCTGCCGGTCCAGACGGCGGAGTCGCCGATGGCCCCGGTCGCCGCATTCGCCGTGGAGACGGGGAGCCAGCTGTCGGCGGTCGGGTTGTAGCGCCCGCCGCCCGCGCCATTTCCCCAGAAGATCGCCTCGGTCCCCGTCCACAGCGCCGTCGCGGCGTCGAGGGGCGCCCCGACGCTGCTCACCGCTCGCCAGCTGTCGAGGGCCGGATCGTAGCTCGCACCAGGGAAGAGCGCGCCCCAGCCGCTGCCGCCCCAGACGACCATCTCGCTGCCGGTCCAGACGGCGGTGTGCAGGCCGCGCGCCTCGGGAACGTTCATGGTGCCGGTGGGGTGCCAGATGTCGAGCGCAGGATCGTAACGCCCGCCATCGAAGTGAAAGAGGCCGTCGTCGTCGAGGCCGCCCCAGACGATCATCTCCGTGCCGGTCCAGACGGCGGTGATGCCCTGGCCGTTGTTGGCGGAGTTCACTGGATTGGTGGGTGTCCAGGTGTCGGTCGCGGGATCGTAGCGGCCGCCGGCGACGACGCCGAAGCTGCCGCCCTGGACGATCATCTCGGAGCCGGTCCAGACCGCGGCGTGAAACACCCTGTACGACGGGGCGTCGACAAGGCTGGTGGGCGCCCAGGTGTTGGTCGCGGGGTTGTAGCGGCCGCCGCTGCCGTCGTAGGCCGGTGGGTTGGCGCCG
>JAGOCP010000471.1 GCA_017998715.1 Thermoanaerobaculia bacterium | reverse complement strand
CCGCGACCAAGAACCCGTGGATCTTTCAGCAGGCGGCGGAGCTGCTTGCCGGCCGCGCGCCGCAGGAGGCGTCGCTCTTGGCGCGCCGAGACCTCATCCTCGAGCATTTCCGTCTGGTCGCCTCGCGCGAGCCTTCGAAGTACGCCATGCACAAGCTGCGCAAGTTCACCGGCTGGTACACCCACGGCGTGCCGCACGGCCGCGAGCTGCGGCAGCGGATCAACGAGCTCCAGGATGTGCCGTCGTTCCTCGCCGCGGTCGAGGAGTTCTTCGACGAGATGACGGCGGCGGCGGCTTGAACCGCCACGAGCTCCACGTCGCGCTCACCATCGCCGACCTGCCCGAGGCTCTCGCGCAGGCTGCCGAGTCCTGGGGCGCGGAGTGGAACGGCGACTCCTTCAGCCCTCCCGGGAAGTCGAGCGGCGGACGGCTCGTCCTGCCGGTCATCTTCGGCCTGCGCCGCGGTGTGCTCGTCGGCCGCGTCGACTTCGAGCCCGCGGGCGACGGGGCGCGCCTCGTCTGGCAGCTCGAGGAGAGCCACCTCGAGCTCCAGCGCGCCTCGGTCGCGATCCTCGCCTTCACCATTCTGGCGCTCTTGCCGGCGCTCGCCTGGCCGTTCAACCCGAGACTCCTCGCCCTGCTGCCGTTCGCCATGGTGATGGGCCTCCTCGCCTGGTGGCTGGTGCTCTCGCGCCTCGAAACCAGCGGTCCGGAAGAGTTCTTCGCCACCGTCGGCCCCACAGCGAAGCCGTAGCTCCCGCCCAGCCTCTGCCCGGCTTCAGGTTATTGCGGGCACGGCGGATCGACCGGACAGACGCCCGGCAGCGGCGGCCGGTTGAGCACTTGCCTGCAGAACGCGACGTCCACGAAGCTGTTGCTGGTCATGAAGTCCACCTGCCCACCGATCCAGGCGCGGAAGATGCCGTGGGTGCTCGAGCGCGAGATGGTCGAGTTGGTCAGGAAAGCGCTCGTCGGCTGCTCGAAGATCTTCAGCGCTCCCGAGGTCTCGGGGAAGGCGGGGGGCGGACAGCCGAACCCGGCGTCGCCACCGTTGTCGCCGGCGGCGTCGATCTGCACGTGGTCGAGAACGTTGCCGGCGGCAAGCGCGCCGAAGAAGGTGATGCCCTCCCAGTCTCCCGCGGCCGGCGCGAGGCCCGCCCCGGTGAAGAGGATCGGCCTCTGCGCCGTGCCCTGGGCGACGATCCGTCCGGTGGCGACCGGGCTGCCGCTCGTGCCGACAAAGAGGCCGCCGATGTTCGAGCCCTGGGAGTAGAAGCGCAGCTCCACGCCAGCCTCGATCCACAGGGTTGCGAGACCCGCGTCGCCGTCGACCACAATGAGGCCGAAGGCGCCCGCTGGCCCGCCGATCTGGTACGGCACACCGCGGTCGTGGAAGGTCTCATCGACTTCGACCGCGGGTCCACCCTCTCCGACGACCTGTATCTGGTCGCTCGCATTGCCGGTGTAGGTACCGGTCGGCAGCGTCCACACGGTGTTGAGCGACATGCGGACCGGGAAGGGCGCGGACGGGTCGGTCGCCCCGGAGCCGGTGACGACGAGGTCGCGCGAGTTGTTGACGAATCCGGCGCGGCGGAAGAGCCGGATACCCAGGCTCGTCGAGCCGACGACTTTGAGGTGATCGGCCCAGAGCGGCTGCACGGCATGGAGCGAGTCGATGCCCTCGACGATGACCGTGGCACCCGCGGCGCCACCGCCGGAGAGGTCGACGAAGAGCAGACTGGCGCTGCCTGGGTGCTTGACCCAGATCGAATCCCAGGGCAGAGCCGGATTGTCGCGCCGGAAGGTGATGCGCTGGGTGGGAGTTCCGAAGGCGATCAGGGTGCCCTGGACGGTGATGTCAAAGCCCGGGCGAATCCGCACCTCGGCGCACGCCTCCACGGCGAGGGTGACTGCCGCCGGAACGAGCAGGTTGGTGGTCACGATGTGCGGGCTCGCGTCGGCTGACCAGAACTCGTCGGAGGCCACCGAGGAGTGCAGCGTCGGTCCGCTCGTCGGGGTCGGACAGACGTTCGGCGTGGTGTCCGACCAGCCCGAAGAGTCGCCGCTTTCGAAGTCGTTGGAAAAGACCTCCTCGAGGAGCGGCGCGCTCATGACGGTGCCTTCGGCGGTGCTCCAAGCAAGGCTCCGGGAATCGGCGGCGAAGGCGAAGGCGCCCGCATCACCTGTGGAGAGCGGAGCGTCAGCCCTCCCGGCGTAGCCGGCGAGGGTGCGCCGCGCACCGCCTTCGATCCGCACCAGGGCAAGACTCGGAGATCGCCCGCCGGAGGCGGCGGCGTAGGCGACCCAGCGGCCGTCCGGGCTTATCCGGAAAGCGAGGATTCGATCCGCGACGCCACTCGCAGCCGAGAGGCGGACCGGCTCGCCTCCGGCGAGCGGGAGGCTCCAGAGCTCCCCGCCGCGAGGAACGTCGTCGCGCCCCAACCCCTCCTCGATGTAGACGGCGAAACGTCCGCCGGAGTCGACCTTGGGCAGGTCGTCGGCGGCGCCTTCGCTGGCGAGCCACGAGAGCTCGAGCGGATCCGCCAGGC
>JAGOCP010000469.1 GCA_017998715.1 Thermoanaerobaculia bacterium | reverse complement strand
GTGGATCGACGCCGGCTGGATGACGCGCGGTCAGCTCGACAAGCTCCTCGCCGTGCAGCGCGAGGTGCTCGCCAGGCAGAGCGGTCAGGCCGCGGCGCCGCTCATCGCGCCCAAGGCGGCGAGCGCGCCCGTCGACCTCGAACAGACCGCGAGCGGCGAAGTTTCGACTCGCGCCGGCAAGCGTATCGACCGGATTCTCGAGTACGCCGTCTCCCAGCGCGCCAGCGACATCCACATCATGACCGGCGAGCGCGTGCTGATGCGCCGCGACGGCCAGCTCACCTTCGCCGGCGACGCCCCGCTCGAGCACGGGCAGATCGAACGGCTCGTGACCGAGGTCTTGGAGCCCCGGCTGCGCGAGCTGCTCGATCGCGAGGGCCAGACCGACTTCTCGTGGACGATCGCCGGCCGGGCGCGGTTCCGCGGCAACGCCTATCGCCACCAGCACGGCTACGGCCTGGTGCTGCGCGCCATCGCGCTCGAGATTCCCACCCTGGCGAGCCTCGGCCTGCCGAATACCCTGGCCAAGGTCACCAACCACAACCAGGGGCTGGTCCTGCTCACCGGCCCGGCCGGCTGCGGCAAGTCTTCGACCCTCGCCGCCCTCGTGCGGCTGATCAACGAAGAGCGCCAGGATCACATCGTCACCGTCGAAGATCCGATCGAGTACCTGCACACGCCGCTGCGCTGCGTCGTCAACCAGCGCCAGGTCGGGCGCGACACGCGGAGCTTCGCGCGCGCCCTGAAGGCTGCCCTGCGCGAGGATCCCGACGTCATCGCGATCGGCGAGCTGCGCGACCTCGAGACGATCTCTCTCGCCCTCACCGCCGCCGAGACCGGACATCTGGTGCTCGCGACGCTGCACACCGGCAGCTCCATCCGCACCGTCGACCGTATCGTCGGCTCGTACCCGTCGAACCAGCAGGCGCAGATCCGCACCATGCTCTCGGAGTCGCTGCGCGCGGTGATCTCGCAGCGTCTCGTGCGCCGGGCCGACGGGCAGGGGCGGGTGCCGGCGCTCGAGATCCTCCTCGGCACACGGCCGGTGGCGAACCTGATCCGTGAGTCGAAGACCTTCCAGCTGCGCTCGGTGCTGCAGACCGGCGCCGCGCAGGGCATGTGCCTGCTCGACACCTCGCTCGCGCATCTCGTCCGCGAGGGCGTCGTGACGCGGGACGAAGCGCTCCTGCACGCCGACGACGTCAAGCTGCTGCCGGCCGCACCGGCTGCCGCGGGCTCGCCGCCACCCTCCGGAGCGCCGGCCCCGGCCGCGCGCCAGGGAGCCTGAGGGGGCGCATGGGTACTCTTCGCGACCTCCTGCGCGCCACCCGCGA
The DNA here is from genome assembly GCA_017998715.1 of Thermoanaerobaculia bacterium. GTDB lineage: Bacteria > Acidobacteriota > Thermoanaerobaculia > Multivoradales > JAGPDF01 > JAGPDF01. The sequence continues at coordinate 1,216 of JAGOCP010000469.1, read as the reverse complement.
AAGCGGCAGCTCCGACCTCCATCTCGCCTCCGGTTTCGCGCCGCGCGTCCGCCTGCACGGCTCCCTAGTAGCGCTCGCGGGCACCGGCGACCTCACCGCCGAGGCGCTGGCGGAGATCCTCACCGAGGGTGTGAGCGCCGGGCAGTGGCAGGAGTTCCTCGCCTCGGGTGATCTCGACTTCGCCTACGCCGTCCCCGGCGTGGCGCGCTTCCGCGGCAACTACCTGCGCCAGGAGCGCGGCCCCTCGGCCGTCTTCCGGACGATTCCCGAGAAGATCGCCTCGATCGAAGACCTCGGGCTCCCGCCGGTGCTCGGCCGGCTGGCCGAGCTCCACAGCGGGCTCGTGCTGGTGACCGGCCCCACCGGCTCCGGCAAGTCGACGACCCTCGCCGCGATCATCGATCGCATCAACCGGAATCTGTCGCGCCACATCGTGACGATCGAGGAACCGGTCGAGTTCGTGCACCAGAGCCGGAAGTCGGTCTTCTCACAGCGGGAGGTCGGCAGCGACACGGTGAGCTTCGCGGCGGCGCTGCGGGCGGCGATCCGTCAGGACGCCGATGTCGTCCTGGTCGGCGAGATGCGCGACCTCGAGACCATCTCGCTGGCGCTCAAGGCGGCCGAGATGGGCATGCTGGTCTTCGGCACGCTGCACACCAACAGCGCGGCGAAGACGATCGACCGGCTGATCGACGTCTTTCCCGCCGACGAGCAGCCGCAGGCGCGCCTGTCGCTCGCCGACTCGCTGGCGGCGATCGTCGCTCAGCTCCTGCTGCCGAAGGCCTCCGGCGACGGCCGGGTCGCCGTGCACGAGATCCTGCTCAAGACCCCGGCGCTTCCCAACCTCATCCGCGAGAGCAGCATCTCGATGCTGGTGAATCTCATGCAGTCGGGGCGCAGCGAGGGCATGCAGCAGCTCGACGACGCCCTGCTCGAGCTCGTCGCCAAGAAGATCGTCACGCCGCGCGACGCCTACATGAAGGCGCAGGAGAAGGGGCGCTTCGAGGCGCTGATCGAGAAAGAGTAGGCGCCCCACCTCGAAACGACGTCGGCGTTTCGTCACGCCGCCGCAACGTCCTGGACATCTCAGCGCGCGATCCTCTCCTTGCCGTCAAAGGAGCCCCGATCGCGATGCGCCTCGCCCCGTCTCTCGTCCGCCTGCAAGAGCTCGAGCTCGGACTCTGCCTGCGCCTGTCGCAGGTGCAGCGGCGGCGGA
>JAGOCP010000470.1 GCA_017998715.1 Thermoanaerobaculia bacterium | reverse complement strand
CGCCGCCAGGCACGGCAGAGAAAGCGGGGCTCACTTTCGTCCTTTTCGACGGGGTCTGCAATCTCTGCAACGGTACCGTGCAGTTCCTGCTGCGGCGCGACCGCGGTCGCCGCCTGCGCTTCGCGGCCCTCCAGTCTGCGACCGGTCGAGCGTTGCTGCGCCAGCACGGCATGGCGACCGACACGCTCGAGACGGTCGTGGTCATCGAGAACGGGCGCGCACGGGTGCGAAGCGACGCCGCGATCCTCCTCGCCCGGCGTCTGCCGTGGCCCTGGCCGATGCTCGCGATCTTCCTCGTCTGTCCGCGGCCAGTGCGTGACGCGCTCTATGCGTTCGTCGCCCGCCACCGCTATCGCTGGTTCGGCCGCCGCGAGAGCTGCCTGCTGCCGTCCCCCGAGTTTGCCGATCGCTTCCTCGACTGAAGAGGCGGCGTGGCTCCGCGCGTCAGAACAGCGTGTAGATGAACGGTGCGGAGGCCTGGCCGGTGGCGATGAGCAGGGCGACGAGGCCGAGCACGATGAGCAGCGGGACGATCCACCAGGCCTTGTGCTCGCGCGCGAAGGCGACGAAGTCGCCGATCAGGGTACCGACGTAGCCGAGTCTGCCCATGGGCGAAAGCCTATCTTCTCGCTTCAGTCGAGAGTGAATTCCTGCCGCCAGCTGCCGTCGTCCGCCGCCTTCGGCTGCAGCTCCTTCTCGAGCAACAGATCGCCGAGCACGAGGTCGTCTACTCGCGAGCGCATGAAGCAGCGATAGGCATCTTCCGGCGTGCAGACGATCGGCTCGCCGCGGACGTTGAAGCTGGTGTTGATCAGCACCGGGCAGCCGGTCAGGGCTTCGAAAGCGCTGAGCAGGGCGTGGAAGCGCGGCTGGGTGGCCTTCGAGACCGACTGCACGCGGGCGGAATCGTCGACGTGGGTGATCGCCGGCAGATCGGAGCGCGGCCGGTTCACCCACTCGACGAGCGGCAGGTCGCGCTCGTCGCCCTGCTTCGGCAGGCAGCGCGAAGCCGCGACGGGAGCGACGAGCAGCATGTAGGGCGAGGGGCGATCGAGCTCGAAGACATCGCCAATGCGCTCTTCGAGCACCGCCGGCGCGAACGGCCGGAAGCTCTCGCGGTACTTGATCTTGAGGTTCATCATCGACTGCATGCGCGGCGAGCGCGGATCGCCGACGATCGAGCGGTTGCCGAGCGAACGCGGGCCGAACTCCATCCGCCCCTGGACGAGCCCGACGACGCGCCCGGCGGCGATGCGGCGGGCGATCTCGGCCGCCCATTCCTCCGGCGCGAGCCGGCGATAAGGGTAGCCGCGGGCGTCGAGATAGGCGGCGATCTCGTCGTCCGGAAACTCGGGGCCGAGGAAGGCGCCCAGCATGCCGTCGCCGCCGGGCAGCGCGCGCTGGCTGGAGCGCGGACGCGCCCCTTCCTCGGCGGACGTCCCCATGTAGTGGAAAGCGAGCGCGGCGCCCACCGCACCGCCGGCATCCCCCGCCGCCGGCTGGATCCAGATGTCGTCGAAGATCCCAGAGCGCAGCAGGACGCCGTTCGCCACGCAGTTGAGTGCCACGCCGCCGGCGAGGCAGAGGTTTCGCTTGCCGGTCAGTTCGCGGGCGTGGCGCGCGGCAGCGAGCACGATCTCCTCGGTCACCGCCTGGATCGAGCGCGCGAGGTCCATCTCGCGCCGGGTGATCGGTGACTCCGGCGCGCGCGCGGGGCCATCGAAGAGTTTCGCGAAGCGCCGGTTGGTCATCCGCCAGCCGGCGACGTAGTCGAAGTACGAGAGATCGAGACGGAACGAGCCGTCGGGCTTCAAGTCGATCAGGTGGTCGAGGATCAGGTCGCGATAGACCGGCTCGCCGTAGGGCGCCAACCCCATCAGCTTGTACTCGCCGGAGTTGACACGGAATCCGGTGAAGTAAGTAAACGCCGAGTACAGCAGGCCGAGTGAGTGCGGAAAGCGCATCTCCTCGACGAGCGTAAGGCGGCTGCCTTCGCCGACGCCGACCGTCGTCGTCGACCACTCCCCGACCCCGTCGAGAGTGAGCACCGCGGCCTCGTCGAACGGGGACGGGTAGAAAGCGCTCGCGGCGTGCGACTCGTGGTGCTCGGCGAAATGCACCGGCGGCGGTTTCTCGATCCCCAGCCGGCGGAGCTCGCCGTCGATCTCCGGCGCCACCCAGAGGCGATCCTTGAGCCACAGCGGCACCGCCTGGAGGAACTGTCCGAGGCCGCGCGGCGCCGCTGAAAAGTAGCTCTCGAGCAGGCGGTGGAACTTGAGAATCGGCTTGTCGTAGAAAACGACCGCATCGAGCGCGTCGACCTTCGCAGCGTCGCCGCCCTCGGCGAGGCAGTAGCGCGCGGCGTTGCGCGGGAAGGCGGCGTCGTGCTTCTTGCGCGTGAAGCGCTCTTCCTGCGCCGCGGCGACGATGACGCCGTCCTCGACCAGGCAGGCCGCCGAGTCATGGTAGTACGCCGATAGACCGAGAATCCGCATCGCTCGTCCGCGAGTGGCGCTCAGAACGCCCGCTCGTAGGAGGACTTCGTGCGCG
>JAGOCP010000137.1 GCA_017998715.1 Thermoanaerobaculia bacterium | reverse complement strand
GTCTTCATCCTGCACTGCTGGTTCCAGGCCGGAACCCTCGCTGTGCTGCTCGCCGGCGAAGCGCAAGCGCCGGCGATGCGCCGAGCGCCGGCGGCGGTCTTCCGCACCTTCACCTGGGCCGGTTTCATCGGCTGGGCGAGCCTCTACGGCCTGCGGATCTTCTGGGTGGTCAATCTCTTTCTCGTCTTCCTGCTGCTTCTGCTGCTGCTGGGGACGCTGCCGTTCCTCTTCGCCGCCGGCCTGTCGATGGAGGAGTTCTCGCTCGTCGGCTGCGTGATCGGCTGCGGATTGGCCCTCCCGCTCGGCTTCGCCATGCTGGTGTTGGCGATCGCGATGACGGTGGCGCAGATCTGCGCGGTGGAGGAGGGGGCGACGACGCTCGGTGCCACCCGCCGGGCCTTCCGCATCACCGGTCACCGGATCGGCGGCCTCCTCCTGCTCTATCTCCTGGCGATCTGCGGCTCGATTGCCGTCTCGGCCTTCTTCGGCATCATCGGGCTGGTGCTCAAGTTCGCCCTGTCCCGGTTCGCGCTCGTGCACACGGTGCTGTCGGCCGGCTTCGGGCTGGTCGAGGTCGTCCTCGGCGTCTGTCTGACTCTGGTAATGACCGCCGCCATCGTCGCGCTGGTGCGCGGCGAGGGGCGCGTCCAGCCCGGCGCAGTTCCTCCTGCAGCGTGAAGCACCGGATCCACGGATTCCTCGCGGCTACGCTCGCGCTCGCGTTCGTCGCCGCAGTTCTGGTCACCGGCTCCTGCGCGCCGGCGGGAAAGGCGCCGCGCCTTTCCCCGCAGGGAGCTCCGACGGCCGCCTCGGCGCCGGTGCCGCCGCTGCCGGAGCCGCCGCAGCCGGTCGTCGCCACAGCGCCGGCGGAAGTCCAGCCGGCAGCCCCGCCGCCCGTGCCGGTGCCAGTGCCGGCGCCAGTGCCCGATCCGGCCCTGCCCAGACCGTTTTCCGGCTGGGTGCGGATCGGCCTCGCGACCGATCTCGAAAGCGTGACCTTGCCCTGCTGCGAAGGGGAGCTCTCGGTCGACGTCGGCGGCACCCGGCTCGACGTCGCATCGCCTCTGCGCATCGCTCCCGCCGCGACGAGCGTCAGCACCGCGACGTATCGGGTCCAGATCGCCGCGCTCAAGGACGAGGATCAGGCGAAGGAGCTCGCCCGGCGCCTGGGGGCGCTGGCAGCGCTGCCGGCGGACGCCCGTTTCGATGCCCAGGCGGGGATCTACCGTGTGCGCATCGGCCGGTTCCCGCGACGCGAAGCCGCCGAAGAGGCCGGCCGAAGACTGGTGCGCTTCGGCGTCGACAACTCGTGGATCGTCTCCGAGGGCGAAGGCCTCGGTGAGCCGGCGCTCGATCTCACCCACCGCGGCAAGAGCTACCGCGTCGCCGGCCGGAGCTTCGTCCTCGCCGCCCCGGCCGCTGCCGCCGCCAGCACGAACAGTTGGGTGCGCTGGGAGGGTCGGCGGTATCGCGGCCGGCTGGTCGTCTACTTGAACGATCGCGGGCGGCTGAATCTGGTCAACGAGCTGCCGATCGAGCAGTACCTGCGCGGTGTCGTGCCGCGCGAGCTCGGGCCGGGGGCCTACCCCGAGATCGAGGCGCTCAAGGCGCAGGCGATCGCCGCCCGGAGCTACACCCTGCGCAACCTCGGCGAGTTCGCCGACGAAGGCTACGACCTCTGCGGCACGCCGCGCTGCCAGGTCTACGGCGGCATGGACGACGAGCATCCGCTCTCCGATCGCGCCGTCGCCGAGACCGCCGGCGAGATTCTGCTCTACGACGGCCAGCCGATCGACGCGCTGTACAGCGCGACCTGCGGCGGCCACACCGAGAACGTCGAGGTCATCTTCCCGCTCAAGCGCGCTCCGTACCTGCGCGGCGTGCCGTGCATCGAGGCCGGGGAGGCGACGCTGCGCTACCGCGCGGGCGCGGGGCCCGCGACACTGGGGATCGCGCGGCTGGTGCTCGAACGCGCCCAGCCGGGAATCACCGAGCAGCTCGCGACCGCCGCCGGTCTCGAGCGGGCCTTCGCGCGCCTGGCCGGCGCCGCGGGCCTCGAAATCCCGGCGGATCACCTGGCGAGTCTCGACCGCCGCGAAGTCCAGCGCTTCCTCGGCTCGACGTTCGACCTGGCGGCTGACGCGCGGCTCTTCGTACGCCCCGAAGAACTCGGCTATCTGGTGGCGAATCCGCCGCCGGAATGGAACGTCGAGGACCGCCGGCTGGCCGCCTATCTGGTCGAGAGCGGGCTGCTTGCTGCGCCGGGTGCGGCGGAAACGAAGCTCGGCGCGAACGAAGCGGAAGAGCTGCTGTATCAGCTGTTGCTCTTTTTGCGCGTACTCGAGCGGCGCGAGGCCACCTTTTCGCGTCTGACTGAAGGCGGGACGCCGGAGTTGGTGGCACGCGACGACGGTGCCGAGCTTCACTTCGCCTTGCCCGGAAATCTCGCCACCTACCGACGCGAAGGCGGAACCACGCGCGCCGGCGATCTGGTGCTCGAAGCCGGCGATGCCCTGGAGCTCTATCTCGTCGCCGGGGGAATCGTGGCGGTGGCGCAGGAGGTCGATCCGCGCGGTGCGAGCTTCGACCGCACCCACAATCTGTCGCGCTGGACGCGCTACCGCAGCGACGCCGACCTCGCCGCGTCGGTGGCGGGGCGCCTTCCGGGCTTCGCCTTCCGCAGTTTCGAAGTGCTGATGCGCGGGGTGTCCGGGCGGGTCGGCAAGATCCGCCTGCTCGGTCGCGCCGGGGAGACGGCCGAGACCGTCGATGTCGAGGGGCTGGCGGTCCGCTGGACGCTCGACCTGCCCGACACGCTGTTCACCGCCCGGCGCCTCGCGCCGGCCCAGGGGGAGGCGGGTTGGCAGTTCTCCGGCCGGGGTTGGGGGCACGGTGTCGGCCTCTGCCAGGTCGGCTCCTACGGCATGGCCCGGCGCGGCCACGACTATCGTGCGATCCTCGGGCACTACTATGGCGGCGCCCGCCTGCAGCGGATCCCGTACTCCTCGCCCGGCTCAATCCCGCCTGCGGCGCCGGCTTCAATTGCCGCACCCGGGGCGGCGCGGTAGCATCGTCGCGCCGCACAGGAGCCCCAATGGACTTTTCTCTCACCGAAGAACAGCGGGCCATCCGCGAGATGGCCCGGAAGTTCGCCCTCGCCGAAGTCGATCCGATCGTCGACGAGATCGACGAGGCGCAGAAGTTCCCGCTGGAGGTCATGCGCAAGGCGGCGGAGCTCGGCTTTCTCGGCATCATCTTCCCCGAGGAGTACGGCGGAGCCGGCCTGGGTTACATCGAGTACGTTCTGGTCGTCACCGAGCTCTCGAAGGTCGATCCGTCGGTCGGCATCAGTGTCGCGGCCCACAACTCGCTCGGCACCAACCACATCTACAAGTTCGGCAATGCCGAGCAGCGCAAGCGCTGGGTGACCCCACTCGCCAGCGGGCAGAAGATCGCCGCCTGGGCGCTGACCGAGCCCGGCTCGGGCTCCGACGCCGCCGGCCTGCGCACGAGCGCCCGCAAGGTGGACGGCGGCTGGGTGCTGAACGGTTCCAAAGCGTTCTGCACCCACGGTACGGTGGGCGAGATCGCCGTCGTGCTGGCGATCTCCGATCCGGAAGGGCGCAAGGGGCGCAACGTCTCCGCTTTCGTGCTCGAGAAGGGGATGCCCGGCTTCCGCGCCGGCAAGAAGGAGAACAAGCTCGGCATTCGCGCTTCGGATACCGCCGAGCTCGTGCTCGAGGAGTGCTTCGTACCCGACGAAAATCTGCTCGGCGCCCCCGGGGAAGGCTTCCGCCAGGCGTTGGCGGTGCTCGACGGCGGTCGCATCTCGATCGCCGCCCTCGGGCTCGGCACGGCGATCGGCGCCTACGAGACGGCGCTCGCCTATGCCAAGCAGCGCGAGCAGTTCGGTCAACCGATCGCCGAGTTTCAGGCGATCCGCTTCGCACTCGCCGAGATGGCGACCCGCATCGCCGCCGCCGAGGCCTTGACGATGGCCGCCGCCACCGAAATGGACAAGACCGGCAAGGTCACCCTCAAGGCCTCCGAGGCCAAGCTGATGACCGGCGAGGCGGCGGTCTTCTGCAGCGAGCGGGGAGTGCAGATCCACGGCGGCTACGGCTTCATCAAGGACTATCGCGCCGAGAAGTACTACCGCGACGCCAAGATCTGCACCATCGGCGAAGGCACCAGCGAAGTGCAGCGCCTGGTCATCGCCCGCGAGCTGCTGCAGGCATGAGCCTGCTGCCGTCCCGGCCGCTCTCCCGGGAGCTCACCTCCGGCGACCTCGCGGACCTCCTGCCGCGTCTGCGGCGGCGCGAGACCCGCGCGGTAGCGCGAGCGATCTCGATGGTTGAACGCGGCGGCCCGTTGCAGGCCGAGCTGCTGCGCGAGATCTACCCGGCGACCGGCAGGGCACGGGTCGTCGGCATCACCGGCCCGCCCGGCGCCGGCAAGAGCACGCTGGTCGACCGCCTGGCGCAGGAGTGCCGCCGCCGCGGCGAGACGGTCGGCATCCTGTGCGTCGATCCGACGTCGCCGTTCACTGGCGGGGCGCTGCTCGGCGATCGCATCCGCATGCAGGGGCTGGCGACCGACTCCGGGGTCTTCATCCGCTCGATGGCGACGCGCGGCGCCATGGGTGGTCTCGCCCGGGCGACGCGTGACGCGGCGGACCTGCTCGACGCCGCCGGTTTCGACTGGGTGATCGTCGAGACGGTGGGAGTCGGCCAGGATGAAGTCGATGTCGTTTCGAGCGTCGACACCGTGCTGGTCGTCGCGGTCCCGGGGCTCGGCGACGACATCCAGGCGATCAAGGCGGGCATACTCGAGATCGCCGACGTGTTCGTGATCAACAAGGCCGATCGCGACGGCGCCGACCGCGTCGCACACGATCTCGAGATGATGCTCTCCCTCGGCCACCACGGCCATCACACGGCGGCGGCGCACCGCGCTTTCCACGAGGCCGATCCGCACGGCCACCATGGCGAGCAGACGGTCGCCGCGAGCCCTGACGACGAGTCGCCGGCTCCGGCCTACTGGATGCCGCCGATCCTGCGCACCGTGGCGAGCCGCGGCGAGGGGATCGTCGAGCTCTTGGCCGCCGTCGAAAGGCATCGCGCCCACCTCGAGGAATCGGGGGAGCTCGCGACACGCCGGCGCGCCCAGCTCAAGCTGCGGGTGGCGACGATCCTCAAGGAGCGGGTGCTCGCCGCCGCTGAGCAGCACGCCGGTTTCGAGCGCGCGATCGAACGCGGACACGCCGCGCGGATCGATCCGTACGCGCTCTCGGCGGAGCTCTTCTCGGGCGTCCTCGAAGCCGAGCGCCGGCGCTCGCGACCGGACCACGGCGGGGAGGCGGGCGAGTGATCGGACGAATCGACCATGTCGGCATCGCGGTCGCCTCGATTGCCGAGGCGCGCCTGTTCTACGAGGCGATGGGTCTGGTCGTGGAGGCGATCGAAGAGGTGCCGCAGGAGGGCGTCCGCGTCGCCATGATCCGCTGCGGCGAGTCGAAGATCGAGCTGCTGGAGGCCACCTCGGCGGAGTCGCCGATCGCCCGCTTCCTCGCCAAGCGCGGGCCCGGCATCCATCATCTCTGCTTCGCCTCCGACGACCTGCACGGCGACGATCGCCAGCTGCGCGCCGCGGGGATGGAGCTCTTGCGGCCGGAGCCGACCCAGGGAGCCGGCGGTTGCTGGGTGCAGTTCGTCCACCCCAGGAGCGCCGGCGGCGTCCTCGTCGAGCTCTCCCAGGGGGAGCACGCGTGACCATCCGCCGGGGTGCCCTGGTGTTGGTGCACCTCGCCAATCCGACCGAGAAGTTCTGGGGCACCCTCGACCGTCTCGAGACCGTCGGGGTGACCTTCCGCGGCATCAGTCTCGACAGTTTCGAGGAGTGGGTCACCGAGCTCGCTCGCCAGGAGGCCTCGGGGCTCGGCCTGGCGACGATGTTCGTACCGCTGTTCAGGGTCGAGCGGATCTTCCTCGACGAAGAGGTGGGCGAGGTGGAGAGCTACCGCCGACGCTTCGAACGCCGCGTCGGCGTCAAGGTCGAAAGCGTCGCGCGGCTCGGCGGCGACCCGGAGGAGTTCGGGGGCAGCGGTCCTGCGGACCCCTCCGACTCCGGCGCTGTCTTCTAGCGCCGCTAGAACTCGACGTACTGGACGAAATAGGTCGGCAGGTCGATACGTCCGGCGATGAGGTCGGCGGCCTGCGGCGGCGTCAGCGTGAAGTGACCGCCGCGCCCGCCGGCGGGGCCGTCGCAGATGACCTCGAAGGCCTCCACCTGGCCGGGGAACTTCTCCCGCACTTCGATGAGCGCGCCGGCACTCGCTTGCAGCGCGCGGAAAACCTGGGTTTCGGAAGAGGTCTCGAAGACCAGACGCGGTTTGCGGCTGCTCGCCCCCTGCTGCACTTCGAGGCTGGTGATGCCGCGGCCGAAGATGAACGTGCGGATCTCGGTCGACAGCGGCACGTCGCGCAACGGCGCCTGTCCGGCGTGCGACGTCGGCGGCCGGTCGGCCCTGCCGCGCCCCGGAGTGGCGTCGATGGCGACCGCGCCAGCCTCCCGCGCGCCGCCCTGCGCCGCCGCGCGCTGCTGCAGCAGGTCCCTGAGCGTCTGCTTGCCCGCCGGCGGCGGGGTGCTCTGGGCGAGGCTCGTCGCCTTGCCGTTCTCGATGACGATCGCCGTTCCCAGATCGTCCTGGTTGGCGGCGTCGGTCTTGGCGACGTCGATCTCGGCCAGGGGAAGCGCCGACTCGGTGCCGCTGGGCAGGACGAGAATCGCCTTGTCCCCCTGCACCACGTACTTCTTCTTGACGACGATCGAGGAGCCGTCCTTGAGGTGGACCGTATAGGCGGTCGCCCGCCCGGCCGAGAACAGTGCCAGCAGGGCAGAGAGCGCGAGCAGGGCGATAGGCGAGAGCCGCGGGAGGCTCGGCCAGCGACGGGGGGCCGGTCTGCGCATGCGCGTCCTTTCCGGATCCATGGGAGCGATAGTATACGGGCGGAAGCTTTCGAGGAGGATCCGCCCGGCCCATGACTCCCGCCCGCCCCGCTCTGCTCGTGCTCGAAGACGGCTCGGTCTACGAAGGACGCTCGGTCGCCCCCGGCACCCGTTTCGGCGAGGTCGTCTTCAATACCGCCATGAGCGGCTATCAGGAGGTCCTCACCGACCCCTCGTATCGCGGCCAGATCGTCGTCATGACCCAACCGCACATCGGCAACTACGGGATGAACCGCGCCAGTGCCGAGTCGGGCCGGATCTGGGTCGAGGGCTTCATCGCCCGCCAGTTCACCCGCGAGCCTTCGAACTTCGACAGCGAGGGCGGGCTGGTCGCCGATCTCCAGGCTCACGGCGTGCCGGCACTCGACGGCATCGACACCCGCGCCCTGGTGCGCAAGCTGCGCGATCGCGGCGCCCTGCGCGGCGTGCTCACCTCGGAGCGCAGCGATGTCGCGGGACTCCTTTCGGAGGTGCGGGACTTTCCGGTGATGACCGGCCGGGCGCTGGTCGATGAAGTCACCTGTGCCGCGGCGCATGAGCTCGCGGTCGATCCAGGAGTCGAGGAGCGCTGCCATCTGGCGGTCTACGACTTCGGCATCAAGACGAACATCCTGCGCTCGCTCACCGCGCGCGGCGCGCGGCTGACCGTGGTTCCGGCTCGCACGCCTGCCGCGGCGGTCCGCGCGCTCGACGTCGACGGCATCGTGCTGTCGAACGGCCCGGGCGATCCGGAGCCGCTGGTCGACGTCATCGCCGCCGTGCGCGAGCTCACCGACGCCGGCCTGCCGACCTTCGGCATCTGCCTCGGGCATCAGCTGCTCGGCCTGGCGATGGGCGGCAGGACCTACAAGCTCAAGTTCGGCCATCACGGCGGTAACCAGCCGGTGGTCGATCTCGCTACCCGCGCGGTGACGATCACCAGCCAGAATCACGGCTTTGCGGTCGATCCCGATTCGCTGCCCGCGGGCTGCGCCGCCACCGAGGTCAACCTGAACGACGGCACGGTGGAGGCGTTCGGCGTCGCCGGCCGGCCGATCCTGTCGGTGCAGTACCACCCGGAGGCAGCGCCGGGCCCGCACGACGCCGCACCGCTCTTCGGCCGCTTCCTCGACCTCGTGGCGACCGGCGGCAGCGCCCTCAGCCCGCGGGCGTGAAGGCGCCGCCGCCCGCCGGGCCGGCGCCGACGCCGCTTACCGGCTCGCTGCTCTACGCGCTCGCGCTGCGGTTCCTGCGCGGCCGCGGCAGCCGGCTGCTCTCGTCGACCGCGCTGGCGGCGCTGGCCGCTTCGACCCTCGGCGTCATGGCCATGGGGGTCGCCATGGCGCTGATGACCGGCTATCGCGGTGACCTGCAGAAAAAGCTGGTGGGCGCGAACGCCGCGGTGCTCGTCTATCCGCCGCCGGTGCTCGACCGCGACGCAGGTGCCAGCCGATTGTCCGACTCGATCCGCGGCCTCCCCGAGGTCACGCGGGTCGATCGCGTCGCCTACGTCCAGGGCGTCATGGCCACCGGCGGCCGCGAGGCCGAGGTCACCCTGCGCGGAGCGGCTGCCGATGCCGGTCTGCTCTCGGCCGGCACCGCCGACCTCGCGCCCGATGCGGACGGTATTCCGGGCGTGGTGCTCGGGGTCGACCTCGCTCACGACCTCGGCGTCGCCCCCGGCGATCGCCTGCGCCTGGTCGTGGTCGCCGTCGGCGAAGGCGCCCCGAAGTTCGTCTATCGCACGCTGCGCTTCGCCGGCACCTTCACCTCCGGCTTCGCCGAGTTCGACCGCGAGTGGGCGGTGGCCGCCCGCGAGACGGTGGTGGCGCTGGCGCCGCAGGGGATGGAGAGCCTCGAGGTGGTCGTCGGCGACCTCGATCGCGCCCCGGCGGTCGCCGAGGCGATCCGCGGCCTGGCTCCCGACGGCACGCTGGTGACCGACTGGAAGGAGCTGAACCGCGAGCTCTTCGCCGCGCTCGCGCTGCAGAAGGCGGCGCTCTTTCTCCTCCTCGGCCTGATCGTCCTGGTGTCGACGTTCAACGTCGCTTCGAGCCTGGTGGTGCTGGTGCGCGAGCGTCGGCGCGACCTGGGCGTCCTCGCCGCGCTGGGTCTCGCGCCGCAGAGCATGCGCCGGGTCTTCCTGCTCTACGGCGGGGCGCTGGGAGCGGCCGGAACGGCACTCGGGCTGGCGCTCGCGGCGGCGATCTCCTGGGTGATGAACACCTTCGAGCTCATCTCCTTCGGTCCGGAGATCGCCTCGATCTACTTCCTGCGCGCCGTGCCGTTTCATCTGGCCGCCGCCGACGCCGCGCTGATCGCTCTCTTCACCCTGGTCGTGACGTTCGTCTCCTGCTGGCTGCCCTCCCGCCGCGCCCTCACCCTCGACCCCTCCGCCGCCCTGCGCTACGAGTAGGGCAGACACGGCAGGACGTCGGGGGGGCCTTTGG
>JAGOCP010000468.1 GCA_017998715.1 Thermoanaerobaculia bacterium | reverse complement strand
GCTGCATCGTCTGGTAGCCGGCCTTCTCGTACTTGTAGTTGTAGCTCTTGGTGGCGTCGATGATGGTCACCGCCCAGTTGCCCTTGGCGTCGGTGGTGGTCTCGAGCTTGAAAGTCGTGACCTCGGGGCAGATGACCGTAACCTGGACGCCGGCGAGCGGCTTCTTGTTCTCGTCGGTGATCGTGCCATAGAGCCGAGCCTGGTTGAGCGCTTGCACCGCCGAGGCGGAGCACAACACGACGACGGCGACGAGCCACCAGCGCGATGAATTTCGGATTTTGAACATTGTGAGCCTCCGGCGCGTAGCCGCCCCCCCGGTCCATTTCCTTGCCGGCCGGTTGCCGGGCCTACGCTGGACGGCATTCTACTGCGTCCGGAGTCGGCCCACGCCTATACTTCCCCCCGAATGACGATCCTCGCTCTTCTCCTTCCGGAGGGCGCCGGCGGCGCGGAGGCGGCTTCGGGCGGCATGAGCCCCTGGCTCGGCCTCGCCCTGGGCCTGCTTCTGGTCGCCCTCAACGGCTTCTTCGTCGCCGCCGAGTTCGCGCTGGTAAAGGTGCGTCCGACGCAGCTCGACCCGCTCGCCCAGGCGGGCAGCCGTCGAGCCAAGCTCGCCCGGCACCAGTTGACCCACCTCGATGCCTACCTCTCGGCCTGCCAGCTCGGAATCACCATCGCGAGCCTTGCTCTCGGATGGGTCGGCGAGCCGGCCTTCAGCTGGATCATGGCCCCGCTGGTGCGGCAGATCCCCGGTGCGACCGAGGCCTTGGTGCATTCGGTGAGCCTCACGACGGCCTTCATCATCATCTCGGCATTGCACATCGTCGTCGGCGAGATGGCGCCGAAGTCGTTCGCGATCCGGCGGCCCCAGCCGACGGCTCTGTGGATCGCCATGCCGCTCTATGTCTTCTACTGGGTCATTTTCCCCGCGATCTGGCTGCTCAACCACGCCGCGAACGGCCTGCTGCGCCTGGTCGGTCTCAAGTCGGCAGGCGAAGAGGAGCTGGCGCACTCCGAGGAGGAGTTGCGCATTCTCCTCTCCTCCTCGGAGATGGGCAGCCAGTCCAAGCTCAAGCGCGAGATCCTCGACAACGTCTTCGAGCTCTCGCTCCGCAATGCTCGCCAGGTCATGGTGCCGCGCGCCGATGTCACCCATCTGTCGACCTCCCGCCCGTTCGCGGAGAACCTCGAGATCGCGCGCCAGAGCGGGCACACTCGCTTTCCGCTCTGCGAGCGCGACCTCGACAGCGTGATCGGGCTGATTCACATCAAGGACCTTTTCCGCTCGACCGAACGGATCGCCGACATCGCGAGCCTCGCGCGGCCGGTCAAGTTCGTCCCCGAGACCACGCCGCTCGATCGCCTGCTCGGCCGCATGCAGGCCGAACGGCAGCACATGGTGGCGGTGGTCGACGAGTACGGCGGCGTCTCGGGCATCGTGACCCTGGAGAACGTCATCGAGGAGATCGTCGGCGAAATCCAGGACGAATTCGACACCGAGCGTCCCGAGCTCGCGCGGCGCGGCGACGGCAGCTTCACCGTCGCCGGCTCGATGCTGGTGGTCGATCTCGAGGACGAGCTCGGACTCGAGCTCTCCACTCGCGACGAAGACACCATCGCCGGCGTCGTGCTGTCGGAGCTGGGACGAAAGCCGCGCATCGGCGACCGAGTCGCGCTCGGCGAGGCGCGTTTCGAGGTTCTCGAGCTTCAGGGCAACCGGATCCGCTCCCTCGGGCTGGAGCTCTCCACGACCGAGCCGCCCCCCGGCCCCTGAGCGCCGAAAAACCAAATTCCCGAAGTTCACTCCAAGGCTATGGATTTTTCCACTGATCCGTCCGATCCAGCCTCGTCCCGCGCCGCAGACGAACGCCCAAGTCCCACTTTCTACTGTACTTAGCAAAGCACCCGCAACCCTTCGCCGCGCGCCGCGTTTGGCACGGATCTCGTATTCAAAGCTGTCGGTTCGGGTAAAGCATGGTGGCATCGGAAGTGGAGAGTCGCAGGCCGGGCAATCCCGAATTCGGGGTGACCGGTAATGACACAGGCATGAACGACCCTGTGTTAGGCTTTTCACACCGCTGTAACCAAGTTGCGCTGGTTGGAATCGTTCCGCCGGCGGTCCCTATCAACCTGATGGAGGTTTGATGATGTTGAACAAGAGAAATTGGTGGAATGTCGCGGCCGTTGCGACCCTCGCCCTCGTGGCGATGTTCGCGGTGGCTCCGGCGAGCGCCCAGGAGCAGGTGGGCGCCATTGTCGGCACGGTGAGTGACGCGTCGGGCGCGGTCCTCCCGGGCGCGACCGTCGAAGCGGTCTCGGCCGGTGGCACCCGCCTGTCGGGCACCACGAACGAGTCCGGTGCTTACCGCTTCCCCCGCGTGCCCCCGGGCACCTACGTGGTGGTCGGCAAGCTCGACGGCTTCAACCCGGCGGAAGTGACGGACGTCTCGGTGCGCCTCGGCGACACCGTCACGGCCAACATCACGCTCGAGGTCGGTGCCGTTTCCGAGACGATCAGCGTGGTCGGCGAAGCCGGCCAGGTCGACGTCAAGAACTCGGCTACCGCCACTTCGATCAGC
>JAGOCP010000467.1:1400-2585 GCA_017998715.1 Thermoanaerobaculia bacterium | reverse complement strand
TCCTTGAGCTTGCCGATCGCCGACATGTCGGCGCGGATCGGATCGAGGGCGGCCTTGTCGATCGCCGCGAGATCCATGCAGGCGCCGAAGGCATCGCCCAACTTGCGCATCTCGCCATTCGCGGTCTGCGGATCGCGCGCCGCCTCCTCGAGGAGACCCCAGAGGTACTGTTGGTTCTCGTTGTAGAGCTTGCCGTAGACACTCCAGCGCGACTGGTCGGCGGGAATCGGGTTCTGCTCGCGCCAGCCGTTGCAGGCGTAGGCGTAGAAATCGACACAGGGATCGATCGACCGGTCCATGAAAGAGGGCTCGAGGCTCGGCGTGTAGGGGAGCACTGCCAACGGAGCCGGGCCGCCGGCCGGAGCGGTGTCCGCCGACGCCGCCAACGCCGCCACCGAGGAAGCCGGTGCGCCGAGAACCGTCGGAGCCATGGGCTGCGGCGGCGCTGCCGGCAGTTGCCCGGAGGCGGGAATGGCTACGCCGGCCGCGAGCAGCGCCAGCACAGCGAGACAGGTCGACCGATCCCGGCGTTCGAACATCAGCTCGCCGCCTTGACCGAGAAGCCGACGGCGACCGTGTCCCAGTGCATCTCGACCCGATCACCCGCGACCGTAAACTCGAGCGTCTCGATCGGGTCGTGGGCCGCCGGCTTGACGCCGACGCGCAGCGCGTCGCTCGCCGGGTCGTGCTTGAAGGCGCCCCACTGCTCGGCGACCTTGTTGAACACGACCGTCCACTCGCTTTCACCGGGAATCAGGAAGAGCGCGTAGCGGCCTGCGGCGAGCGCCTTGCCTTCGATGGTGACGTTCTTGTCGAAGGCGATCGTCGTCGCTTCGTCAGCTCCGGTCCGCCAGATCTGGCCGTACGGAACCAGCGCGCCGAAGATCTTTCGCCCGGCGACGTTCGGCCGCCCGTACTCGACCACGACTTTCACGCCGCCGGCGGTTCCCTCCGCCTTGCCGTTCTTGCTCTTGCGCTCTTTGTCGTCGCCGCGCGCCGCCCAGCTCGCCCCCGCCAGGGCGAGCAGACCGAGCACCACTCCGCAGGCCATCGTCTTGGTTCGCATCGCACTTGCCTCCCGTTCGCGCGCGCCCGGAGCGGGCGCGGTCCGGGGCGCCGCTTCTGGGCGCCCGAAAAGCACAGCTTACCGAAACAGGTCGACCCAGGCAGGCTGCGGCCGTCCGA
>JAGOCP010000467.1:0-1300 GCA_017998715.1 Thermoanaerobaculia bacterium | reverse complement strand
GGCCGGCGCTGGCCGGCATGGGGGCGGTGCTATCGTCCGCCTCCGGCGCGCCGGCGCTTTCGGGGCACCTTGTCCCGGTCTGCCGCGGGAGTGCGTATCGGTACACATATGACCTCCAACGACTTCAACGCCACCGTCGCCGCGCCGCAGCCGTCCTTCGCTGCCCCGGCTCCCCCCGCCTCTCCCGCCCAGGTCGCCGCCTGGCCGACCGAGAAGCCGCTCTTCGTCCTGATCCTGCTGCTCTCGCTCGGCATGTGGGCGGTGCTGGCGATCTCGATCATCGGCCTCGCCTACGTCGCCCTGATCGGACTCTTTCTGTTTTTCGTCCACCTCGCCTTCGTCACCCACCTGCGCGGCAGTGCGGTGCGGCTCGGGCCGGAGCAGTTCCCCGAGCTCCATGCGCGCGTCCAGGAGCTTGCCCGCGCCGCCGGCCTGACGCGCGAGCCCGAGGCCTACCTGCTCGAGTCGGGCGGCAACCTCAATGCGATGGCGACGAAGTTCTTCCGCGGCCGGATGATCGTTCTGTTCTCCGATCTCCTGGATGCCTGCGGCGACGACCTCGCGGCGCGCGACATGGTGATCGGCCACGAGATCGGCCACCTGAAAGCCGGTCACCTCGACCATCTCCTGCTGACCGGCCCGGGCCGGCTGATGCCGTTTCTCGGCTCCGCCTATTCGCGCGCCTGCGAGCGCACCTGCGACCGCTGGGGCGCGGCGCTCTGCGGTGACCCCGCGGGCGCCGTGCGCGGGCTGGCGATCCTCGCCGCCGGCGGCACGCATGCGAAGCGCATGAACCTCGCCGCCTACGTCGCCCAGCGGCGCGATCTCGACACCGGCTGGATGACCCTCGGCAGCTGGCTCTCGGCCTATCCGCCGCTCTCCGAGCGCGTCGAGCTGCTGGCGCCGGCACTCGGCGCCAGCCTGCCGGCCAACACCCAGGGGCCGCAGCGCGCCGCCGGCATCCTCGCCCTGCTCATCGTGCTGCCGACGGTCGCCTTCGTCGCCGTCGGCGCGGTGTGGGTGATGGCGATGGCCAAGCTCGGCGGCGGCGGGCAAAGTGACCTCGCGGCGCTGCGCGACGCGGTCAACGCCGCGCCAGCGCCGCGGGTCGTCGAGCCCGCCGCGGTCAACGCCGCCCGGCTCCAGGTGGCGGGCGATCTCGAAGCGATCGCTGCCGTCCTGCGCGAGCACCACGCCGCCACCGGCGAGCTGCCGGAGTACGAATCGGAGCTCGGCGTCCTCTGGGCGCGCTATCGCAGCGACCTGGACTTCCCGAGCGACCCGTTCACCGGCGAGAGCT
>JAGOCP010000466.1 GCA_017998715.1 Thermoanaerobaculia bacterium | reverse complement strand
GAACCGGCGGCCCGGCGGGGCGGCGAGGGCGTCGAAATCGGCTCCGACCGAGCCGTCGAGCGCGCTCACGAAGACCCGCGTCTTGCCGTAGGCGCGCCGCCACTCGCCCGGTTGGCGGAGACGGACCGCCCACCATGCCGATTCCGCAGACGGGAAACCGATCCCCGAAACGATCGCGCCGGGATAGCGGGCGAGAGCGGTGCGCACACTTTCGGCCAGGCCGACGCGCGGCGCGGTGCCGGCGGGCATCAAGAGTGCCGGCGGCTCGACCGCTGACGCCGCGACGATCTGTTCGGTCGTCGCCTCGAACGCCAGCAGGACGCCGGCGCATACGACGCAGGCCGCGGGCAGCATCGCCCAGAGCCCGATCGCCCGGTGCCAGGCGTAGAGCCGCGGCGCTCCCGCCGGTGCCGCTCTCGGAAGGAGCGCGCGCCGCCACTGCCCCGCCCGCGGCCGGGCGAGAAGGGCGCCGGCGACGATGTTCGCCAGCAGGAGGATTCCGCTGCCGCCGATGATCCACCTTCCCGCGTCGCCGGCAAGCAGCGACTGATGCAGAACGACCAGAGTTTCGACCCAGCCGCCGTTCGTCCGCCGCTCACCGTCCGCACGGACTCTCAGGATGTTGCCGGTGCCGTCGACACGCACGACCTGCCCCTTCGCCGGCGGTTGGGCGTCGAGGAAGATGTCGAAGCGGTTCGCCGCTCCCGCCGAGGTCCAGATCGAGTCGACCGAGAGGCCCTGCCCCGGCGCGGCGAGCGCCATCGCCCGCCTCTCGATCGCTTCGAGGTCGAGGGCACGAGCCTCGCCGGCGACGGTGGCGTCGTCGAGCTCCCAGTGGAAGACCGCGAAGATGCCGGTCGAGGCTTGCACCGACCAGAGGAGCGCGGCGACGAGGCTCGCCCAGCGATGGGCGCGAACGAGGCCGGCGCGCCGGTTCAAGCCGCCAGCACCTCACGCAGCCACTCCGCCGACTCGTGCAGCGCCCGATCGGCCAGCGGCGCGATCGAAACCGCCTCGAGAAAGGAGTGCGAGGCGCCGCGGTAGATCGCCAGGCGGGACGAGACGTCCGCCGCGATCAGGCGCCGGTACAGGGCGACACTCTGCTCGGCCAGCAGATCGCACTCGGCGACGACCAGTCGCGCCGGCGGCAGGCGCCGCAGGTCGGCGAGAATCGGGCAGGCGCGCGGGTCGGCCGCGTCGCGCTCGTCGCGCAGGTAGTTGCGCCAGAAGCTCTCCATCTCGTCGGCGGTGAGCATGTTCCCCGGACCGCCGAGCCGCCGGACGGCATCGGCCGACGAGTTGCGCGCGAAGACGCCGTAGTTGAGCAACAGCGCGCGCAGCGGCCGCGGGGCGCCGTTGTCGCGCAGCTCGATCGCCGCCGCGATGGCGAGATTCGCGCCAGCCGAATCACCACCGAGCGCGAGACGATCGGGATCGATCGCCAGCCCGGCGTCACTGGCCGCATCCGCTCCGGCGAGGTGCCGCACCGTGGCGACGACTTCGCCCAGGGCATTCGGGAAGCGCGCTTCGGGAGAGAGCGAGTAGTCGACGCCGACGACGGTGACGCCGGCGCGCGCCGCGTGCTCGCGCATCAATCGGTCGTGGGTATCGAGGCTGAAGATCGTCCAGCCGCCGCCGTGAAGGTAGATCAGCGCTGGCTGGCGGGGAGCGCCCGTCGGGTCGTAGATCCGAAGGCGGACCGCACCGTCACCGGCGGCCAGGCGCAACTCCCTGACCCGCGCCATCTGCGGCCCGCCGCGGGCCCAGGGGGCCCGCACCTGCTCGGCGATCCGCCGCACCTCGGCGGGCGACGCCGAGGCCAGCTCCGGATGCGCGGCCCAGCCGGCGGACATCTCGGCGACGAAGCGCCGGATCTCCGGATCGAGGGCCGCGTCCGGCGGACGCGGAACGACTGCCGCGTCCGTCATGCGGTCCTCAGAAGTGGAAGCGCACCGTGGCGATCGCCTCGCGGCCGATGCCGTAGTTGCAGTAGCTCACCGACTGGCAAACGCCGACGTAGGTCTTGTCGGTCAGGTTCGTGGCGCTGACCAGGAACTCCATGCTGCGCCAGAGATAGCGCACCGAGGCATCGAACAGCGTGTACGAGCCCACCTCGATGGTGTTGGCGCCGTCGCCGGCCCGCGAGCCGACGTAGCGCACACCGGCGCCCAGCCCGAGGCCGGAGGCGCCGCCCTCGGTGAACATGTACTCGCCGCCGGCTGCGAAGAGCTGGTCCGGAGCGAGCGGCGGCCGCTTGCCGAGAGTCGCCGGATCGGTCGTCGCGGTGACCTCCTGGTCGAGGTAGGAGTAGGAGGCGTAGTAGTTGAAGCTCGTGGCGAGGCTGCCGATCGCTTCGAGCTCGAAGCCCCGCGAACGGATCTCGCCCTGTTGCACGCTGCTGAACGGATTGACCGGATCGGGAACGCTGACGTTCGTCTGCGTGATCTGGAAGACCGAGGCGGTCAGGAAGCTGTTCGAACCCTTCGGCTGGAACTTCAGGCCGCCCTCGATCTGCTCGCCTTCGGTCGGATCGAACGGCCGGTTGTAGAAGTCGACGCCAGCGACCGGCAGGAACGACGTCGAGTAGCTGA
>JAGOCP010000136.1:7461-9512 GCA_017998715.1 Thermoanaerobaculia bacterium | reverse complement strand
CCGCTGACCGTGCTGTTGTGGACGTCGTGACAGCCGGTGCAACCGTTGCCGGTGTTGGCGGCCTCGCCCTCGGTCATGAAGAAGCTCTTGTACTCACCGGACATGTTGTACTGGAACTTGCCGGTGGCGATCTGAGCGAACGTGCCCGTGAACTTGGCGTGCGGGCTGTTCAGGAACTGGTTGGCGTGCGGATGCGACAGGAACGGCACCGTGCCGTGGTACGGACCAACCTTGAGGTTGCCTGCCGGGTTGGCCGCGTCGTACGGCAGACCGCTGCTGGCTTCCTGGCGGTGGCAGTTCATGCACAGGTTGGTGATGATCTGACCGCGCTGCGTCAGGCTGCCGGTCCAGTGCCCGCCGGCGTCTTCGCAAGCGATGACGTCGGAGGCTGCGGCCCAGAGGCCAAGCGCCGTGGTGCAGGCTGTTTGGGTCGTGATCGGAGTCCAGGTCGCACCGCTCTCTTCGCAGTTCACGAAGTTGGTGTAGACCGGATTGCTGCAGGTACCCTTGCTGCAGACTCCGGCCACCGAGCAGGACGACGTCGGCAGGTTCCAGGTTCCGCCGCCAGTCGTGCAGGTCGTCTGCGTGCCGAAGTTGTTGTCGCTGCAGGGGGTGATCCAGGTGCCGAACGGCATGCCGGGCGACGGCGGGGCCGCGAACAGTCCGCCGGTTTCGCAGTTCGTCTTGGCGACCGCCGGGGTCGTGCCATTACCCACGAGGATCCGCGAGTCGGTGCAGTAGCCGTAGTACCAGAAATGGGGGCCGCCTGCCGCTGTAGCGCAGTTCGAACTGGTGCAGCGCCCACCCGAGCATTGCGCGCTCGTTGCGGTGCAACCGCCCGGGAAGTCGGGAACGGTGAGGTTGTTGTGATGGCTCGACATGCCGAGCGGCGCGGTGTGCGGCGGAACGCCGCCGTTGGTCGTGGTGTCGACGACCGACGCATGGCAGCGCGTGCAGGTGATGCCGAAGAGATCCCACGAGGCCATCTTGTTCGGGTCGCCGGTAACGTTGCTGCCGGTATTGACCTGGCCGAAGACCGCGTTGTCGACGCCGTTCCAGACGATGCTGGGGGTCGTCGAGGGGTTCGAGCCGACCGGGGCTGCGAACGACTTGTGGGGCTCCTTGTCGGTGCGCAGCGTGGCGTTGCTCGACCAGCCGGTGGTGTGGCAGCGCGCGCAGGTATAGCGGCCCGCCGAGCCAGGGCTGTGGGGAGTGGTCGTCATGTTCGGATCGTCGGCATAGATGGCGCGCGGATAGGCGGAGAGCCAGTCGGCGTAGATCCAGTAGAGGTTCTTGTAGTTGGTACCGGCGGTCGGATCGAGATCGATCTGTCCGGTCACCCAGTTGAAGTCCTGGCCGGAGTCGGTGCCCGGATACGGATCCTTGGGGCCGAACTGACCACCCGCGTCGAAGCAGGCTTCGGAGGTGAGGTAGACCAACGGCAGGATCGAGCACTCGAGCGGCGGACCGCCCCACTCCTGACCGACGACCACTTTGCGCGACATGTTCTTGTGGCCCATGAACATCGTGTCTTCGGTGTCGCGGACGCGCGGGCCGTTGTACTGCGTCTTGGTGTTGTGGCAACGCAGGCAGAGGTCGCCGGCGCCGGCCGCAGAAGTTCCCGCCGAGGTGAGGACGGGCGGCGTATAGACGTTGCCGTTCGGCATCAGCCAGGCACCCGTGCAACCGGCCTGATAGGTGCCGCCATGCAGTGCGCAGACGACACCGTTGCGATCGTCATCCGACATCACGATCGCGCACTTGAGGGTCGAGGGGTTCCAAAGTCGGTCACCCTTGGCTTCGCACGTGGCCTGATCGACGACCGCGGGATCGACGTCGTTGCAGAGAGAAGAGCTGGAGGAATAGTTCGGCGCGACGCAGCTCGGCGGACTCAGCCGCAGAGCGACGCAGAGCGAACGTGTTGTCTTGGTCGGGTCTGCAGGGCAGGTGCCCTGAGCCGGCAGATCCCAGCCGGCCTGGAACTTCACCGCGCCGTCATCGAGATAGACGGGATTCTGCGCGCCGGCGAAGCCGGGGCTCAGAAGCATGAG
>JAGOCP010000136.1:0-7361 GCA_017998715.1 Thermoanaerobaculia bacterium | reverse complement strand
GGCGATGATGATCTTGTTGGCGGTCGGCTGCGGGCGCGATTCGTCGACGCCGAAGCTCTCGGTTTCGACCGTACCCAGCACGACGAGCACGCCGCCGGAACCGATCGGCCCGCCGCAGGTCGTCGCTTTCGATCCGCCGCTCGGCGCGATCAACGTCGATCCCGCGCGTACCGTGCTCGCGGTGACCTTCGACCGCGCGATGGATCGCGAAGGCTGGGCCTGGGTGATCGAGGACAAGGCGACGGCGCCCGACATCGGCGAGTCGAGCTGGGACGCCACCGTGCGCACCAACTCCGCGCCGGTCAAGCTCGAGCCCGGCAAGACCTACGTCGTGTGGATCAACTCGCCGCAGTATTCGTATTTCAAGGACCCGCAGGGCAGGACGGCGACGCCGGTGCGCTGGAGCTTTACGACCCGCTCGGCGCCGGCGGCGACCACTCCCCGCTGAGCCGCTGCCTTTTCGCGGTGGGCGCTCTGCCGTCGCGCGAAGCGGCGAGCAGTGCTTCGAGCGCCGAGCGCAGCTCGCAGCGTGCCGCGGGCTTCTTCAGGAAAGCGGCGTAGCCCTCTCCTGGCTCGAGGCCGAGAGCGTCGGCGTCGGCGTCGATGCACGACTCGTAGAGCACCGGAATCGGCGGCGTGTGGGTGGCGCAGCGGTGCTGGAACTCGCGCCAGGGGAGGCGCGCCGGGGGCAGGCTGACGACGGCGGCGTCAGGCGCTTCGCAACCCTCCGCGGCTAGCAGCGTCTCGGCTTCCTGCAGGCTCTGTGCGGACGCGATCTCGAGTCCGTCGGGAAACTCATGACGGACCAGCCACTGCAGAATCAGACTCTGATCGACAACCAGCAGACGCACAGGAACACCCCTCGGCGGGAGTGACTGTGCAAGCGGCGTTCCACAAAATTGCGCAGTCGACGGGAAGGCGACTACTCGACGGCTGGCTCGCCGAACTTCTTCAAGCGATGGCGCAGCTGGTCGCGGGTCACGCCGAGGAGCTCCGCGGCGCGAGTCTGGTTGTCGCCGGCGGCGCGCATCGCGCGCGCCACCATCTCGCGCTCCATCTCCTCGAGCGGCACGATCCCCTCGCCCATCGCGGTCGTCGCCGATGTCGCCCCGCCGCTCGGCGCCGCGGCCTCGGGTCCCCCGGTCGGACCCCAGTCGAGGATCAGCGAGCGCGGGGTAATCTGCGGGCCGCGCTCGAGCACCATGGCGCGCTCGACGACGTTCCTGAGCTCGCGCACGTTGCCCGGCCAGGGGTAGGCGAGGAGGCGGTTCTCGGCCTCGCGGTCGAAACCGTCGAAGCGCCGGCCCATCTTGGGCTGCAGCGTGGCGAGGAAATGCCGCGCCAGCGGCAAGATGTCTTCGCGGCGCTCGGCCAGCCCGACGACGTAGATCGGGAAGACGTTCAGGCGATAGAAGAGGTCGTTGCGGAAGCTCTTGTCGCGCACCATTCCCTGCAGGTCGCGGTTGGTGAGCGCGATCACCCGCACGTCGGCGGTGATCTCGCGCGTGCCACCGACCCGGCGGAACCGGCGCTCCTCGAGGAAGTGCAGGAGCTTGGCCTGCAGGTCGAGGCGCAGCTCGCCGATCTCGTCGAGCACGACGGTGCCGCCTTCGGCGAGCTCGAAGACGCCGCGCTTGGTGGCCTTGGCGTCGGTGAATGCCCCCTTCTCGTGGCCGAAGAGCTCGCTTTCGAGGAGGTTCTCCGGAATGGTGGCGCAGGACACCTCGATGAACGGGCGCGACCGTCGCGGCGAGGCGGCGTGGATGTAGCGCGCGACGACGTTCTTGCCGGCACCGCTCTCGCCCTGGATGAGGATGCTCGCCACCTCCGAGGCCGCGACCTGCTCGGCGGTCTCGACAATGTCGCGGAACTTCGGCGAGTCGGCAATCACCTTTTGCGCGAGGTGCTGCTCGCGGCGCTGCCGCGACGCCTGCGCCTCGAGTTGGTCTCCGCGCACCACAAGCGAGCGGTGGATGAGGGCGACGAGATCGGCCTGGTCCACCGGCTTCGACAGGAAGTCGAGAGCCCCGAGCTTCATCGCCCGTACCGCCTCGCCGACGGCGCCGAGCGCCGTCATGACGATGACGACGCTGCCCTCGAGACGCTCGCGGTTGGCTTCGTAGAAATCGAGGCCATGGCCGTCGGGGAGGCCCAGATCGAGCAGCACGACGTCGGGCTGGCGGCTCTCGAGGTGGGCGACCGCCGAGGCGAGGTCGGGCGCGGCGAGCACGGTGTGGCCGGCGCGCTTCAACTGCTGCTCGAGCGCCCAGCGCAGGAGCTTCTCGTCTTCGACGAGCAGGATCAGGGCCATCTCAGTTCACTTTCATGGCAGGGTCGGAGGTGGGATTGGGGCCGTCAGGGTCGGCGTCGGAACGTTCCGGAAGGATGACCAGGAAGGAGGTTCCCTTGCCGAGCTCGGAGGTGACCTCGATCCGCCCGCCGTGCTGTTCGACCAGGCTCTTCGAGATCGCGAGCCCGAGGCCGGTGCCGGTGAACTTGGTCGTGAAGAACGGCTCGAAGACGCTCGACAGCTGATCGGGGGCGATCCCCGGCCCGTTGTCCTCGACCGCGACGACGACCGCTGCATCGGCGGGGAAGCCACTCGCCCGGACGGCGATCCTGCCGCCATGCTCGCCCATCGCTTCGGCGGCGTTCTGGATCAGGTTCACCAGCACCTGGCGAATCTTCGCCGGATCGATCTGCAGCGCCGGGAGACCGGCGGCCGCCTCGGTCGAGAGCTCGACCTTCTGGCGGCGCAGCGACGGCCGCAGGAGCTCCGAGGTCTCGTCGAGGAGCTTGCCGAGATCGGTCCGGGCGAGCCGCAGCGGCGCCGGCCGCCCCGACTCGAGCAGGCGATAGAGGATGACGTTGACGCGCTTCAGCTCGGCGAGCATCTCTTCGTAGATGCGCACCGTCTCGCCGTCGCTCGACTCGTCGCGCAGCACTTCGAGGGCGCCCTGGATGCCGGCGAGCGGATTCTTGATCTCGTGCGCGAGGCCGGCGGCGAGCTGGCCGAGACTCGCCAGCTGGTCGACGCGCGCCAGGCGCACGGCGACGTCGGCCTCGCGTTGGCGCTGGCGGGAGAGAAGCTCGCGCAGGCCGCGATGGACCTCGGCGGCGACCGGATCGAGCGGCAACGCCGAGCTCGAGGCGAGCCCGCTCGCGCCGCCCTCGGTGGTGGCGCGGAGCTCCTCGCCGAGCCGCGCGGCCGAGCGCCGCACCGTCCACTGGACGAAGATCGCCACCGCGGCGATGAGCGTCACCCAGGCTGCGAGGAGCCAGCCGATGCGCCAGCGCATGAGCGTGCGGATCTCGCGCAGCGGCTCGGTGAAGTCGAGGCGCATCGCGGCGGCGCCGCGCGTCGAGCCGGCCTCGTGGCAGCGGGAGCAAGAGACTCCGGCGTTCAGCCGGACGAGGCCGCGGACCCACTGCCGCGATTGGGCGTCGGTCTCGATCCAGGTCTCGGCGCGGGCGCTCTCGTCGGCGAGGAACTTTCGCACGCGCTCCTGCTCGGCGCGATCGGTCGACAGGTTGGTGGCGCCGAGCGGCGTGCCGTCCTTGCGGTAGAGGCGCAGTCCGATCGGATGATTGGCGGCGAGCGTGCTGGCGAACGTGTGCGGATTCCTGGCGCCGGAGTGGGCGACCTCGGCGGGGGTGAGCAGCGGCATGTCGCGCACCGCCTCGTCGAGCTGGAAGCGCGCCGCGGTCGCCGCCGCCTGGGTGTAAGCGCGCTCGAGGAGCGCAAAGGTCCCGAAATAGAGCGCGGCGAAGGCCGTAAGATGAATCGGCACCAGGAGGCCCCAGAAGCGCACCCTGCCGGGTGCGAGAGCCAAACGCGCCAGCGGTCGATCGCTGGCGGGCTTGGCCGGCGCTGGGGCCGGGGCGGTAGGGGTGGCCGGGGACATCGCGCTGCACTATACCGATCCCACAGCGCAGCCGACGCCACGCAGAATCTTCGAGCCTGCCCGCCCGTTGCCCCGTCGCCCTCGCCCTCGCCGCCGGCCTGCCCCGCCCTCCCAGCCCTCCCCAGACACCGCGGTCCGGCCCTATTCGCTCGGGTGGGAGCGATCGCGGCGCGTTGCGAGATCATCTCGTCGGGGGGGGACCGGCACTTCGGTCTCCCAGGGGAGAACGCCATGAAACTCTGGATCGAGCGACTCGGTTCGCTCAAGCTCACCGTTGTGCTCCTGCTCGTGGTGGGGGTCGTCCTCGCCGTCGGCACGATCTTCGAATCACTGCGCGGCGCCGAGGCGGCGCGCGCCGTCTACTACGCGCCCTGGTTCTTCGCCCTCGAGGGGCTCTTCGGGCTCAACCTGCTCGCGGCGCTCATCACTCGCTGGCCGCGCAATCGCTTCCGCATCGGCTTCGCCCTCACGCACGCCTCGATGCTGCTGATCCTCGTCGGCGCTCTCATGACCGTGTTGTTCAAGGTCGAGGGGCGGATGCCGATCTGGGAGGGCCAGTCGACGGACGTCGTCTTCCAGGGGGCCAAGGAGGGCGACCTGCCGCCGCTCACCCTGCCGTTCAAGGTGCGCCTCGACGCCTTCGAGATCGACACCTACCAGGGTACCCAGCGGCCGGCGATGTTCCGCAGCCGCGTCGTGGTCGAACCGGCCGCCGGCGCCGAGCAGCCGGGCGTCATCCAGATGAACCAACCACTCTCCCATGGCGGCTACACCTTCTTCCAGTCGAGCTACCAGATCCAGGGCGGGCGCGAGATGACGATCCTCTCGGTGTCGAAAGACCCCGGGCAGAATGTCGTCTTCCTGGGCTACATCCTGCTCGTCGCCGGCATGATCGTCGTCTTCTTCACCCGCCTCGCGCAGCAGCGCATGAACGACGCGCTGCTCGCCGAGGCCGAGGCCAGAGCGACCGCCAAGAAGACGAACGGCACCGGTGCCGCCCTCCGCGGGGCGGCCAACCTCCTAGTTCTGGGTGCCGTCGGCGCGCTCGGCTTCGCTCCCGCCCCTGCCGGCGCCGCACTGGTGCCGGAGGCGGCGCAGATCGAAGCGCTCGCCGCCATGCCGGTGCAGTTCGACGGCCGCACGATGCCGTTCGACACCCAGGCGAGGAACGCCGTCTGGACGGTGACCAGGAAGCGCGCCTGGCCCGGCGTCGATCCGGTGGCGATGGTCGCCGGCTGGGTGCTCGACCCTCAGGGCTGGCAGAACGAACCGATCGTCCGCCTGCGCGGCGACGTCGCCGCCGTCGCCGGCCTGCCGGCGGGAACCGCTTACGCCTCCTTCCGCGACCTGGTCTCGAACCGCGCTCTGCGCGAGGCGATGAGCGCCGCTGAGGAGCGCAGCCGCGGAGAGGAGAAAGCGGCGCCGCTCGACGAGCACCTCACGGAGCTCTCGGATCGGCTGGGCACGCTGTCGAGCTATCTGCGCGGCGAGATGCTGCGCATCGAGCCGGCCGCCGACGCCAACGCCGCCTGGGGAGCGGTCCGTCCGCCCTCCGCGGCGGCGCTGCTCGCCGCCGTCGAGGGAATCCGCGGCCGCGCGCCGGCGCACTATCCGAGCCGCGAGGCCATAGCGCGCGAGCTGCGCTATACGCGCGTGCACTCCTCCCAGCTCGCCTGGTGGCTGCTCGTCCCGGCGGCGATCGCCGCCGGCTTCACGCTCACCCGCGATCGCAGGCTGCTGCTGTGGATCGCGCGGATCGGCATCCTCGGCGGCTTCGCCGTGATGACCTGGGGGATCGCCCAGCGCTGGCTGGTCGCCGGCCGCATTCCGGCGTCGAACATGTACGAATCGATGCTCTTCCTGGCCTGGGGCGTCGGGCTCTTCGCGGTGATCTCGCTGGTGCTCAAGAACCGGATCCTGATTTTCAACTCGACGGCGATGTCGGCGCTCGCCATGGTGCTGGTCGATCGCCTGCCGATGGATCCGTTCATCCACCCGATGCAACCGGTGCTGTCGGGTACGCCGTGGCTCGCGATCCACGTGCCGATCATCATGGTGAGCTACGCCACGCTCGCCATCGTCACCCTCTTCGCCCACGTCGTCGTTGCGGTGGAGATCTTCGCGCCGCATCGCCGCGAGATGGCGCACCGCTGGAGCCAACTCGCCTACTGGTACATCCACGTCGGCTCGATCCTGCTCATCACCGGCATCCTCACCGGCTCGATCTGGGCAGCGTCGTCCTGGGGTCGCTATTGGGGCTGGGATCCGAAGGAGGTCTGGTCGCTGGTGGCGTTCCTCGCCTACATGGCGATCCTGCACGCCCGCTTCGACAAGCAGATCGAAGACTTCGGCGTCGCCGTCGGTTCGATCGCCGCCTTCTGGATGATCCTGATGACCTACCTCGGCGTGAACTACGTGCTCGCCGCCGGGCTCCACTCCTACGGCTTCGGCAGCTCGAACCTGGTGACCGTCATGGCGGTCATCGCGGGAATCGAGCTCCTCTTCCTCGGCGCCGGCTGGATGGCCGTGCGGCGGCGGCTGCGCGCCGCATGAGGCGCTGACCTTCGGCTAACCCGAAGAGGCCGCGACGACGACTTCGCGCGTCGCGGCCTCCGGTTCGACGAAGGCGAGGAGGGCCTCGCCCTCCGCTTCGAGCGCCCGCAGGTCCTTCTTCAGGAGCTTTCCGAACGGCGTGAGCGTGAGCGTCGCCGCCTTCTTCTTGCGTTCGACTTTGAACGTCCCGGCGACGAAACCGTCGACGAGGAAGGTCGCGGGCACCTGGAGGTTCTTCGTCACCAGCCGCGGCCGGTAAACGTCGGCGACGAGGCGGCTGCGGTCGTCGTGGCCGAGCACGAGGTTGTCGTATTCGGGGAGGAAGCGCACCGGCGCCGGAGTGTTCGCATCCGGGCGTGGGGCTTCGGCGAGGTCGAAGAGCTCGCGCCCGCGCGCGTCGCGAAAGGTGACGAG
Source organism: Thermoanaerobaculia bacterium (assembly GCA_017998715.1). Classification (GTDB taxonomy): domain Bacteria; phylum Acidobacteriota; class Thermoanaerobaculia; order Multivoradales; family JAGPDF01; genus JAGPDF01. The sequence continues at coordinate 489 of JAGOCP010000136.1, read as the reverse complement.
CTCCGGACGCAGAGCCTCGAAGGTCGTGCGCAGGCCGCCGAGGCCGGACCAGTTCTGCGCATCGGTGACGCTCGCCGGACCGAACGCCGCGAGGTAGCGCCGCACGAGGTTCGGCAAGCCATCGCTCCCGGTCGGAATCGGCCGACCCAGCCACTCGTCGGCGAGCGCGAAGCCGGCGGCGGCAGGGAAACCCCACGCCGATTCATCGGGCACCTGTACCAAGGGCAGGTGAGTTCTGACGGCGTAGCCCATGGCGCGTTCGTCGGCGACCGGGAAACGCGCCGCGAGGTGGGCGCGGGCGGCGTCGAACGTCGCGGGCTGTTGCGCGAAGTAGCTGCGCGCCGCTGCGAGCAGCGCCTCCATATCGAAGCTCTCGGTGCGGTTGCGCAGGATGCTCTGCATGCCGCGCGAGAGCATCGGCTGCAGCGCGCCGCGGAAGCTCAGGAGATCGTCGGCGGTCAGCAGGTGAAGCGTCCCCCGGTAGGCGGT
>JAGOCP010000465.1 GCA_017998715.1 Thermoanaerobaculia bacterium | reverse complement strand
GCCGCATGACGATCGGCAGGTCGGCCCGCATGCGCTGGGCGTCGAGCGCGATCTCGACGTTCACGACGTCCTTCGACGTCGTCACGACGAGCGCCCGCGCCTCCATGATCCCCAGCCGCTTGAGGACGTTCGGATCGCGCGCGTCGGCGATCTCGACCTCCATCCCGGCGGCGCGCGTCGCCTGGATCCGGTCGTCGTGGCCGGAGAGCGTCACGACCCGGACCTTCTCCCCCAGCCGGTGCAGCAGCTCGACGACGCGGTAGCCGACGATCCCCAGCCCGCAGACGATGTAGTGATCTTGCATTCCGCTCATTCTCCCGCGACCGCCGGTGAAGACCCCGAAGTCTAGCCGACCTGCTGCACGCCCGGCCCTCCCAAGGCGGCTGCTCGGTCGGCAGTTGATAGGCTTGCGGCATGCTCCCCTCCGCTCGCCATCTGCGCCTCGTCTCAGCCCTTGCGCTCGCCTTCGCGCTGGTCCACGTCGCCTGCAGCAGGCCGCCAGCGGCGCCGGCCGGACCGGTCGAGAGCTACGCCATGCGCGGTGAGGTCGTGCGCCTGCCGCTCCCCGGAGGTCGCGAGATCGCGATCCGGCACGAGGCCGTGCCCGACTTTCGCGACGAGAGCGGCAAAGTCGTCGGCATGGGCGCGATGACGATGCCGTTCACGCTGGCGCCCGACCTGCCCGCCACGGCGATGGCGGGGCTCGCACCCGGCGACCGCATCGCTTTCACGCTCGAAATGCACTGGCAGGAGCCGAGCGAGGTCGCGCGTATCTCGCGACTGGAGAGACTTCCCGCCGGCACGGTGCTCGCCTGGGATCCGCCGCCCGCCGCTCCGCCCGCCGCTGCGTCGCCCACGAAAACCGCGCCCGGCGCGCCGCAGTAGCGCCCGCCTTGCGTTCCCTCCCGCTCCATGAGCTCGCGGCGCTGCCGCGCGCCGACGCCCTGCAGCGCTGGCGCGACGAACGCAACGCCGCGATCGTCAAGCCTCTGCTGTGGGGATTCGCGCCGGTGGCGTTGGTCATGACGATCGTCGAGATCAGCCGTGGCGACTTTCTGCGCGCCGGCGGCGCGGCGCTCGCCCTGGCCCTGCTCGTCGTCGGCATCCTCGGCCTGCGCCGGGACCGTCAGCGCCAGGGATTCCACCCCCTGCTCCTCGCCTTTCTCGCCGCCGGCTTCACGCTCTGGATGGCGGTCACCACCCTCTTCCCGATGGTGATGCTCGCTGCGTCCTTTCTCTGCCCTCTCCTGCTGCTGCTCCTCCGGCTGCGCGGCAGCGACACGGCACTCCTCGCCGTGGGCGCCTGCGGAATCGCCGGAATTCGCGTCCTGGCGGGCGGTCTCGACGAGGCTCCGGATTCCTTCTGGGGGCCGTTCCTCGGCATCGTGATGATCAACGCGCTGGCCGCCTGGATCGGCTGGGCGATGACGCGCCGTCAGGCCGGGCGCTTCGTCGCGGAATGGAGCGTCGCCTCGTCGCGCGAGCGCGAGAGCTCGCGCATGCGCGAAGAGCTCGAAGATGCGCGCGCCATTCAGCTCGCCATGCTGCCCTCGTCAGCGCCCGAGGTGAGCTGGCTCGAGCTCCAGGGGATGTCGCTCCCGGCGACCGAAGTCGGCGGCGATTACTACGACTTCCTGAAGGTCGATCCGGACCGGGTGGTGGTCGTCGTCGGCGACGTCGCCGGCCACGGAGTGGCGAGCGGACTTCTGCTCTCCGGCGTGCGCGCCGGCCTCCATCTCCTGCGCGCCGACCTCGCCGAGCCGCATGCCGTCGTCGAGCGTCTGAACCTGCTGGTGCGCGACAGCGGCGTCTCGCGCCTCTTCATGAGCCTGGTGGTCGCCCTCTTCGACCGCGCCTCCGGCGAGGTCCGCGTGGTGACGGCGGGACATCCGCCGGCGATGCGCTTCCGCGCCGCGACGGGCCAGGTGGTGATCCTCGAGGCGAGCTCGCCACCGCTCGGCACCCGCCTCCCGCCGGCCTTTCCGCAGCGCGCCGAGGCCCTCGAGCCGGGCGACCTCTGGCTGTTCGTCACCGACGGGCTGCTCGAAGCCACCGACCCGCGCGGCCGGCCGTTCGGCGAGCAGCGGCTGGTCGAGGCCTTCGCCTCCGCCGCCCGCCGCGACCCCCGCCCGCGCGAAGTCGAGCAGGCCGTCCTCTCCCATCTCGCCTTCTTCCGCGGCGACAGCGAGCTCCAGGACGACCTCACCGTCGTCGTCGTCCGCGTCACCGGCTAAAGGTCAGGGCTTCGTCTTCTCGCTCGGGATCGGTGGAATCGCCTTCCGCGGCGAAATCCAGAGAACCCTTCGCGCCTTCCCATCGCCATTCTCTTCGCGCAGGTCCCAGTCCACCTTGAGAATGGCAGCCAAGGCGTCGAGCGCCTGACTAGCCGGAACGCCTTGCAGCTCGAGCGTGACCGTCTGGCTCGACCCTCCCTGGATCTCCAATTCCGCAGACAGCATCCGAGAGAGTGACACCAGGACATCCATCGCCGCCGCGTCCTTGAGTGAAACGCTCACCGGCGAGTCGAGACTCTGGCGCACCGCAGGACTAACCAGGTCCGGAGTCTGCGGAACGACGGGAAGAATCCGTAGGCTCGGGACCTCTCCCCAAC
>JAGOCP010000464.1 GCA_017998715.1 Thermoanaerobaculia bacterium | reverse complement strand
CCGGCCGCTGGCGTTGCCTCGGGAGAGCTCCCGGTCGCTACGGTTGGCTGCGAAGCGGCGTCGCGAGACATCGGAACTTGCCATCATAGCCCCACGGCGAAAGTCCGCAACAGGCCGTTCCGCGGGGGTCAAGAGGGGGCCCCGGCGGTCCCGCCCGCGAGCTCCTGCAGGCGCGCGAACGGCACGCCCGAGACCGCCTGGGCCGGAATCCACACCGGCGGCTCGCTGCTCCCCAGATCGAGCTCGACGACCTCCCCGATCCGACGCACGGCGCGAATGTTGCGCCGCAAGACCTTCCAGTCGCCGCGCTCCGAGCTGAAGCCCACTCCCGCCTCGTCGATACGCAGCGTCACCGCACCAGCTCCACGTGCTCGCGCGAGCTTTGCCACGCTGCGCTGCAGCCGCGCGAGGTTGAGCAGATAGGCGACGGCGAGCCCGGCGAGAAATCCGGAAAGCCAGGGCTCGCTCGGCGCCACCGCCGCCGCAAGCAGGAGCGCGAGCGCGGCGCCGATGGCGAATCCGCCCACCTTCCGCCACAGGTAGGCGCGAAAGGCACGCTGGTAGAGCCCAGGCGGGACTTCGTAGACGATCTCGAGAGGCGCCATATCGAAGGATGCGCACCGGCGGGCAGTTCGGGGACATTCGCTTCGCGCTTCGAACCCTCGCCGGGCGTTGGTTAGGATAGCCGCCATGAGACCCCGTGCCATCGTCCGCCTCTGGGTGGAAGCGTTCAACCGGGCCGACGCGGACGCCGTCGCGGCGTACTACGCCGAAGACGCCGTCAATCACCAGGTTGCCGAATCGCCGGTCAAGGGGCGCGCGGCGATCCGCGAGATGTTCGCCGCCGGCTTCGCTGCGGCGCCGATGGTCTGCATCGTCGAGAGCCTGTTCGAGGACGGCGAATGGGCGATCCTCGAGTGGCGCGACCCGCTTGGCCTCCGCGGCTGCGGCTTCTTCCACGTCGTCGACGACCGCATCGTCTTCCAGCGCGGCTACTGGGACAAGCTCACCTTCCTGCGGACGCACGGCCTGCCCCTTCCACCCGAGTGACCCTCGAGGAGAACCGATGACCAGCGAGTTCAAGCCGTCCGGTTACAACAGCGTCTCGCCGTACCTCGTCGTCTCCGACGCCAACGCGACGATCGATTTCCTGCAGAAGGCCTTCGATGCGGTCGAGATCCGCCGCTTCGCCGGCCCGGACGGCCGGGTGATGCACGCCGAGGTGCGTATCGACGACACCGTCGTCATGCTCGCCGACGGCTCCCAGGGCTGGCCGGCCATCGCGGCGCACGTCCACGTCTACGTCGCGGATGTCGACGAGTCCTACCGCCGGGCGATTGCCGCCGGAGGAGTCTCAGTGCAGGAGCCGGTCAAGAAGGACGATGCCGACCGCCGCAGCGGCGTCAGGGAGGGCGGCGGTTCGACCTGGTGGATCGCCACCAAGGTGGAATAACGGGCGTGACGACTCTCGAAACGGCAGAGCTCGAGAGGATCTTCACCTGGCTGACGCTCGACGAGCTCGATTCGCTCCTGCGGACTCTCTCGCTGCGGCTCGAGGGGCTGGCGGGCGCCCAGGTCTCGCCGGGAGAAGCCCCGGTCCACTGAATCGAGGCGACTCCCTGGCCCCGCCGGCGGGCGGATAGCGCACCCTGAAGTGATGACACTCGCTGCTGCGCTCGCTCCCTGCCGCGCGCTCTTCGCCTGCTGCCTGATCCTGGGGGTCGGCGCCTGCGGGAACCACCCCGCCCCCCGGACCGCGGGCGCCTCTGCCCCGGTCCCGGCCGCGCCCGCTCCCTACGAAGGCGAGACCGTCGTCGCCATCGTCGAGGAGCTCCACAGGTCCGCCCACGAAGAGTGGCTGGAGCCTCACGGGGTCCTCGTCTCCGACCTCGTCGCCTTCGGCATCTTCCATCCGGAGCACTTCGACACCCTGCTCTTCGCCCACGTGAAAGGTCATCCCCGGATCGACGGCCGCCCGCTCCTCCTGGGCGACGCCGTCACCTTCATCCTGCCGCGCAACTGGCGGAATCGCGACCTGGCACTGGCGGACCTCGAAGGGCTCGCCTTCGCCGAAGCGTCGCGCTGAAAACCTTCGCCGGCGGTGGAGGCTCCGTCGAGGAGCCGCTCGAGAAAGACGACGCCGACCGGCGGATGAGCTGACAATGAGCTGGCAATCTGCAGCAGCCGATCAAGGTACTGGAGCGGCTCCACCGTTTCGGAGCGCCGCTCTCTCCGCCGCTCGCCTCTCAGCCTCCTGCCTCTCCGCCGCCCGCCTCAACGCCGCCGGATCAGGGTCGCTGAAATCGATATGGAAAGGCTGGTACCACCCAACGGCTACGGGGGTGCCTTTGTACGTCCCGGGAGTGAAGCGCCACGTTCGCACCGCCGCCAGAATCGAAGCGTCCACCTCAGGGTGCAGCCCTTCGATGATCCTCGGCTCGCAGACTTCGCCGGAGGATAGGACCGCCAATCGCACGGAGACCAGCCTTTTGACCTTCGAATTGCGAGCCTTGTCCGAATAGACCGGCATGTGACGCTCGATCGGCTTGGGCTGCTGCACGAACGAGAAGCGATAGAGCTTCTCTCCCCGGCACTCCTGAGGATAGCCGTCCGA
>JAGOCP010000135.1 GCA_017998715.1 Thermoanaerobaculia bacterium | reverse complement strand
GTCGGGCGACGTCTCCGCCACGGCCGGAGCCGACTATGAAGCCGTCACCGGCACGCTCAGCTGGGCCGCCGGCGACGGCTCCAGCCGCACCATCACCGTGCCGATCCTCGACGACGCCGCGGGCGAGCCGGGCGAGAGCCTGGTTTTGGCGCTGTCGAACGCCACCGGCGGTGCCACCATCGATCCGACCCGCAGCACCGCGAGCGTCGTCATCCTCGCCAGCGACGGCGGCAGCGGCGGCTCCGGTGGCAGCGGTGGCGCCGGTGGAAGCGGTGGTTCCGGTGGAAGCGGCGGTTCCGGTGGAAGCGGCGGCTCCGGTGGAAGCGGCGGCTCCGGTGGCAGCGGTGGCTCCGGTGGCAGCGGTGGCTCCGGTGGAAGCGGCGGCTCCGGCGGAAGCGGCGGCTCGGGCGGCAGCGGTGGCTCCGGCGGCAGCGGTGGCTCCGGCGGCAGCGGCGGCTCCGGCGGCAGCGGTGGCTCCGGCGGCAGCGGTGGCTCCGGCGGCAGCGGTGGCTCCGGCGGCAGCGGCGGCTCCGGCGGCGGCTGTGAGCCCGGCGACGATTGCACGGGTGACGGCTCGGGCGTGATCAAGTTCGACGAAAGCACCTTCCTCGGTCTCGAGAGCGGCGGCGTCGCCGTGATCACCGTCGAGCGTTCGCGCGGCGAGGCCGGCTCGGCGTCGATCGACTACGCCACTTCGGACGGCACGGCGAGCGACGGTTCCGACTACGCTGCGGTCTCCGGCACCATCACCTGGGGCCCGGGCGACGGCGCGACCAAGACCTTTACCATTGCGCTCGTCAACGATGGCATCACCGAGGGCAACGAAACGGTCAACCTGACGCTCTCCAATCCGACCGGCGGCGCCGTGATCGACGGCGATCGCGGGACCGCCGTGCTCACCATCCTGGAGACCGGCGGTGTCCCGCCGGGCGGCAACAACAATCGCCCGGGTACCTTCAAGTTCAGCGAGGCGAGCTACCAGGTGATCGAAGGTCAGGCGTTCGCGGTGATCACGGTCGAGCGCTCGCAGGGCGAGCGCGGCGCGGTCACCGTCGACTACTCGGCGGCTTCCGGCAGCGCCGCGGCAGGCGAGGATTTCGAGGCCGTCGAGGGCACGCTCTCCTGGGCGGCGAACGACGGCAGCAGCAGGACCTTCCAGGTGCCGGTGCTCGACGACACCCTGATCGAAGATACCGAGACCATCCTGCTGGCTCTCACGAATGCCACCGGCGGGGCGGGGATCGACTCGGTCCGCGGCTCGGCGCTGCTCAACCTGCTCGACAACGACGCGTCGCAGGCCGCCTGCATCCCGAGCGCGACGAACATGTGCCTTCTCGGTGGACGCTTCGCCGCGCAGATCACCTACCGCACACCGAACGTCGGCACCGGCGCCGGCAAGGCGGTCACCTACTCCAGCCAGACCGGCCTCTTCTGGTTCTTCAACCAGGACAACGTCGAGATGCTGATCAAGGTCGTCGACGGCTGCAACGTCCCGGGCTTGAACGCCTACTGGGTCTTCTTCTCCGCCACGACCAACGTGGACTTCACGCTGACCGTGACCGACACCCAGACCGGAGTCTCGAAGCAGTACCGTAACCCGCTCGGTCTCGCGGCGGCACCCATCCAGGACGTCTCGACCTTCCGCGCCTGTCCGCAGTAACTTCCCCGCTTCACTCCACTCCCCCCGCGGCCCCGGAGACTTCCTTCCGGGGCCGCTGTCTTGTCGGGCGAGCCTGCGCCGCCGCCTTCGACACCATAGGATTCGCCGGTGACCCTTCGCCGACCGGCAGCGCTCGCCCTGCTCCTGGCAACGTTGCCAGCGACCCTGCCGGCGGCTTCTTCCGTGGCCGAGGCCGAGCGCAGCCTCTGCGAGCGTCTGAACGACTCCGGGAGCTACTCCGAAGCTCTGCCGCATTGCCGCAGCGCCGCGCTTGCCCAGCGCGCCGCGAGCACCGCCGGCGCTCCCGCCGACGACCACGGCGCCCTCGGCCGGTCGCTCAACAGTCTCGGCCTGGCGCTCGAGATGACCGGCGATCGGCGGGCGGCCGAAGCGAGCTACCTCGAAGCGCTCGAGCGCCACCGGGCGCAGCGCCTGCAGGAACTGGAATCTCTGGTGTTGTCGAATCTCGCGGCGCTGGCGATCGGCGGCGGCGATTTTCGCGCGGCTCTGCGCTGGCTCGCGCAGGAGGAGGCGGTGGCGCGTCAAGCCCTCGCCGCAGGGGTCGAGGACTGGCCTGACGCCGAGCTCGACTATGTGCGGATGAACCGCAGCGTGGCACTCGAGCAGCTCGGCGCCTACTCCGAGGCCCTGGCCGAGCTCCGGCCGATCTCCGGGCCGGCACTCGCCGCAGGCTCAGGCAAGACGGACAGCTCCGAAACGGCCGCGCTGGCCGTCAATCTGGCGGTGCTCTACCGCAACCTCGGCGACCCTCGACGCGCCCTCGTCCTGCTCGATCGCGCCCGTGTCGCCTATGAACGGCTGGGAAATCGCGCCGCTCTCGCCAACGTCCACCTCAATCGCGCCCTCGTCCAGCAGCTGAACCTGCGGTCACCCGAGCCAGCGGCCGCCGAGATCGCCCAGGCTTTAGCCTTCGCACTCGCCAGCGGCGACCGCGGCGAGGAGCTGCGTATCCGCTGCGCCCAGGGCGACCTCCTCCTGCAGAGCGGCGATCTCGCGGCTGCGCACCAGGCTTTCACGCTGGCGCTCGCGACCGCCGCCGCTTCGGATGCCGCTGCCGGTCGCTGGGCCGCCGAGGCCGGTCTCGGCAGGGTGGCGCGCGCGACCGGCGACTCCGCGGCGGCGCTCGCTCATTTGCGCGCCGCGATCGCCGAGATTGAACAAGTCGGCGGGGAGCTCGAGAGCTCCGCCTTGCGCAGTGGCCTGCTCGCCGACCAGCGCGCCGTCTACGCCACCGCCGTCGACCTCCTGGCGGAGCGCGCGCTCTCGATTTCGGAAGCCGAACGAGAGGCAGCGGCGCTCGAAGCCCTCGCCATGGCAGAGCAGGCGAAGGCGCGCGAGCTCCTCGACGCGCTCGGCGGCGGCGTGGCGCAGCCGCTCTCGCCGGCCGGGATCCTGGCGGCGACGCCACGCCTGGGCTCGACACTCGCCTACTTTTTCGGTGAGCGCCGGCTGTGGCGCTGGCAGTTGGCCGGCGGCCATTGGAGCCTCGCCGACGCCGGCGACACGGCCGCGCCGCTGCGCCGGATCCAGCGGACGCATCGTCGCCTCGCCAACGCCGAGACCGCGGCGCCCGACGACCTCGTCGAGCTCGCCCGCCAACTGCTGCCGGCGGAGCTGCCGACGAGGGGCGAGCTGCGCATCGTCCCTGACGGCCGGCTGTTCTACCTGCCGTTCGAGCTGCTGCCTTCGGCGGGAGGCAGCGCCATGCTGATCGATCGCATCGCGGTGAGCTACCTACCGAGTCTCTCGGTGTTCGCGCATCTGCGCGCTCCGGCGGCGACCGCACGCTGGCGGCTCGCGGCGCTCGCCGACCCGGCGCTCCCGAGCAGCGTCGGCGCCGGGGAAACCAGCAGCTTCGCCGGCCTCCTCGCGCGGCGGTTCGGGTTGCCGGCCCTTCCCGGCGCAGCGCGCGAGGCCCGCATCGCCGCCGGCTATCTCGGCGACCCGAGTGTCGTCGACATCGGCGCGGCGGCCACCGAGACGCAGCTGCGCCAACGCACGGCGGAGGGCGTCCGCGTCCTGCACATCGCTGCCCACACGATCGTCGACGAGAGCCTCGCCGGGGGTGTGGCCCTCTTCCTCGCCGCGCGCGGCGAGTCCGATATCGCGAGCGGCGATTCCGATATCGCGAACGGCGAGTCCGACAGCGCGAGCGACGGACTGGTGACGGCTCCGGAGCTCGCCCGGATGCCCCTCGCGGTCGAGCTCGCCGTTCTCTCGGCCTGCAGGACGGCGTTGGCGGAGACCTCTGCCGCCTCCGGCCCCGGCGAGGGCCGGGCGCTCGCCAGTCTTTCCGGTGCGCTGCTCGGCGCCGGCGCCTCCGGCGTCGTCGCCTCGCTGTGGGAAGTCGGAGATGCCGCAACGGCAGCGCTCATGGAGCAGTTCTACTTCGAGCTCGCGCGCGGCACGCGCCCGGCCGTCGCCCTGCGCCGCGCCAAGCTCCGTCTCGCCCACGATGCGCGCTGGAGTGCGGCGCCCGGTTGGGCCGGTTTCGTCCTCCTGGGCGATCCCGGAGCGGTCGCGCCGCCGCCGGCCGCCTGGCGCTGGCTCGCCGCGGCGGCCGTCGTCGCCGGGCTCCTGGCGCTCGTCTCAGGGTGGCGCCGTTCCGTGCGGCGAGGCTAGTTCGTCGGCGGCTCGACGCGGAAGCTGGCGATGGCGGAGTGCCCGATCGCACTCTGCGCGGCATCGAGAGCGGTGACGTTCCAGCGATAGGTGACCAGCGTCGCGAGCTTCGCGCGCAGCTCCGGCGGCGCGACGAGCGTCGCCGCCGTCGAGTCGCCCTGCCAGAGAAGGTCGTCGGCGACGTCGCGCAGCTCGAGGCGATAGCTCGTCGCGCCGGCGACCGGGCGCCAGGCGAACGGCGGCAGACTGTCGATCCCGGCAACTTCGACAACACCGACCGGCGTATCGAGGCGCACCTCGCCGCTGCGCACCACATCGGGCGAGAGCGCATCCGACCGGTCGGGGAGCGCCGGCGCAAAGCTGCGATGTCCCCACTCGAAAGCGAGGCCCAGCCCGATGACGACGATCGCCGCCGCCGCCCAGCGGCTCCACATCGGCGTGCCGGCCGACTGGCGCGCGAGCTTGGCGCGCTTCGCCGCGTGCGGGGCCATCGGCAGAACGCGCGCCAGCTGCGGCGCCGGCGCGGAGACCGGCGAGCCCGCCTGGGTGGCCATGCGTGCGATCGCCGCCGGCGGCTGGAGCTGCGCCGCAACCCAGGCGATCTCCTGCTCCTCGGCGGCGTTCCGGGGCTCGGCGTCGAAAGCGCCGGCCAGCGCCAGCTCGGCGGCGCAGGCCGGGCAGCTCGCGGCGTGGGTCCGCAGCTCTTCCGCCCTGGCGCCCTCGGCGCCGGCGAACAGGCCATCCAGCAATTCGGCGAGCGGGGGGCACCCGGCCTCGGGCTGCAGGGCCTGGCGCAGCAGCTGATTGCGATCGAAGTCGGTGGTCGTCATGACAGCCCTCTCTCGGGGATGGAGGCAGAAAAGCTGCGCTGCAGTTTGCGCTTGGCGCTCACCAGATAGGCGCGCGCGCCGGACTTGTTGCCGAGCTCGAGCAGTTGGTCGATCGCCGCGAGCGTCAACCCGTCGACGAAATGGAGATGGAGGATCCGCGCCTCGAGCGGCTCGAGATCGGCAGCGATCTTCTGGCGCAACTGCTGCACGAGGAGCGCCTGGCCGACCGCCTCTTCGACGCTCGGTCCGGGAGCGGCCGGCTCGAGGAAGCCCTCGTCGTCGATCGAATCGGCGTCACGCCGCCGGTTGGAGATCGAGCGATTGATCGTCACGCTGCGGGTGACGAGATAGAGCCAGGTGGCAAAGGAGCTCTCGAAGCGGAAAGTCTCGAGGCGTTCGTAGACACGGACGAAGACCTCTTGCGCGAGGTCGGCGGCCTCTTCCCGCCGGCCGCTGATCCGCAGGCACCAGGCGACGACACGCGTCTGGTAGCGCCGGAAGAGAACGTCGAGGTGGCGCGCCGCCAGGTCGGGGTCGTGCTCGACTGCCCGCGCCCCCCGCACGATCTCCTCGTCGCTCCACTCTGCGATCTTCTCCATCGTCTCCCCGGTTTCGCTTGCCGCTGGCCGACCGGAAGGCTGCCCGGACGCGACTGCCGCGACCGCCGGGAACGCGAGCAGCCGCGACGGCTCGCCGGCCGGTCTTGCCGCCAGCCTAGCCGATCCCGCAGCCGGGCCGGAAATCGGCGCGACCGAAGGAGCGGCCGCAGCCGCCAAGGGATCGGGGGAAAGAGGAAGTGGCCTCACGCACTGTTGAGACAGGCAACCGGGGCGAGTGGAACAGTCCACTGGCGAAAAGTGCGTTCATCGTCTCTCCGCGCCGGCGTTCGCCTCTCCGGGGGGCTCGGCGCACAGATCCCAAAGCGCTCCCAGGGTGCCGAAGGGGCCTCCCCATACGGCGCGCATCAGCACCGCGCGCCAATCCTTGCGCGCCAGACGGCGGAAGCGGATGGCACGCAGCAGCAGGACGGGCAGGACGATCAGGCAACCCAGATTGCAAACCACCGCCGTCCAGAAATAGGGCCGATTCTCCGGCGCGCCGGGAGCGGAGAGCTCCACCAGCACAGCGGTCAGGAAGGTCACGATCGCCGCCGCGAGGGCGAGCGATCCGAACCAGCGATACCAGAGGATCGACTTCGTGGGCGGCTGAGCGGCGGCCATTTCAGTCCGACCCGTCGGCCCGACTCACGGCGACTCGCCGGGTCGCGCCCTCTCCGGCGACCCGCAGCTGCCAGGGGTTGCAGCAGACCGCGCAGTCCTGCACCAGACTGCCGGTGACGTCGGCCTCGAGATGTACCTCCATCTCCTCGCCGCAGTAAGGGCAGGTGATCCAGAAGTCCTCTTCCATGCGGCTGAGTCTACGGGACCGGCTCCCGCCGCGCCGAGAGCTGGCGGCGGCGGGAGTCCGACTGCGGCCGGATGGCGCTCGGAGCTACTTCTGCAGACCGTCGAGCACCGCCTGAATACGCGCCTTTTGCGCTTCGGGAGCCATCGTCAGCGCCTTCCGGTACAGAGTCGCCGCCTCGGCCTTCTTTCCCTGAGCGGCGAGGGCCTCGCCGAGACTGTCGTGCGCGTTCCACGACTCCGGGTGGCGCTTGACGTTCTCGCGGAAGATCGCCACGGCGTCGGCGGTGTTGCCGCCGCCCATCAGCTGGTAGCCGTAGGCGTTGAGCTCGGCCTCGTTCGCCCCGGGGAGTGCTTCGTCCATGAGCTTCTTCGCCCCGGCGGCATCGCCCTTCTCTCCGAGCAGCCGTGCCTTGGTGAAGCTGTTGGCGAAGTTCTTCTGGATGGCGATCGACTTGTCGACCCAGACCATGGCGTCGTCGAGGTGCACCTTGCTGGTGAGCAGCGTCGTCGCCGCCTGGTTCCACGGCTGCCAGAAGAACTGGCCGAGGCCGCGGAGCTCCCGTTTGAGGCTCTGGTAGACGATCTCGGGGGTATCGACGGTGACCTTGAACGGCACCCGGAGCTTCTCCCAGCGCAGCGCGACGGTCGTCTCGCGGGCGGTGGCGTCGTCGAAGGTGAAGGCGAGCGCCTCCTCGAACGGCGCAGCTTCCGGCTTTACCTCGACGCGCAGGACGTCCTCCCTGGCGTCGTAGGCGAAGCTCCCCCAGTTGCTGTCGACCGACGAGAAGATCACCTGCCAGGCGCCCGCAGTGGGCAGGGTGTGAAAGCCGTAGCGGCCAGCGGCGAGCGGGTGGCCGTCCACCTCGACCGCAGTCGAGAACTCGATCGTCGTGTTCTCGTTCGCGCCGGCGCGCCAGACCTCGCCGTAGGGGACGAGCTCACCCCAGACCTTGCGCCCCTGGACCCGCGGCCGGTGGTAGGAGATCGTGATCTCGGTCAGGCCGACCGTCTGGGAGACGCTGGCCGCCTGCGAAGGTTGCGGCACGGTGAGCGGCGGCGACTGGGCGGAGGCGGTTCGCCCGGCCGCGAGAGCGACGAGCATCAAAAAAGCGCGAGCGGCTGCGGTTCGCTTCGGCATGTAGGTCTCTCCTCCGGGGCAGCGGGGTGGAATTCGTCTGCGGATTCCCCAGATACGCAGGCAGGCGGCCGAAGTTCTGGCCCGCCTCAGGCGTCGTGCGCCCGTTCCATCCGGCGGTCGGGGACGATCCAGATCACCGCGACGGCGACGTAGAGCGCCTGGGACAGCCGGGTATCGATCGCAGCGAGGACGATGGCAACGGCGTAGAGAACCACCGAGAGGATTCCCTTCACGTCCTTGCCGAGGGCCCGGGCGATCTTCGACTCCGGTCCGTGCAGACGCGCGAGGGCGCGCGCCAGGATGAAGTAGGCGACGCCCGCCATCAGCAGGACGGTGCCGTAGGCCGCCGCCGGCACCACCTCGCGCGGGTTCTCACCCATCCACGAAGTCACGAACGGCACCAGCGAAAGCCAGAACAGCAGATGCAGATTCGGCCACAGCACGGAGCCGTTCACCCGCGCGGCGAGGTGCAGCATGTGATGGTGGTTGTTCCAGTAGATGCCGAGGTAGACGAAGCTCAGCAGATAGCTCATGAAGACCGGCAGCAGCGGACGCAGCGCCGCGAGCTCCGTGCCGTGCGGAGCTCGGAGCTCCAGCACCATGATCGTGATGAGAATTGCGATGACCCCGTCGCTGAAAGCCTCCAATCGCCCTTTGCCCATGTCCGCTCCCCCCCGGTCGCACCGCGCAGACTGGGGAAGATACCGCGACCTCCACCGGTCAGCATGAAGGCCGCCGGCCCGCGCTGGCGTCGGCACGCCCCGCACCGGATAATGGGGCGACGTGGCCACTCTCGCCGAACTGATCGACGCCTTCGGGGCCGGTCTCTACCTGCTCTTCGGCGCGGCGCATCTCGACCTCTGGCTGCGTCGGCGCGACCGTCCGGGCTACCTCTGGCTCGCCGGCGCCAGCGCAAGCGCCCTCACCGTCGACCTCACCGGCTTCGTCATGCGCCGCCAGGATCCGGCGATCGACCCGTGGCTCGCGTCGCTGAACCAGCTCGCCGTGGCCGCGGCGACGATCTGCGTCTACGAGCTGGTCGTCTCGCTCGGGCGCAAGCCGACCGGCGCGGGCACGCGCGCTTTACAGCTGACTGCCGTCCTGGCCGCGCCCCTACCCTTCCAGGCCGGGACTTCGATCCTGGTCGCGCTCCTCCCCTGTGGCCTGCTGCTTCTGGGCGCCATGCTTCGCGCCTTCCGCACCGGGCGCGGGGGCGATCCAGACTCCCGCCTCGTCGCGCGCGGCATCCTCGTGCTCATCCTCTGCCTGCTGGCCGACCTCGCGATGCTGGTCGGTTGGCTGCCGCAGGTTCCCGCCCTGGCGCTCGCCGGCTTCATCGTTCTCTTCCTCGCCTCGGCGAGGTCGCTGAGCAACCGCTTCGACCGCGACTATCGCGAGCTCGGCGCTTTGCGCCAGGAGCTCGAAGAGCGCATCGAAGAGCGCACCCTCGAGCTTCAGGCCGCCAATGCCCGCCTGGCGGAAGCGTCGCGCACCGACTCCCTCACCGGCCTGCTGAACCGGCGCGGCTTCCTCGAGAAGGGGGCGGCGGAGATCGAACGCAGTCGCCGCTCGCGCAAACCGTTCTGCGTCGTGATGGCAGATGCCGACCATTTCAAACGCATCAACGACCTGCACGGCCACGCCGCCGGCGACCGCGCATTACAGCTGCTCGGCGACCTGCTGCGCAGCTCGCTGCGCGCCCAGGATCTGGTCGCGCGCTGGGGAGGCGAGGAGTTCGTCCTGCTGCTGCCCGAAACCGACACGCACGGCGCCACGCTGGTGGCCGAGTCGATTCGCCGCAGGGTCGTCGAAAGGCCACTCGCGAGCGGCGAGCTCGTCCTCCCGGTGACCCTTTCGTTCGGCCTCGCGGAGCATCGACCGGAGAGCAACCTCGAAGGCACGCTCGCCCACGCCGATGCCGCGCTCTACCG
>JAGOCP010000134.1 GCA_017998715.1 Thermoanaerobaculia bacterium | reverse complement strand
GCGGCCGCGCCGTCTCGCTCGTTCTGCATCAGGGCGGCCAGCACCTGCCGGCGCCGCGCAAGCCGTGAGACGTCGTTCCGACGGAGCGGCCGCAGGGGAGAACCCCGCGCGCTGACGTCCGGAAACGGACAGCAGCGTCCGCCAGCGGACGGCGGCGGCGCCGGCAGGACCTCGCAGAGGGCTGATTTCACAGGGTTCGGCCGTTGGCACGCGGCGTGGATTGAGGTCCGGCGTGGGCAACTCCATGGACCGCGAACTCACTCCCGACGAACATCGCCGCCGCCGGCGCCGCACTGCGACACGTATCGGCCTCGTCGTCGCGAGTGTCGTTGTCGTACTCTTCGCCGCCTCCCGCGCCCTGCGCCCCTCGGTCGAGCGCGCGGAGCTCCGTTTCGCCACCGTCGAGCGCGGCACGCTCGTCGCCAGTATCCCGGCCCAGGGCCGCCTCGCGCCGGCGTTCGAGGAGCAGTTGCTCGCGCCGGTCGAAGGACGCGTCGTGCGCGTGCTCAAGCGCCCGGGCGACACCATTCACCGCGACGAGGCGATCCTCGAGCTCGATCTCGCGGCGGCCGAGTCCGATCTCGCCCGCCTCGACGATCGCGTGGCACGCGCCCGCCATCTGCATCGCCAGCTCGAGCTCGACAGCGGCCGCGAAGTGGCCGAGCTCGAACGCCGCCTGGCCGAAGCCGAGCTCGACCTCGAGG
This sequence comes from Thermoanaerobaculia bacterium, assembly GCA_017998715.1. GTDB lineage: Bacteria > Acidobacteriota > Thermoanaerobaculia > Multivoradales > JAGPDF01 > JAGPDF01. The sequence goes on along the minus strand of JAGOCP010000134.1, from coordinate 8,915 downwards.
AGGCCGGGGTGGTGCTGGCGCAGCGCACGCGGCTCGCGACCGACGGCCTGATCTCGGAGGGAGAGCTTCTCGCCGCCCAGGTCCAGCGCAAGAAGGCGGAGCTGGTCGTGGACGAGCTCCGTGGCGCCGTCGTCGCGGTGCGCGCGGCGCGCGCCGAACGGCTGAGCGGCGGCGCTCTCGACCTCGCGATCGTCGAGAAGGAACGTGACGAGCTGGCGCGGAAGCTCGCCCTGGCGACCACGCGCTCCGACCGCGACGGCATCGTCACCTACGTGCTGGCGGACGAGGGGGCGCTGGTCCGCCCCGGCGACGTGGTCGCGCGCGTCGCCGACCTCGGCGCTTTCCGCCTCGAAGCGACGGCCGCCGAGCTCCACGCGCCGCGGCTCGCCCCCGGCCTCGCGGTGAGCTTCGAGGCCGCAGCCGGCGAGCGGCTGACCGGCCGCATCGCACGCGTCGATCCGACGCTCGCCGACGCGTCGGTGAAGTTCACCGCCCTCCTCGACCGGCCCGAGCACCCGGCACTGCGCAACGCGCTGCGCGTCGACGTCGATGTGGTGCTCGACGAGCGCCTCGGCGTCCTCAAGGTGCAGCGCCCCGCGTTCGCCTCGGCAGGGGCGCGGCAACAGATCTTCGTCGTCGCCGGCTCCCGCCTCGAGCGCCGCCTCGCCACCTTCGGGCTCGCGGGCCGCGACGAGATCGAGGTCCTCTCCGGGCTCGCCGAGGGCGACCGCATCGTCGTCTCCGACAGTTCCTCCTTCGCCCACATCGAACGCCTCGACCTCCACTAGACCGCCACTAGACCTCCTCGGGAGCTGCCCATGATCGAGCTTCAGCACGTTCGCAAGACCTATCAGACCGACCGCATCGAGACTCTCGCCCTCTCCGAGATCGACCTGGCCATCCCCAAGGGGGAGTTCCTCTCGATCATGGGACCCTCCGGTTCCGGCAAGTCGACCCTCCTCCACCTGATCGGCCTGCTCGACACGCCGACCTCCGGCCTGCTGCGCGTCGCCGGTCACGACGCCAGCCGCGCCGGCGATGCGGCGCTCGCGCGGCTGCGCAACACGCACATCGGCTTCGTCTTCCAGACCTTTCACCTCGTGCCCGACCTGTCGGTGGCCGACAACGTCGAGATTCCTCTCCTCTACCGCAGCGGCGAGCGCAAGCTCTCCGCCAAGGAGCGGCGCGAGCGGGCGCTCGCAGCTCTCGACCGGGTCGGGCTCTCCTTTCGCTCGAGCCACTTTCCCAACCAGCTCTCCGGCGGCCAGCAGCAGCGCGTGGCAATCGCCCGCGCCATCGTCGGCGGACCGAGCCTGCTGCTCGCCGACGAGCCTACGGGCAACCTCGACAGCCGGATGGGTGACGAGATCGTCGGCATCCTCGAGGACCTCAACCGCAAGGACGAGACCACCGTCGTCATGGTGACGCACGATCCCAGGATGGCGGCGCGCACGGCGCGCACCGTCCGCCTGTTCGACGGCCGTCTGGTCAACTAGGAGAGCCACGATGTCGCTCGGCCACCACCTCAAGCTCGCCGGACGCGTGCTGCTGCGCCGCAAAGGCTTCACCGCCGTCAGCCTGTTCACCATCGCGGCGACGCTGCTCGTCGTCTCGACCGCCGCGGCGCTCCTCGACGAGGTCTTCGGCAACCGGCCGCCGGAGACCCGGCTCGAGCGCGCCGTCGGTCTCCTGGCCATGGGGAGCTACGGCGAACGCGGCGGGCAGAGCTCCGGCCCCGGCTACGGATTTCTCGACCGCCACATGCGTGATCTCCCCGAAGTCGCCGAGCAGACCTTTTTCACCGTGCCGAACCGCGCCGCCGCCTACGTCGACGGCGAAAAGGTCAACCTGTTCGTCAAGCGCACCGACGGCGCCTTCTGGCGCGTCTTCGACCTGCGCTTCCTCGAGGGGGCTCCCTTCACCGACGACGACGAGCGCGACCGCAACTTCGTCGCCGTGGTGAGCGTGGCGATGCGCGACAAGCTCCTCGGCGGCGGTCCTGCGGTCGGACGCTGGATCGAGGTCGACGGTCAGCGCTTCCGGGTCACCGGCGTCGTCGAGGACGTCGCGATCGTCAAGCTGCTGCCGGCGGCCGATGTCTGGGTGCCGATCTCGACCGCGCGCTCGGAGCGCTACAAGTCGGAGTACGTCGGCGGCTTCATGGCCGTCTTCGTCGCCGACTCCGCCGCAGCGCTGCCGGGGATCCGCGCGGAGATCGGACGCCGCATCCGGACGACAACCTCGCCGAATCGCGACTTTCCGGTTCTCGCGGGCGGCGCCGACACCAAGTTCGAGGCCGTGTCGCGGATGCTCTTCGCCTCGCGCCTCGACCAGTCGCACCCGGGGAACCTGCGCACCCTGCTCATCGGCCTGGGAGTGCTCTTCATGCTGCTGCCGGCGGTGAATCTGACCAACCTGAACGTCTCGCGCGCCGCCGAACGTGCGGCGGAGATCGGCGTGCGCCGCGCCTTCGGCGCTCCCCGCCGGGCGCTCCTGGGGCAGTTCCTGCTCGAGAATCTGGTGGTTTCGCTGCTCGGCGGAGCCCTGGGCTTCCTGCTTTCGGGCCTCACCCTCGCCGCCATCAACGCCAGCGGCCTGGTGCCCCACCTCGCTCTCGGCCTCAACCTGCGGGTGGCCGGCTGGGCGCTGGCCGGAGCCGTCTTCTTCAGCCTGCTCTCCGGTCTCTGGCCGGCCTATCGCATGTCGCGGCTCGCTCCCATCACCGCACTCGCCGGAGGCCCGCGATGATCCGCCATCTGCTTCGTCTGACCTGGAACCGCAAGCGCTCTACCGCCCTGCTGCTGCTCGAGCTCTTCGTCACCTTCCTCGTCGTCGCGCTGGTCACTACGACAGCGCTCTACCAGGCCACCAACTGGAACCGACCGCTCGGCTTCGAGCCCGCCGGCGTGCTGGTCGCGCGGATCGACTACCAGCGCTCGAGCGACGACTTCTTCGAGCCCGCGGAGGCCGAAGGCTTCGCCCGCCTGCTGCAGGAGGTGCGCGCGCTGCCCGAGGTCGAGGCCGCCGCCGGCTGCCACGTCGTGCCGTTCGATCTCTCCTCGATGGAGAGCGAGTTCGAGCACGCCGGCGAGCGCTTCGACTCGTCGCTCAACGAGGTCACCGACGACTTCGAGCGCGTGATGGGCCTCGAGATCGTCGCTGGGCGCTGGTTCTCGCCGGCGGACGACGGCGCGGCCCCCGTCGTCCTCGATCGCGACCTCGCGGTGCGCGTCTTCGGCTCCGCCCAGGCGGCCATCGGCCAGGCGCTCGACGAGGCGGACGGGGACTCCCTTCCAGCCGCAGACCGCCGGCAGGTCGTCGGGGTGGTCTCCGACTATCGCGCGGGCGGCGAGCTGTCCGGCCCGGGGCACTTCTTCTTCGAACGTGTGCGGGTGGGAGACACCGGCCACCGACCGCCGGGGCACATCCTGCTGCGCTTGCGCCCGGGCACCGGCGCCGCCTTCGGCGAGCCGCTCGCCCGCCGGCTGCAGGCCGTCGCTCCCGCCTGGTCGTTCGACGTTCAGCCGCTCAGCGACTTCCGGCGCACCAATCTCCGGCTGCGGGCGGCACCGCTCGTCGCCGGCGGGATTGTGGGAAGCTTTCTCCTTGCCATGGTTGCCCTGGGTCTCGTCGGTGTGGTCTGGCAGAACGTCACCGAAAGAACGCGCGAGATCGGCCTGCGCCGCGCGGTGGGGGCCACCGGCCCGGCGATCCATCGTCAGTTCGTGCTCGAGATGCTGTTGCTCGCCGCGGCCGCGGTCGTCGCGGGGACGCTGGCGGCGATCCAATTGCCTCTCCTCGACCTCGTCGGCGCCGTGCCCCTGTCCGTGGTCGCCGGCGGCCTGGGGGCGGCCGGCCTCGCGCTGCTGATGCTCTGCGGACTCGCGGCCTGGTTGCCGAGCCGGTTGGCGAGCCGCGTCACCCCCTCTGCGGCGCTGCGCTACGAGTAGCCGGCGATGATCCTCGTCGCCGACGACGACGCCGCGATCCGCGCCTCCCTGCGGCTGCTGCTCCGCCAGCGTGGCTACGACGTGCTCGAGGCCGCAACGGCGGACGCCGCGCTCGCCGCGGCGGCGCGCGCCGAGGTGGAGCTCGTCCTGCAGGACATGAACTTCTCGCGTTCGACCGGCGGCGAGGAGGGGCTCGACCTCCTGCGCCGTCTCCGCGCGGCTCGTCCCGAGCTGCCGGTCGTGCTCCTCACCGCCTGGGGCTCCATTCCGCTGGCGGTTGCCGGCATGCGCGCCGGGGCGGTGGATTTCCTCACCAAACCGTGGGAGAACGACGTCCTCGCCTCGACCGTGGCCACGGCGCTGGGTCTCGCCCGCGCCCGGCGGGAAGTGGCGCGCGACGCCAACGGCCGGCGCGAGGCGCTCGCGCTGCGCGGCGACTTTTCCGCGATCCTCGGCGAGGCTCCGCAGCTCGTGGCTCTCCTCGAGCTCGCGGCACGTGTCGCTCCGTCCGAGGCTTCGGTGCTCATCACCGGCGAGAGCGGCACCGGCAAGGAGCTCCTCGCCGAGGCGATCCACACCAACAGCGGCCGGCGCGGCGGGCCGTTCGTTCAGGTCAACGTCGGCGGCCTGCCGACGCAGCTGTTCGAGAGCGAGCTCTTCGGCCATGTGCGCGGCGCCTTCACCGACGCGCGCAGCGACCGCAAAGGGCGTTTCGAATTGGCCCACGGCGGCACCATCTTTCTCGACGAGATCGGCGAGCTCGAACCGGCGGCGCAGGTCAAGCTCCTGCGCGTGCTGCAGGACCGCAGCTTCGAGCCGCTGGGCTCGAGCGCGACCCGGCGCGTCGACGTGCGCGTCGTCTCGGCCACCAACCGCGACCTGGGCGAGCTCATCGCCGCCGGCAGCTTTCGCGAAGATCTGTTCTATCGCCTCAACCTGATCACCCTGCACCTGCCGCCGCTGCGCGAACGCCGCGGCGACATCGAGCTCCTGGCGCGTGCCTTCCTCGCCAGCGCCGCGGCGACGCACGGCCGCCCCGGTCTCGCGCTCTCTGCGGGCGCGCTCGCCGCGCTCGCGGCGCGGCGCTGGCCGGGCAACATCCGCGAGCTCCGGCAGACGATCGAGCGCGCCGCCATCGTCGCCCCCGACGACCTGCTGACCGCGAGCGATCTTCTGCCCGGGGCCGGGGGCTCGACGGCAATGGCCTCTGCCGCCGGTCGCCTCCAGAGCCTCGAACGGACGGCGATCGAGCGTGCCCTCACCGCACACCGCGGCAACCTCACGCGCGTCGCCGCCGAGCTCGGCATCACCCGCCAGGCGCTCTATCGCCGGATGGAGAAGCACGGCCTCGAGCGCGCCGACGAGCCGCCGGGATGAGGCGCCGCGCTTGCAGCAACAGCGTCCGGCGGAGGTCCGCGTGACGCTCGGTCAGCGCGTCCCTTTGCTGCTGCTCCTGCTCTTCGTGCCGCTCGCCGCGCTCGCGGCCTACGCAGCGCGCTCCTCCGCGCTCGGTCTCGCGCTCGCCGAGGCTGCGGTGCTCGTCGCGCTGGCGGCGTCGTGGCGCTTCCTCCGCCTCGGGCGGGCGGCGCGGGACCTGGCCAGGAGCGGCCGCGAGCTCCTCGCCGAAGGCGACTTCGTCACCCGCTTCCGGCCTCTCGGTCAGCGCGACGTCGATGAGCTGGTGGCGCTGTTCAACGCCCTCTCGGAAGAGCTTCGCCGGGAGCGGATGCGGCTCGAGGCGCGCAACCTCCTGCTCGGCAAGCTCGTCTCCGCTTCTCCGGCGGGCGTCGTCATGCTCGATCTCGAGGGCCGCGTCGACCTGATCAATCCGGCTGCGGCCACTCTCCTGGGCCGCGGTGCCGCGGTCGCGGAGTCGCTCGTCGGCCGCCCTGCAGCCGAGCTGCCGCCGCCCTTCGGAGCCGCCGTCGCCGGCCTCGCCGCCGGCGGGGTGCAGGTCGTCTCCCTGGCCGGCGGCCGGCGCGCCCGGGTGGCGCGCGCCGAGTTCGAGGATCGCGGCTTCGGACGGACCTTTCTCCTCATCGAGGAGATCACCGACGAGATCCGCGCCAGCGAACGCTCGGCCTACGAGAAGGTCATCCGGCTCGTTTCGCACGAAGTCAACAACTCGGCGGGCGCGATCGCCTCGCTGCTCGACTCGTCGCGCGCGATGCTCCGCGCGACGCGCCGCGATCGCTTCTCCGGCACGGCAGAGGGCGGCGCGGCAGGAGACGATGCCGCGGAGATCGACGAGGCGCTGGCCGTCGCAGGGAACCGCATCCGGCACCTCGCTGCCTTCGTCGACGGCTTCGCCGATGTCGTGCGCTTGCCCGAGCCCGTGCTTCGGCGCTGCGATCTCGCGGAGCTGGCGCGCGACCTGGTGACGCTGCATCGCGCCGAGGCCACGAGCCGCGCCTTGACGCTCGATCTCGACGTTGTGAGCCATCTGAGAGATCCGGACGCGCAGGTCTGCGTTCTCGCCGATCGCGAGCAACTCGAGCAGGCGGTCGTCAATCTGCTGCGCAATGCGTTCGAAGCGACGCCTGCGGGCGGGCGGATCGCGGTCGCGCTCGCTGCGGACGGTCGCACGGCGGCGCTCGCGATCCGCGACAGCGGCCCGGGCATTGCGCCCGCGGTCGCGACGCACCTGTTCACGCCGTTCTTCTCCACCAAGCGCGACGGCCGAGGCCTCGGTCTCACGCTGGTGCGGGAAGTCGCTCTCCGCCACGGCGGCACGGTCGGCCTGCACACCCACCCCGAAGGGGGCGCCGTGGCGGAGCTCCGTCTGCCTTTCGCCGAGACGCGTCTCCCGGACTCTCCGGGCTAGTCGGCGGCCCACCAGCCGGTCGCTACCGCGAGCTCGGCGTTGAGCAGGCTCGCGCCGGCGGCGCCGCGCTCAGCGTTGTGGCCGAGGAGCGAGAACTTCACTCCCAGCACCGGGCACTCGCGCAGCCGGCCGAGGTGCACCGTCATTCCAGAGGTCGCTGCCGCCGACTCCGCGAGATCGAGCCGCGGCTGCGGGCGCTCGGGGCGATCGTGCAGCACGAGCGGCTGGAGCGGCGCGGAGGGCAGCCCGAGATCCTGCGGCAGGGCGCGGAAGGAGGAGAGGACCTCGCGCACCAGCACCAGCGACGGGTTGCCGGCGAGGCGCACGCTCACCGCCTCGGTGTGGCCGTCGACCACCGGCACGCGGTGGCAGAGCGCCGAGACCCGCGCCGTCGCCTCGACCACCCCCTCGCCGACCAGCGCGCCGAGCATCTTGCGCGTCTCTTCTTCGACCTTCTCTTCCTCGCCGCGGATGTACGGGATCACGTTGCCGAGGATGTCGAGCGCCGGCACACCTGGATAGCCGGCCCCGCTCACCGCCTGCATCGAGCTCATCAGCACCGCTTCGACTCCGAAGGCGGCATGCAGCGGGCCGAGCGCCATCGCCAGCACCGTCGCCGTGCAGTTCGGATTGCAGACGATGGCGCCGGAGAAACTCCGCTCGCGGCGCTGGCGCGGGATGAGCCCGAGGTGGGCGGCGTTCACCTCCGGTATGACGAGCGGAACGTCGGCCTCCATGCGGTAGGCGGAGGCGTTCGAGAACACCCAGGCGCCGGCGATCGCGAACAGCGGTTCGAGCTCGCGCGCCGGCGCGGTGTCGAGCGCGCTGAAGACGATCCCCGCCGGCGCCCCCTGCGGCGTGCACGGGGTGAGCACGCGATCGCCGTAGCCAGCATACGGCTCGCCGCCGAGGCGCCAGTCGCAGGCCTCCGAGTAGCGCTTGCCGGCGCTCCTGTCGCTCGCCGCGAGGTGACGGATTTCGAACCAGGGATGCGCCGCCAGGCGGCGCACGAAACGCTGGCCGACGACGCCGGTGGCGCCGAGGACGGCGACGGGGAGGCGTGAAGCGGGAGGCGGGAAGGGCGTGGTCACGACGAGTTTCCTTTCTGGTTCAACAGGGAATTCGGCCGGCGAAATCGAGCAAAGCGGCGCGCAGTTCGGCGAAGTCGGCGGCGAGCGGTCGGGAGAGAATCGGCCGCGCCGCGGCCTCCGCGAGCGCCGCCGGCAGCGGCGCCGCCGGATCGCGCGTGGTCTCGAACTTGGCTGGATGGGCGGTGGCGAGAAAGAGCCCGTGCTCGCCGGGCTGGAGGCTCCGCCGCAGGACGTCGAACGCCACGGCGCCGTGCGGGTCGGCGCGCAGCCCGAGCGCCGCGAGATCGGCGAGCGCGCCGCGGGTGGCGGTGTCGTCCGCGCTTCCCCAGCGCAGGCCCGCGCGCAGCGCCGCCGCGTCGTCGCCGAACAGGCGCGCGATGCGCGGCCAGTTGTTGGGCGCTCCGACGTCCATCGCATTCGACAGCGTCGCGACGCTCTCTCGCGGCGCGAACGGCTGCCCGTCGAGAAAGTCGGGCACCGTGCGGTTGGCGTTCGTCGCCGCGACGAGGCGGGCGATCGGCGCCCCCAGCCGCTGAGCGAGGAGCCCGGCACACAGGTTCCCGAAGTTGCCCGACGGCACGGCGACCACCAGCGGGACCTTCCCCGGCGCCCGCGCCGCGGCCTCGAAGTAGTAGGTGATCTGCGCCAGCAACCGGGCGAGATGGATCGAGTTCGCCGACAGGAGGCCGAGGCGCCGGGCGAGCTCCGGATCGGCGAAGGCGCCCTTCACGAGTCGCTGGCAGTCGTCGAACGAGCCGGCGACGGCGAACGCCAGCACGTTGTCGCCGAGCGAGGCGATCTGGCTCTCCTGCAGCGGCGAGATCCGCCCGGCCGGATAGAGCACGACGGCGCCGAAGCCGGGCAGGCGATGGAAGGCGTCGACCACCGCCGCTCCGGTGTCGCCGCTGGTGGCGGTGAGCACGGTGCGCCGCTCACCTTCACCCCTCCCGGCTGCACGCTCGCGCAGACGCGCCAGAACCTGCGCCAGGAAGCGCACGCCGAAGTCCTTGAACGAGAGCGTCGGGCCGTGGAAGAGCTCGAGCACCGAGA